>URRJ01000025.1 GCA_900550205.1 uncultured Collinsella sp. | reverse complement strand
CGCGCGCTCGTCACCGACCCCACCATGATCATGGCCGACGAGCCCACCGGCGCCCTCGATTCCAAGAGCGCTCGCCTGCTGCTCGAGAGCCTGGAGGCCCTCAACCGCCGCCTGCGCGCCACGGTGCTCATGGTTACGCACGACAGTTTTGCCGCCAGCTACACGAGCCGTGTACTGTTTATTCGCGACGGCAAGATCTTCACCGAGTTGCGCCGCGGCGACACCGACCGCCGAGAGTTCTTCGACCGCATTATGGAGGTCGTTGCCATGATGGGCGGTGAGGGCTCCGATGCTCTGTAAACTCGCTTGGGGCAACGTCCGCCGTGCCGGCCGCGACTACCTCGTCTACCTTTTGACGCTCACCCTGGGCGTCACGGTCTTCTATGCCTTTAACACCATCTCGATGCAGGTCGACATCGCCGGAATCGATGAAAAGGGCTTGGCGCAGGTAATGGGCAGCATGCTCGGCGACCTGACGTACTTTTTGGCCGGTGTCATGGCCTTTTTGATGGTGTATGCCAATAACTTCATCATGAAACGCCGCAAGAAGGAGTTTGGCCTGTACCAGGTGCTCGGCATGGGGCGCGGGCGCGTCGCCACGATCATGGCGCTCGAGACGGTGATTGTCTCGGTGGTGGCCTTTGTCGCCGGCATTGTGCTGGGTGTGGGACTCTCCCAGCTCATGACGTTCTTTACGGCCTCGCTCTTTAAGACACAGATCGCCAATTTCCACTTCTTTTTCTCGATGCATGCGTTCAATCTGACCCTTGTCTGCATGCTCGTAATGTTTGTGCTCACGCTACTGCTGAACCTCCGCGCCGTGCGTCGTACCAAACTCATCGAGCTTATGGGTGCCGAGCGTCGCAACGAGAGCATCAAGACACGCAACCCCTGGATCGCGATTGCCATCTTTGCCGTGGGCGCGGTGCTGGTGGGCGTGGCCTATTACCGTCTGCTACGTGATGGGTTCCCGCTAACCGCGACGGACAGCAAGCTGCAAGAGGCCATGAACCAGTTTGGTATTACGACCGCTATGGTTACCGTGGGCACCTTTGCCCTGTTCTGGGGACTCTCGGGCATGCTCATCAAGCTGCTGCAGAGCCTGCGCGGCGTGTATTGGCGCGGCCTCAACATGTTTACCGTGCGCCAGCTTGCGGCCAAGGTCAACACGGTGTGCTTTTCGATGGGCGTCATCGCGATGCTCCTGTTTTTGGCCATCACCTCGGTGACGTGCGGTATGTCAATTGCCAACGTGATGAATGAAAACCTGGAGCGCTATAACCCTGTTGACGTGTCTCAGACGTATGTCTATTACACGCCCGATACGCTCGACTACTACAAAGGGTACAAAGGGTATGCCAATCCGTCTGAGGTCGATCGCATGGTGTTGGCCGATACAACGGTCGATTTGTACCCTGCATGGCACGGCAAGGGCAAGTCGGCGGACAACAACGACGAGACCGGCAAGAAGGTCGATATCGCCGATGTTGCCGGTGAGCATGTGCAGATCGATTCGTATCTGAGTTACCCATTTGGCGGCTCGAATCCTTCGGTGACCCCAAGTGAGATGTGCAAGATCATGGGCGAAAAGCTTCCCAAGGCGTTCGGGGGTAGCAATGCCGATACGATGGGTCTGTTTGTGACGCCGGCGAGCCAGTACAACAAACTGCGTCAGATGATGGGCGAGGAGCCGGTGCACATCGGTCACGACCAGTATCTGCTCACATGTGATATGGGCGGCGAGCTGGTCGACCTGTACACCAAGTATATGGCTGGCGGCCATGCCCTTACCTTGGGCGGGCATACGCTCAAGCCCGCAACCGATAAGTCGGACGAAGATACGGCGGCCATCGCCAACTCGGCGATGGGCAGTAATCCGGGTACCGTCGTCGTTGCCGACGAGCTGTTGTCCCAGCTTAATCTGCAGCCGTATTCCAGTAGCCTGCTCGTTAACTACAAACAGGGGATGGATACGACCGAGGCAGACGAGAGCATTAAATACACTCTGCTCGACAATCTGCTCGTTGACGGCAAAGAGCCGGGGTCGTGGGGAATCTTTATCACACGCTCCGAGATGTACACACAAGCAGCGCAAATGAACGGTCTTATTAGTTACCTAGCCATCTACATCGGCTTTGTTTTGGTCGTTGCATGCGCGGCGATTCTGTCGATCCAGCAACTCTCCAACGTGGCCGACGGCAGCCGCAGCTATCGTGTGCTGGCACAGATCGGCTGCGACGACCGCCAGATTCGCCATTCGGTGATGGCGCAGCAAGCGGTATTCTTCTTGTTCCCGCTGGCAGTGGGCCTGGCGCACTCCTTTGTGGCACTTAAGGTGATCATCGAGCTGGTGAGCATATTCGGAAATATGAGCATCGGCGGCACCGTGGGCCTCACCTGTGCAATCTTCCTGGCAGCCTATGGCGGATACTTCCTGGTGACCTACCTCATGAGCGCCGGCATGGTGCAAGCTGCCATCGCCACCCGTTACAGCGAATAGCCGACTCAAAGCAAAACAATCGCAGGTTGAGCATAAGTCAGCGAAAGCGCCCCTAGACGAGCAAGGTGACGTGAAAGAGGAGGGAAGCGTACTTCGGTACGCGACCGACGATTGAACGTCAGATTGCCGCCTAGGGGCGCTTGCAGCGTCGAGCCGTTACGCGGTTTGGCATAACCGCGTAACTTCATCGTAGAAGCGCGTTTGCGGGCGGCGGATGCTCGTCTCCTGTCGCCCGCTCACCGAGGCTTGGCAATTGTCTTAATATCTTAAGGGTCTCGATTTGTCCAAGACTGAGCGAAGGAGCTCATCATGAGCGACGGAAAGAAGAAGCTTTCCTTCTTGACGGTCATTTCGACCATCATCTGCGTCGTCTTCGTTTGCGAGGCCGCCGCTCCCGCTGCTGCCATTGGCAACCAGCAGTTCTTCTGGTGGATCTTCCTGATCCTGACCTTCCTGCTCCCTTATGGCATGGTCGTTGCCGAGCTCGGCACCACCTATGACGGCGAGGGCGGCATTTACGACTGGGTACGTGATGGCCTGGGCGACAAGTGGGGCGCCCGCATCTCGTACTACTACTGGGTTAACTACCCGCTGTGGATCGCCTCGCTGGCTACCATGTTCCCCGACATTCTGGGCATGGTCTTTGGCGTCGAGTTCAATCTGATCGCCAAGTTGGGTATCGATCTTGCCTTTGTGTGGATCGTCTACCTCATGGGCCGCTCCAAGGCGGCCGACTCCGAGTGGGTCCTGAACGGCGGCGCCATCGTCAAGGTCGCCGTTGCCGTTATCGTCGGCGCTCTGGGCATTTGGTATGCCATGGAGAACGGTTTTGCGAACGACATGTCCGCTGCCACCTTCCTGCCCGAGCTTACCAACACCAACGCTCTCGGCTACCTGTCGATCATCATCTTTAACTTCATGGGCTTCGAGGTCATCTGCACCATGACCGACGATATGGCCGATCCCGCTCGCGATATCCCCAAGGCTATCATCGTCGGCGGCCTGTCTATCGCCGTGATCTATCTGTTCGCTGGCTTTGGCATCGGCGCTGCGGTGCCGGCCGATTCCATCGATCCCGACTACGGCATGATCTATGCTGTCCAGACCATGGTGGGCGACTCCATGATCTTCAAGGTCATCTGCATTGCCTTCCTGATCACCCTGTTTGCCAACATGGCTGCTTGGTCCTTTGGTGTCAACTCCGTTGCTCGCTACGCTGCCGAGCACGGCAACATGCCCAAGGTCTTTGCCTCGATGATCTCGGATGACGATATGCCCAACGGCGCCAACCTGGTCAACGCCATCGTTGCCTCCCTGGTGCTGTGCCTGCAGCTGGTTCCCATTGACGCCATCTCCAACGGTGTTTTCTGGATGCTCTTCGGCACCTCCGTCGTCTTTCTGCTGCTCACTTATATCCCGATGTTCCCGGCGTTCCTCAACCTTCGCAAGAACGACCCGAACCGCGAGCGCATCTTCACGTTCCCGTTTAAGGGTGCCATGATGAAGGTCATGCTGGCTATTCCCTGCATCGAGCTGATTCTGGCTATCGTTGCAACGCTGATTCCGTTCTCTGTCGATGAGATTGGCGATAAGGTCCCGATGATCGTTATCTTCATCGTGCTTTTGCTTATTGGCGAGGTTGTCCGCGTCGTCAGTGCTAAGGGTCGCGAGACCGAGTACAAGGGTCTCACCCCCGAGCTGGCTGCTCAGCGTCTCGCTGAGGAGGCCGCCGAGGCCGAAGGGGACTAGAGCACCCGGATTCGGGGCTCCAACCCTCCTCGCTACTTGACCATTCCCCGGGGTGGGTGTGAACGATAGCTCTGGTAACCACCGCCCGCCCCAATCTCTCTTCCGTATCCTTCGTGCGTTTTGTCTCCGCGCGCCAGGTTACGTCGTCGCTTGCCGGTGCGACTCCGTGAAAACCGGCGCCGGGCGCCCCGACCTTTGCCGGGGAACGGGCGTCCGCCACCTCTTGGTTTTAGGCTGCGGGTAACCCGCCTGCAGCAAGCGATCGTTCGATTTGGAGGAAATCTTATGCGTACGATCACCGAGTCCGAGTCCACCCCTAAGGCCGACGGCTACTTTATGCCTGCTGAGTTCGCTCCGCAGGATCGCGTGTGGATGGGCTGGCCCCATCGCACCGATACCTGGGCCCATGGCGCCAAGCCGGCTCAGAAGCAGTATGCCGCCATCGCTCGCGCTATTGCCGAGTTCACTCCGGTTACCATATGCGTCAATCAGGCCGACTACGCCAACTGCAAGGCCGTCTTTGAGGAAGACGAGAACGTTACCGTTATCGAGATGACCACCGACGACGCTTGGTTCCGCGACACCGCTGCCACTTTTGTTATCAACGGCAAGGGCGATAAGCGCGCCAACCACTGGCACTTCAACGCTTATGGCGGTCTTGTCGACGGCCTGTACTTCCCGTGGGACAAGGACGAGCAGATCGCCCTTAAGATGGCTGAGCTTTCCGGCTGTCGTCGTTATCGTCCCGATGACATGATCCTCGAGGGCGGTTCCATCACCGTCGACGGCGAGGGCACCGTGGTCGTGACCGACCAGTGCCTGCTTTCCCCGGGCCGCACCTGCTCTGCGGTTCTGGAGGAGGAAGAGGATTCCGAGTCCATCTGGCCCAAGTTCAAGAGGAAGTTCGAGCCCTGGAGCGAGGAACTTCGCGCCTATATGGACGAGCACCTCAAGGATTACCTGGGTGTCGAGAAGGTCATCTGGGTCAAGGAGGGCATCGACCCCGAGGAGACCAACGGTCACATCGATGATGTCGCCACATTCATCGCTCCGGGCGTCATGGCCTGCATCTGGACTGACGATCCCGAGTATCCGTTCTACGAGCAGTGCCACGCCATCTACGAGACCCTCTCCAACGCCGTTGACGCCAAGGGCCGCAAGATGAAGGTCTACAAGCTCTGCATGCCCGTGAACCCGCTGTTCATGGACCAGACTTCCTGCGACACCATCGACGCCGACGAGAACGCCGAGCCGCGCGTCGCCGATGAGCCGCTGATCGCCTCCTACATGAACTACCTGGTCACCAACCACGGCGTTATCGTCCCGCAGTACGGCGACGAGAACGACCAGCTTGCCGTTGACACGCTCCAGAAGATCTACGACGAGGTCTGGGGCGAGGGCGTCTACAAGTGCGTCGGCGTTCAGTCCGAGCAGGTCGTCTTCGGCGGTGGAAATATCCACTGCATTACGCAGCAGGAACCCTCGGCGTAACTGTCTGTCTTCCCGAGGCACGGCACCTTCCCGTTCATTCGTCGCTTGCGTACCCAAAGTACGCGGCGCACCTCTTTCACGGGAATCTGCCGCACCTCAGAAACCCAGCCGGTCAAGCGGACTGACGTAGCTTGTTACCGCATTAGTCATTGGTGCCAACCCTGGCAACGATGCAGGTCGAAAAACGTCAGCGAAAACCCGCCAGAGCGAGCAAGGTGCCTTGAAGCGAGGCGGCATTGACCTTTTGGTCAATGCCGTCGAAGCTGAAAGGCAGATTGCCGTTCTGGCGGGTTTGCAGCGTCGAGTCGTTACGCGGCTTGGTAAAACCGCGTAACTAAATACGTTCCGCGATCTCGTGGATGAGGTAGTCGGTCTTTTCCCAGCCCAGGCACGGGTCGGTGATCGACTTACCAAAGACGCCGCCGTCGACCGGCTGGTTGCCATCCTCCAGGTAGGACTCGATCATAAAGCCCTTGACCAGCTTGGAGATTGACTCGTTGCGGCGGCAGCTGTCGAGCACCTCCTTGCAAATGCGATACTGCTCCAGCGGACGCTTGCCCGAGTTGTCGTGGTTGCAGTCGATGACCGCTGCCGGATTGGCATAGCCGGCGTGCTCGGTATAGCGCTCGGCCAGGCGCTCCAGGTGCTCGTAGTGGTAATTGGGGTAGGTGCGACCGTCGAGGCCGATGTAGCCGCGCATGACAGCGTGCGCAAGCGGGTTGCCGTCGCACTCGACCTCCCAGTTGCGGAAGATGAAGCTCTGGTGCGCCTGCGCGGCGTAAATGGAGTTGAGCATAACGGTGGTAGAGCCGGCAGTGGGATTCTTCATGCCGACGGGCACCGAAATGCCGCTCGACACCAGGCGATGCTCCTGGTTCTCGACCGAGCGTGCGCCCACGGCAACATAGCTCAGCAGGTCAACGAGGTACTGGTAGTTGGACGGATAAAGCATCTCGTCGGCGGTAAAGAAGCCCGTTTCCTCAATAACGCGCAGGTGCATATGGCGGATGGCCTTGACGCCCTCGAGTAGGTCGTCGGGAGCCTCGGGGTTGGGGTTGTGCAGCAGGCCCTTGTAACCGGTGCCCTTGGTACGCGGCTTATTGGTGTAGACGCGCGGAATGATGACGAGCTTGTCCTTGACCTCCTCGGCGGTCTTGGCCAGACGATTCATGTACTCAAGTACCGAGTCCTCGCGGTCGGCAGAGCACGGGCCGATGATGAGCACCTTGCGTGCGTCCTCGCCGGTGAAGACTTTGGCGACCTCGGCGTCAAATGCCTGCTTTTTGGCGGTAAGCTCGGCTGAAAGCGGCATTTCCTCGCGGATCTCCATGGGGATCGGCAGCCTGCGTTTGAATTCCATGGCCATAGGGGCCTCCTCAATCTACAGAAAGAGCAATAAGCGGATTGTCGAATGCTCGGCATTATCCGCTGTCGCACGCTAAAGTGCAAGCCCTTGTCACCCCGAAACCTGCCAAAAAGGACAGGTTTATTTTGGCAGGTTTTATCTGGGGAAACGTCAGCTGGACCTGGAATGGAATGATGCCACGTTGCTTGGAAGGGGCTGTCAATCAGGTCCCAGGGGGAGGCGGTTCGAGGGCCGCAAAATAAAAGCGGGGGCGCAGGTTGTCCTGCGCCCCCGTTCTCGGGCGTCATTCGTTCCCTGCGGCCGAATCTACGCCGCCTCGTCGAACTGCGAGTTGTACAGGTCGGCGTAGAAGCCTCCTTGGGCGAGCAGCTCGTCGTGTGTGCCCTTCTCGACGATGTCGCCGTCGCGGATCACCAAGATTACGTCGGCGTTGCGGATCGTGGACAGGCGGTGCGCGATAACAAAGCTGGTACGGCCCTGCATCAGCGCATCCATGGCGCGCTGGATGAGCTCCTCGGTGCGGGTATCGACGTTGGAGGTCGCCTCGTCCAGAATCAGCGCCGGGCGGTCGGCCAAAATGGCACGGGCGATGGTCACGAGCTGGCGCTGACCCTGCGACAGGTTAGTGCCCTCCTCGTTGATCATAAAGTCGTAGCCGCCGGCGAGCGTATGGATAAAGTGGTCGCATCGTGCGGCGCGCGCAGCGGCCTCAACCTCGGCGTCGGTCGCATCGGGGCGTCCGTAGCGGATGTTCTCGCGGATGGTACCGTTAAACAGCCAGGTGTCCTGCAGCACCATGGCAAACTCGCCGCGCAGCGCCGCGCGGTCCCAGTCTCGCACGTCGACACCCTCGACGCGCAGCGAACCGCCGTCCACATCGTAGAAGCGCTGCAGCAGCTTGATGAGCGTGGTCTTGCCGGCGCCGGTGGGACCGACGATGGCGATGGTCTGGCCGGGCTGCGCCTCGCAGCTAAAGTCGTGGATGATGGTCTTGTCGGGCGTGTAGCCAAACTTGACATGGTCAAACTCCACGTGGCCGGGGCGCTTTTCGGGAATCTGCGCGTCGGCCTTCTGCTCCTCCTCGGGCGCGGCCAGGAACTCAAAGACGCGCTCGGTGGCGGCAGCCATCGACTGCATCGTGTTGCTCACGTTGCCCAGTTGCTGCACGGGCTGCGTAAAGTTGCGAACGTACTGGATAAAGCTCTGGATGTCGCCGGGCGTGGCATTGCCGGTCAGCGCGAGCTGTGCGCCCACCACGACGACGCCCACGTAGCCCATGTTGCCCACCAGGCTCATAAGCGGCATCATCAGGCCCGACAGGAACTGCGAGCGCCAGCCACTAATAAAGAGACGGTCGTTTTGACGGTCGAACTCTTCGATCGAGGCCTCGGCGCGGTCGAACACCTGAATGACGTTCTGGCCGGCAAAGTCCTCCTCGATAATGCCGTTGACGGCGCCCAGAACCTGCTGTTGCTCGCGGAAGTACGGCTGCGAGAAGTGAATCATTACGGTCAAGATAATCGCGGCGGCCGGCAGCGTGAGCACGGTGACGCCGGTAAGCGGCAGGCTGATCGAAAGCATCATGACGAGCACGCCGATAATCTGCGTCACCGACGTGATGAGCTGCGTCACGCTCTGGTTGAGCGACTGGCCGAGCGTATCGACGTCGTTGGTGATGCGGCTGAGCACATCGCCCTTGCTGTGACCGTTAAAGTAGCTCATCGGCACGACGGCAATCTTGGCGGCGATCTCCTTGCGCATGCGGTAGCAGATCTTTTGCGTGACGCCGGTCATGAGCCAGCCCTGGATGAGGCTGCAGATAGAGCTCGCCAGGTACAGGCAGAGCAAAAAGCCGAGCGTCTTGGCGATCCAGTTAAAGTCGACATCGCCGGTACCGTTGACTTTGGCAACCAGGCCTTCGAACAGCTTGGTCGTAACCTGGCCGAGCACCTTGGGTCCCACAATGTTAAAGATGACCGAGCACACGGCAAAGGCGACGGCGGCAAACACGGCAATCTTGTGCTGGCCGATATAGCCGAGCAGCTGCCTCATGGTGCCCTTAAAGTCCTTGGCCTTTTCGCCGCGACGCATGCCGCCCATGCGGCCCATGGGACCACGCTGGCGGGTGGGCTTGGGAATCTGAGTCTTGGTCTCGTCTGCCATTAGCGCTCGCCTCCTTCCATGACGGCTGCAATTTCTTCTTGGGTAAGCCCCAGCTCCTCGGCGGAAAGCTGTGACTGTGCGATCTCCAGGTACGCCGGGCAGCTGCGCAGCAGCTCCTCGTGCGTGCCGGTGCCCACTACGTGGCCGTCGTCGAGCACGATGATCTGGTCGGCGTGCATGATGGTCGCGATGCGCTGGGCCACGACCACGAGCGCGGCGTCGGTGACGTTTTTGGCCAGCTCTTCGCGCAGGCGCGCGTCGGTCTTGTAGTCGAGGGCGCTAAACGAATCATCGAACACCACGACCTCGGGCTTTTTGGCCAACGCGCGGGCGATGGCCAGACGCTGGCGCTGACCGCCCGAAACATTGGAGCCACCCTGGCTGATGGGGGAGTCGTACCCGTCCTCGCGCTCGGCGATAAAGTCCTCCGCCTGGGCGACGTGTGCTGCCTGGCGCATATCCTCGTCACTCACCATGTCGCCGGCAAACTTAAGGTTGCTCTCGACGGTGCCCGAGAACAGGCGACCCTGCTGCGGGATATAGCCAATGCGGCGGCGTAGCTCGGAAAGGGTCATATCGCGCACATCGATGCCGTCGAGCGAAATGCTGCCGCCCGTGACGTCGTACAGGCGCGGAATCAGCTGCACAAGTGTGGACTTGCCCGAGCCCGTGGAACCAATGATGCCGAGCATCTGACCGGCGTGCGTGGTGAAGTTTACGCCGCTGATGACGTCGGCGCGGGCATCGGGATACTGGAAGCTCACGTCGCGGAAGGTGAGCTCACCGCGCGGCGCGCTGGCCGCGGGCAGTTTGGGCGAGACAGGGTCGTTGATGCTGGTGGGGCAAGTGATGACCTCTTCCACGCGCTCGGCTGCGACCTCGGCGCGGGGCAGGATAACCGAAACCATGGTGAGGATCATAAACGCCATGACGATCTGCATGGTGTAGGAGATAAACGCCATCATGTTGCCGACCTGCATCACGCCGTCGGACACGCCCTGCGCGCCAAACCAGACGATAAGTACGGTGATGCAGTTCATGACGAGCATCATGAGCGGCATCATAAAGCTCATGGCGCGGTTGGTGTAGAGCTGCGTGGTCATCAGGTCGAGTGATGCCTTGTCAAAACGTTCGAGCTCATGCTCCTCGCGGTTGAACGAGCGGATGGGCATAAGGCCGTCGAGCAGCTCACGGGCGGTAAGGTTCACGCGGTCAACAAAGCTCTGCATCTTTTTGAACTTGGGCATGGTGAGGCCCATGAGCACGCCGACGACAGCCGAAACCGCGATGATGGCCACAGCGATGGTCCACTCCAGGCCGGTATGGTTGGCCAGGACGCGCATGACGGCGACGATGCCCATGACGGGAGCCATCAGGCACATGCGGATAAACAGGGTTGCGGCCATCTGGATCTGCTGAATATCGTTGGTGCAGCGGGTGATGAGCGAGGCCTGGCTAAACTTGCCCACCTCGGCCGGCGAGAAGTGCATAACCTTGTTGAAGGTCTCGCGGCGCAGGTCGCGGGCGATGGAGCAGGCGGTGCGCGAAGCCACGGCGCCGGTCAGGATGGTGGCGACCAGCGACACCAGACACAGACCAAACATCGTGGTCGCCATGCGGCCCAGGTAGGCGTTCTGCACGTCAGCGGGGTCGATGCCCTGTGCCTTGTACTCGTCCTGCACGTAGCTCACGGCGCGCTGGGTGACGATGGAGCCCGACATGGAGCCCATTTTGTCAGCCATATCGTTGGCGCCCTCGACGAGCTTGCCCTGATCGATAAGACCGCCTTCAACGCCTAGGCGCAGGCTCTTCATGGTGATCTTACCGCCGTCGGCGTCGATCTGCTTTTGCATGCTCTGCGCGGCTGCGGCCTTCTGCTGCATCTCGGCGAGCTGCTCGGGCGTCATCGCTGCCATCTGCTCGGGGGTGGGCATGGCCTGAGCGGCGCCGCCATCGCTTGCCTCGGTGGATGCGCCGGTCATGTCGCCCATGGAGTCGGCGTCAATGCCCTGGTTGAAGGCGAGCACGACGGTCTCAGGCAGGCTCATGATGTCGGCAATCTTGTCGCCGTCGCCGCGCTCCTCCTCGGTGCCCTTGTACGTTCGAATGCCGTTATTGTCCGCCTTACTAAACACGGCCTCCACAGCTTTGGCGTCCTTGGCGCTCATAAAGAGTTCGAGGTCGTCGAGCGATTCGGCGCGAATGGTGTCGGGCACGGGCGAGGCGATGCCGCCTTGCTGCACGCCCACGTCGACGATGTCGCTCATATAGGTAGGCAGCGCCAGATCGGCGTTGCAGCTGATTACGATAAGTACGATAGCTGCGAACAGTGCCAGGACATGCTTTTTAAAGAGCTTGAGAATCCTCACTCGGCATCTCTCCTTTCTTGATTGTGGTCGATAATTTCGTTGGCACGCCTTAGAAGACGCACCATCTCTTGGGTATCTGTTTCGCCGAGCTGTTCGAGGAAAGCCGCGGTGCGGTCCTCGAATTCCCGGCGTTTGATTTCGAGATCCTGGAATCCCTTGTCGGTCACTATGACGTGTACGCGACGACGGTCGGTCTTTGAGTGCTCACGCTCAACCCAGCCCTTGGCTTCGAGAGCGCGTAGGATATTGGCAATGCGGGCGTTCGAGACCCAGGCGCGATCAGCGAGTTCGCTCGGCGTGAGCGAACCGCCAGCGAGCATAAGGGCGCGCATGACAGCCATCTCGCCGCTGAGAGCTTTGTCCACAAAGCGCGAAACGCGCTGGTGAATGCCGCCAAACTCGGTAAGGAGCTGACTCCCAAGCTCATGGAAATCGGTATCTTCCACCGAAAACCCCTAACACTAGAAACTATTTTCGGTGAAAGATGATACCCCTGCACGCGCGCCATATACGGTAGATTTTGGGACATGCCTAGAAAACTACCTTTAGGCGACCTCCGTACACCGTCGGTGCCAGTAAAGTTTGGGGCAGATCGTTAGGCATGTCCCAAAGCCTACTCAGAGGCACTTTACCCTGCTAAAGCTGGCATAACAGCTAGAGTGAACGTCGTACAAAGGCAAGGAAAAATACCAAACAAATCGGTGAACGGTAGTTGTTCGCGCTCGCATTTCCTGCGGATTTGTTAAAAACGCCCTAATGGTATAAAAAAAGAAACATATAACAGCCCTGATGAAGGGGGTAGCTATGTTATCCTTCTCAAACGGGTGAAATCTTGGGTTTTGGGTTGCAGTTCCAAGGTGGACAAACGTTTTTCCCTGTACCAACGTGTGGTGAAGAACGGAAGAAGCCGGTAGTGCAAGCCGATAATTCAAGAATTCAATAAGCAGCGGTGTGAGAGAGCGCCGCATTACACGTAACTAGGAGCGTGGTTACACAATGCAGGAGGCATGGGAAGGCTTCAAGGAAGGCATCTGGACGGGAGAGGTTGACGTCCGAGACTTCATCCAGAAGAACTACACCCCCTACGAGGGCGACGAGTCGTTCCTCGTAGGTCCGACCGAGCGTACCAAGGAGCTGTGGGGCGAGGTTCTCGACCTGCTGCTTAAGGAGCGCGAGCAGGGCGGTGTCCTCGATATGGACACCAAGACCGTCACGGGTATCGTGAGCCACCCCGCTGGCTACATCGATAACGCCCACCGCGAGAAGGAGACCATCGTCGGCCTCCAGACCGACAAGCCGCTCAAGCGCGCGCTGCACGTCAACGGTGGTATCCGCATCGCTTGCCAGGCTGCCAGCCAGCACGGCTACAAGGTCGACGAGAACGTTGTCGAGCGCTACACCTTCGAGCGCAAGACCCACAACGCTGGCGTCTTCGATGTCTACACCCCCGAGATGCGTGCTTGCCGCTCGGCTCACATCATCACCGGTCTGCCCGATGGCTATGGCCGCGGCCGCATCATCGGCGACTACCGTCGTGTTGCCCTGTACGGCGTCGACTACCTGATCAAGGACAAGGAGGCCCAGAAGGCTTCCACCCCGACGGTCATGACCGCCGACAACATCCGCGATCGCGAGGAGCTGCAGGAGCAGATCCGCGCCCTTGGCGAGCTCAAGATGATGGCCGAGACCTATGGTTTCGATATTTCCAACCCTGCTACCAACACGCAGGAGGCCATCCAGTGGATGTACTTCGCCTACCTCGCTGCCGTCAAGGAGCAGAACGGCGCCGCTATGTCCATCGGCCGTACCTCTACGTTCATCGACATCTACGCTGAGCGCGACCTTGCCAACGGTACCTTCACCGAGGAGCAGATCCAGGAGTTCGTGGATCACTTCATCATGAAGCTCCGCATGGTCAAGTTTGCCCGTACCCCCGAGTACCAGGCCCTGTTTACCGGCGATCCGCAGTGGGTCACCGAGTCCATCGGCGGCATGGGTGTTGACGGCCGTACGCTCGTTACCAAGATGAGCTACCGCTACTTGCACACGCTCGAGAACATGGGCACCAGCCCCGAGCCCAACATGACCGTTCTGTGGTCGACCCGTCTGCCCGAGAACTTCAAGAAGTTCTGCGCCAAGACTTCTGTCGCCAGCTCCTCGATTCAGTACGAGAACGACGACCTCATGCGCGTTTACCACGGCGACGACTACGGCATCGCCTGCTGCGTGTCCTCCATGCGCATTGGCAAGGAGATGCAGTTCTTCGGCGCCCGCGCCAACCTGGCCAAGTGCCTGCTGTACGCACTCAACGGCGGTGTTGACGAGGTCTCCAAGAAGCAGGTCGGCCCCAAGTATCGCGCCGTCGAGGGCGATACGCTCGATTACGACGACGTTGTGGCCAAGTACAACGACATGATGAAGTGGCTTGCTGGCGTGTACGTTAACTCGCTGAACATCATTCACTACATGCACGACAAGTATTGCTACGAGCGCATCCAGATGGCTCTGCACGACAAGCACGTGCACCGCTGGTTCGCTACGGGCATCGCTGGCCTTTCCGTCGTGGCTGACTCCCTGTCCGCCATCAAGTACGCTAAGGTCCACCCCGTCCGTGATGAGAACGGCATCATCGTCGACTTCGAGACCGAGGGCGAGTTCCCCAAGTACGGTAATGACGACGACCGCGTCGACCAGATCGCTCACGACGTTGTGCACCAGTTCATGGAGTACATCCGCATGAACGACACCTACCGCAATTCCGTGCCCACGACCTCGGTTCTGACCATTACCTCCAACGTCGTGTACGGTAAGAAGACCGGCTCCACGCCCGACGGCCGCAAGGCTGGCCAGCCGTTCGCCCCGGGTGCTAACCCCATGCACAAGCGCGATAGCCACGGCGCCATCGCTTCGCTGTCTTCGGTTTCCAAGCTCCCGTTCCGCGATGCTCAGGACGGCATCTCCAACACCTTCTCCATCATCCCGGGTGCGCTCGGCAAGGAGGACCAGGTGTTCTTTGGCGATATCGACCTTGATCAGCTGGGCGAGTAACTATTGTTAGTGCTATACTAACAATAACGATTACTGATTAGCGCGCCGGTTTCGGCCGGCGCCTATCGATCGAAGGAGACACATTATGAAGGTTTCTGAAGTTTCCGAGACTCAGGCCGATAACCTGGTCCACATGCTCGACGCTTACGCCGAGAAGGGTGGCCACCACCTGAACATCAACGTCTTCAACCGTGAGACGCTGCTTGACGCTCAGGCTCACCCCGAGAAGTACCCGCAGCTGACCATCCGCGTTTCCGGCTATGCCGTGAACTTCCACACGCTCACCAAGGAGCAGCAGGACGAGGTCATTTCGCGTACCTTCCACGACAAGTTCTAAAGGGGTTTAACTCCCGCAGGATCGCCGGGCCGCTTTGGGTTACTTTCCAAAACGTCCTCGGACATGCAAAGAGGCTCCGCATCGCGCTTCGCGCTGCGGAGCCTCTTTGCGTCCTGCGGAATGTTCCGGAGAGAAACCCCGTCCCGCCCCCGGATTCCCGGTGGGAGTTCTAGACCTTGTCGGCCTTAGTACATACCGCCGCCCTGCTGACCAGCGGTAGCAGCAGCGATAGCATCCTCAAGCTGAGTGTTCTTGGGCACATCGGAGACGGTGGCCTCGGTGATGAGGATCAGGCTGGCGACAGAAGCAGCGTTCTGCAGGGTGACGCGGCTGACCTTGACGGGGTCGAGGACGCCCATCTCGATCATATCGCCCCACTCGCCGTTGGCAGAGTTGAGACCCTGGCCAGCGGGCAGCTCGGCAACCTTGTCGACCACGACAGCGCCCTCAAAGCCAGCGTTCTTGGCGATGGTGGCGACCGGAGCGGTCAGAGCCTTCTTGACGATGTCGACGCCGATCTTCTCCTCGGGGTCGTCGATCTCGACAGCGTCGAGCGCAGGAGCAGCGTCCATGAAGGCGACGCCGCCGCCAGCGACAATGCCCTCCTCGACAGCAGCGCGGGTAGCCTGCAGGGCGTCCTCGACGCGATGCTTGATCTCCTTGAGCTCGGACTCGGTAGCAGCGCCGACCTTGATGACGGCAACGCCACCGGAAAGCTTGGCCAGGCGCTCCTGGAGCTTCTCGCGGTCGAAGTCAGAGGTGGTGTTCTCCATCTCACCCTTGATCTGAGCGATACGGGCGTCGATGGCCTCCTTGGAGCCAGCGCCGCCGACGACGACGGTGTTGTCCTTGGAGATGGTGACGGACTTAGCGGTACCGAGCATATCGGCGGTGATGTCAGCGACCTTCACGCCCAGCTCATCCAGAGCAGCCTGACCACCGGTGAGGACAGCGATGTCCTCGAGGATGCGCTTGCGGCGATCGCCGTAGCCCGGAGCCTTGACGGCGCAGACGTTGAGGGCGCCGCGGATCTTGTTGAGGACGAGGGTGGGCAGAGCCTCGCCGTCGATGTCCTCAGCGATGATGAGCAGGCCACGGCCAGCGCGCTGGACAGCCTCGAGAACGGGCATGATGTCCTGAACGCTGGAGATCTTCTGGTCGGTGATGAGGATGTACGGATCCTTCATCACGGCCTCCATGCGGTCGTTGTCCGTGACGAAGTAAGCGGAGACGTAACCCTTGTCGAACTGCATGCCCTCGACGGTGTCGATGGTGATGTCGAACGTCTGGGAATCCTCGACGGTGATGACGCCGTCCTTGCCCACGACCTCCATGGCCTCGGCGATCTTCTCGCCGACCTCGGGGTCACCGGCAGAAATGGTACCGACAGAAGCAATCTGCTCCTTGGTCTCGACCGGCTTGGCCTGCTTCTTCATCTCGGCGACGGCGGCGTTGACGGCCTTGTCGATGCCGCGACGGATGGCCAGCGGGTTGGCGCCAGCGGCGACGTTGCGCAAGCCGTCGTTGACGATGGCCTGGGCGAGCAGGGTTGCGGTGGTGGTGCCGTCACCCACGGTGTCGTTGGTCTTGGTGGCGACCTCCTTCACCAGCTGGGCGCCCATGTTCTCGATGTTGTCCTCGAGCTCGATCTCCTTAGCGACGGAAACGCCGTCGTTGGTGATGGTCGGGGCACCGAACGTGCGCTGCAGCGCAACGTAGCGGCCCTTGGGGCCCATAGTGACGGTAACGGCGTCGGCCAGGGTGTTGACGCCCTTGGCGAGCTTAGCGCGGGCATCGGTGTTGAACGTAATGTTCTTTGCCATAGTGGGTAATCCTCCAAAAGAAATGTGACTCGCGTCGCCGCTTCCGAGTCCTATGCGGCGGGCGCGCTCAAAGACGAATCAGAGATTCTGACGAGACTAGGCCTCGACGACAGCGTAGATGTCGTCGGCGCGCATCAGCAGATACTTCTCGCCGTCGACCTTGACCTCGTTGCCACCGAACTTACCGTAGATGACAACGTTGCCAACCTTGACGTCCATGGGGATGCGCTCACCCTTGTCGTTGACCTTGCCGGCGCCCACGGCAACGATGGTGCCGCGCTGCGGCTTCTCCTGAGCGTTGCTGGCGATGTACAGACCAGAGGCGGTCTTCTGCTCGGCCTCGTCGGGCTTGACCAGGACGCGATCTGCAAGCGGCTTCAAAGACGACATGCTTGTTTCCTCCTTTGTGGGCCGCGCGGTCATGCCGCGCGGGTTAACCCTTTTTGTTTGCGTACGCGTTGAATGGTACCCACGAATGGCGGGTTATACAACACGGAGTCAAAAAATCTTATTTTTTGGCACTTAGATTTTCTGAATGCCGGGGGATAACTTGTGCGCGGCTCCCGTGTGGCGCCGGAGGGGCGGGATATAAGGTTTCCTGCTCGGACAGTCCT
>URRJ01000024.1 GCA_900550205.1 uncultured Collinsella sp. | reverse complement strand
CAGATCGATCTGCAGCTGGTCAGCCTTCTCTTCGTCCCAACGTTCCGGCGACCACAAATGCAGCTTCAAACTGCGGGCCGCGTGAAGGGCGTACACCTCACAGTCGAGCGCTTCGTTTCGCACGCCCGACTTTTTCTGCCAGACGCGCTTGTCGCTACGACTTGTGGGGGCCTTCACTTCGCTCGTAATCTGAACCCAGTAGTCCGGGCGTACCGCTTTGTACCAATGCATCCGACCGGGCCCACGTCCCTGCAGCTTGATGCGACCGCCTTTTTCATCCACACCGAGGATCAAGTCCTTCGCGCGGCTCGTGCCGACGATGAAGGGCTTCAGGCCGTATTTGAGCGCCTTCTGCATGCGGTCTTGATCAACCGACACCTTCGGGGGCGAGAAGATTTCCTTACTTTCGTCGTTGACGGACGACCCCTTGATCGCCATGTAGCGACGGGCGAGCCGCCGGCGCACAAAGGTGTAGACGGCGTCGCTCGTTTGACCGTCAGAAGAGTCGATCGACACCGCCGAAATCTTGAGCCGTGTACCGTTCGGGCCCGGAAACTCCCGCGTAAGGAGCGCTTCCAAGTCCGTCCAGGCCCCTTTCTCCGGAAGGATCGTCTCGCCGTGGCTTTCACCCCAGTAAACGAGCCACGACTCTTCTTCCTTCCACCACGCGCGGATGATGACGGCCAAGCGGTCGTGCTGGACGTCCACGCCGGCCGTGAGAACACAACCCACTTCCGGCACCGTGAATTCGTCGTATTCCTCCGCTCGCTCCGCCAATTTATCCGGATCCGGAAGGCTGCTCTTAAAGGCGTAGGGCTTCCCCAGCTGCGAGTTGTAGAAGCTGCGCATCTTGGAGTCATCACCCTGTTCGAGCGCAAATTGGGCCGTCAGGAACTTGTCCAACAGATTCCGGAACCGGGATCCGGGGAACGGCGAATACAGTTCGTTGATGTAGAACCCCGCTGTGTCGTTAAACGGGGCCGTCGCCTTCCAGACGCCCTTTCGCACCGCGCGGTTCTTCTTCGCGTCGTCCCAAATGCAGCCGCAGTTCGGACAAACGTAATAGGCCGAATCAAGAACCACGTGACCGTAAACCTCGCTGTTCACCGTCGGGTCCTCGTGCCACCGGACATTGGCCCAGTCGAGCACCGTCTCTTTACCGCAGTCCGGACAGGGCACGAAAAACTTGCGCTGATCCGACGCCTTGTAGGCCTGTTCGACGGCCGAAAACCCTTCGACCGTGGGCGTGCCGCCGTAAATGATCTTGCGCTTGGCGAAGGTCTTCGTGCGTTCGATCAGAAGCGTAATCGTGTCGCCCTGCTCTTTGACGTTCGTGTTGCAGTCATCAGGCTCTTCCACGCAGACCACCGGAGCCGGCGTCGATTTCACGGACGACGGCGAATTCGACCCCACGAGTTTCAGAAACCCGCCCGGGAAACTTTTGAAGTTCCAGAGGTTGTCTTTGCTGCGCTTCTTCGAGACCGGAATCTTTTCGGCCAACCGCGGCGACGCCTCGATCATCGGAATCAGCTTTTCGTTGTTGAATTCCTTGGCCGCCCCTTCCTTGGCGAACATCACAATCATCGGACAGGGGTCGATATCGATACGTCGTCCGATGTAATTCAACAGCACGCCGTCCGTCCAGGCCACCTGCGCCGACTTCATGGCGACTACTTTCCGAACCTTCTGGTCGTCAAGCGCTTCGTGTATCCCCCGCACCCACGGCGTGAGCGACGCGTTATACCGCCCCGGCGTCGCCGTGGCCTTCGCGCTCATTCCTCGGTACGACTCCGCCCACTCCGTCGTCCCCATTTTCTTCGGGGGCTGCATGATCTGCGCCAGTCTCGCCATGACAGCTTCGATAGCCGGCGAGGTATCCAGACAGATGATTGAGAGCGTTGTAGGTGTAATCATTCAGAATCGTGACATCAATGTCCGTGCCGTACAGGGTGTCAAGCTCCATTTTCAGTTTGTCGTCGCGGGCGAGGAGTTCCTGCCGGAACGCCACGACGACGTTTTCCAAAACATCCATCAACTGGTCGACGTTGACCAACTGCTTCTTCTTTTCTGCGAGCTGCAGCGTTTTCAACTCGCGGTCGACGCGCTCCGAAAGCGCACGTTCCTTGTTCAAGTCGTAACTGCCGTCCACCGACGCGAACCCCGCGGCCGTTTCGCGCAGCCGACTGATGTAGGCGAGTCGAATCTCATCCAAAGACTTTTCTCGCCAGTCGATTCCCAGGGTCTTCATCCAGCGAGAGACCTGCGATTGATCCACGCCGATGTGTTCTGCAATTTGAGCCTGAGTCAAAGCCATTTATGCCCCCCTAGGGAGAATTTCCAGTAGAGAAAAATCGGGGCTCGCACCGCCGCACGAGAAAAGGGCCAGGAAGTACCTTTTTTCCTTGCGGGCCCACAAATAAAAATGGACAGCTGCAGCTGTCCGAAGCCTTGGGCCGTTACCAACGGTCACGGCACTAAGGTAGCGATTGGTCCCGGTGATAACCGCCGCCGGGGAGCGGATCGCTGTTTATCATTGGAGTTTCCGACAACAATCTAAACAGCGAGGTGTCTTTATGCCTTCCTACAACGGAATGAACTTTCCACAGTTAGACCCTGCAGTCATTAAGTTAGCCGCGAAGATCACTCAGGCCATGTCCAACAATCCCGCATTCATGCAGGCCATCATGGTAGCTCAACAAATGAGCACAACGATTACCCCCGCCATGATGAAAACAGCGCAGCAACTCAGTCAATCGCCGATTGTGGCTGCCGCTCAAAAATTTAGCCGATACGCGAATATTTTCTCTGAAATCGATTGGAGAGAAGCATCCGAACTGATGCGCATCGTTGAGAAAGCCGCTAAGGCAAAAGTTGATCTAACCCCCTACAACGACGTGCCTCTTACGGAATTTGTCTACACCCTAGAAGGGGAAGTCCCCGAAAAATATCAAACAATTTTAGAGGATAAATGTGAGGAACAATCTCAACAAAGTTCTCTAAAAACCAAGTTTCAAACCATCTACCATACAGTGGGGTTCGTCGCGTCAATATTGAGCATTATCGTTGGAATCAACACCTTGCTTAGTGACAAATCACTTCTTCAGCTTACCGAAGAAATGCAAGCGGAAATCATCAACAAATACGTTATTCCGTATATAGACCAACGCATAGATGATTATATAAAAAAGCATCCCCAACTCAAACACCCACAACTCCAACCAAGGGAAGCCTTGTAGCGCAACTACTACACAAGAAACAACGGTTGAGACAACATAAGCCCAATCCAAAAAGCTCAACCGTTCTGCCTCGATCTTTCGACGGTCGATAGCTTCTCCTATGTCCATCAGAGCAACACAAAGAAGGACTACAGGAACGGTTTTCCCAATCCATACCGCCACCTTGATTCCTAATTCAGGATTTAGCAACAACGTCCACAGCAACCAGCAATTACAGCCAGTTATAAGTATCCATTTCTTCATTGACTCTTACCCAACAAAAAGGCCCGCCGAAGCGAGCCTTAGATTTTCCTTCCTCCGATATAACAATCCATATCCGTTCGAGGCGGTACCGGCAACAGACTCGGTTCGTACGAGGTGTCACACCCTTTGCCACCTTCCTTCCGGACATAGTCAGCCATGATTTTGACCATCACACTCAAATTCGACGCAATCATCTGCAGATTATGGTCAATCGACGCCAACAACTCATTGGTTCGGTCAAACATTGCCCCTCCCTAAAACGTACCCCTCAGAGACGCAAAAACCCACGCTTGCGCATGGGTTCCACTTCACCGAAAACCGAAGCTTTTTACAACTTCGTCCCGATCATAGGAAAATCATGTCAGTTTTTCCACACCTTGTCAAGCCGCCCCTCACTCAAAAATCCCCGCTAAAGCCCTAAATCCTGCGCGTCGCGCGTCTTTTCCAACATTTCCGAGAATTTTGACTCAGCACGCTCAATCCGCATAAACAACGCCTTTTCCGTCACTCCAATCCATTCCGCCAACGCCGTCACCCCAACCACATGCGCCGCCGGCCCCACCACGTAAACGAGCGAAATCGTCTCACTGTATTCCGGATACAACGCATGCAGCGCCACCAACGCCCGCTGCGTCAACTTCTCTTCCTCATGACCATCCGGCACTGGAACATCAGCCGACGCAGCGTGCGGCACAACAGCCTGTTGCTCGTCCGACCCGGCAATCGTCTGCCCGTGTGCCTCAGCAGCCTTCTGCTCGCACGGCGCAGCCCACTGGCGGTACGCGTTTTAAACAGCAAGCGCCTGCCCAGCGCGCGCAGGCCCCTCAATCTCATGGTCATTCTCACCGTGCTCACGGCACGCACCGCGTGGCTCCAGCAACGCGCTCAAGCTATAACTCCCAAGCTTG
The DNA here is from genome assembly GCA_900550205.1 of uncultured Collinsella sp. Classification (GTDB taxonomy): domain Bacteria; phylum Actinomycetota; class Coriobacteriia; order Coriobacteriales; family Coriobacteriaceae; genus Collinsella. The sequence continues at coordinate 13,221 of URRJ01000024.1, read as the reverse complement.
TCGCAGCGCCCAAAAGAAGAACTCCCCGGTGCCCATGATTGTCGGCGCCGTGTTTGCCCTACTTGCGCTGGTCGCGATCGTCTTCTTTGTCGTTCCGGCCGTTAAGGGTTTCATTACCGGTGGAGACGCGAACGTTGAAGCTGGCCAGCAAGTTACTATCACGATTCCCGAAGGCGCTTCGGGCGATACCATCGCCTCGATCCTCTCCGAGAACCATATCGTCGAGAATCCCAAGGATTACTACGCTGCGGTCAAAAAGCTCAACGCCGATATGTCGCTCAAGCCGGGTAAGTATTCGTTTACCACGCTCATGGATGCGACTAAGGTCGTCCAACAGCTTATGGAAGGTCCCAACGCCGGCTCCGATGCGCTCACTATCCCTGAGGGCCTGACGGTCGATCAGGTCGCCGACCGCGTCGCCAAGGCGTACGACAGCATTTCTAAGGAAGATTTCCTTAACCAGGCCAAGGCGAGCAATTATGTGAATGATTACGCTTTCCTTAAAGACGCCGCGAACGATTCGCTCGAGGGTTTCCTGTTCCCCAAGACTTATTCGCTGGGTAAGGACCCGAGTGCCGATGACGTGATTCGCGCCATGCTCGACCAGTTTAATGGCGAGTATAAATCGCTCGATTTTGCCAGCTGTGAGGCAAAGATCAAGGAGCGCTACGGCGTGGAGATGTCCGATTACGACATCGTCAATCTTGCCTCTATCGTCGAGCGCGAGGGCCTCAACGCCGACCAGCGCGCGCACGTGGCCTCGGTCTTCTATAACCGCCTGGCCGGCAAGCTCGATGGCCTGTGCTACCTCAACAGCGACGCGACCATGATGTACGTCACCGGTGGCGAGGTTACCGCTGACGACCTGCAGAGCGATAGCCCTTATAACACCTATAAGCACGAGGGCCTCCCGCCCACGCCCATTTGCTCTCCGTCGCTCGAGGCGCTCAAGGCCACCCTTGAGCCGACCGACTCCGATGACCTGTATTTCTACATTACGCAGGACGAGGAGTATTTCTCGAAGACGTACGAAGAGCATCAACAGTCTTGGAATTGATCATGAGGATTTTTAGCCCCAAACGATATGTTGCCTCGGTCGATCGCATCGACCTCGATACCCTCTGGGCCGACGGCAAGCGCGCCATTCTGCTCGATCGCGATAACACCCTGGTGCCGCGTGATACCGAGCAGGTACCCGCTGCGGTCTCCGCCTGGCTCAAGGCCGCCCATGCCAAGGGCTTTAAGCTGTGCATGGTGTCCAACAACTGGCATCGCGATCAGGTTATGGCGTCGGCGCGCGAGCTGGGGCTCGAGGCCATCAGCCATGCCATGAAGCCGGCGCCCTTTGCCCTCAAAGCGGGCCTTAAGCGCCTGGGTGCCACGGCTAACGAGGCCGTACTGATCGGCGATCAGTTGTACACCGACGTGTGGAGCGGTAACTTTGCCGGCGTCGATACCATTCTGGTCAAGCCGCAAGCCACCCAAGATCTGTGGTATACGCAGATCTTCCGTATTTTTGAGCGCCGGGCCCTGCGCGACCTTCCCTGCGAGGAATAGGTCTCGTTATGTCCCAGCACATCAAACACGGCTGCGACCACATCTTCTTTATCGGCTTTTTGGGCGCGGGCAAATCAACGCTCGCGCGTAACGTCGGCAACATGTTCAAGCGTCGGTTTATCGATACCGACCGCCTGGTGGTCCGCCGTTGCGGCAAGTCGGTGACCGAGATCTTTGAGACCGAGGGCGAGGAGCGCTTCCGCGAGCTCGAGACCTCGGCGCTTCGTTCGCTTCAGAGCGAGCGCAGCCTGTTGGTTTCGTGTGGGGGTGGCATCGTCGAGACGCCGGTAAACATCGAGCTCATGCACCAGATGGGTACCTGTGTGTACCTCGAAGGCGATTTTGAGGACTCGATGCGCCAGATTCGCCGGTCCGATACCCGACCTGATTTCCGTTCGCCCGAGCACGCGGCGCTGCTTTTTGAGCATCGTCGTCCGTTGTATCGCCAAGCGGCCGATCTTACCCTCGATATCCGCAATAAGTCCTTTGAGGATGTTTCGTACCTTTGTGCCGAGATGCTTTTGGAGCGTGGATTGCTATGATTCGCCGTCAACTCATCAATTTCCAAAACCGCAGTGTCGATGTCCGCGTCGGGTTTGGCGCGTTTGAGGAACTGTCGCGCATGTTCGCCTCGACCGTGGGCAAGCCCAAGCGTGCGATGGTTGTTTGGGATGCTGCCGTGTCCGAGCGCTTTGGTGAGGTCGTCGATCATGCGCTGGTCGATGCCGGCTTTGCCGTGTCGCAGCTTTTGCTTGAGGTTTCGCCCGATGGCGCCACCTTGTCCGATGCCGATGTCGTCTTTGGCGCGCTGTCGGCTAACGGTATTACCTGCGATGACCTGGTTGTTGCCATTGGCGATGCCGCAACCTGCTCGGTAGTTTGCTGGTGCGCCAACCAGTGGTGCGGTCGCACCGAGTGCGCACTGTTGCCGATGACATTCGACGCCATGCTTACGGTCGCCACGACGATGGAGCCGCTCGTCGCTTCGGGCGACCACGCGCTGCCCGCCATCGCGGTACGCCCCGAGCCCGGTCTGGTCGTGTGCAATCTGGACCTTGTTCGCGAGGCCGGCCCCGAGGACCTTAAGCTTGGCTATGCGGTGCTCGTGGGCACTATGCTCTCGAGCAGCAAGTCACGCTGGAACCAGTTCTCCGAGACGGTTCCCGAGATTCTAGCCGGCGAGGAAGTTGCACTCGTCAATGCCGTGCAGTGGTCCCAGACCGCCCGTAAGGACGTGCTTATGGCCACGAACCCGAGCGCTCGCCATGCGCTCGATTTTGGCAAGACGGGGGAGCGTACGTTGCGCGTCTGCCTGGGCAATGCCGCGGTGCAGGTCCCTGCCTACCAGCTGTTGTCCGAGGGCATGCGCTTTGAGGCGCGCCTGGCCCACGATGCCTGCGACTTCGATATCGACTATGTGTTTGAGGTCGATGATTGCCTGGAGGACTTTGGAATCGAGGAGCTCGCCTTCGACCTTGAACCGGAGGCCTTTATTGCGGAGTTCCGCAGGCAGCAGTTTGCGCGCTCCAATCGCACGATGCTGCCGCTGCCCGCGGCACTTGGCGCCATTCGTCTTAACGCCGTGGACGACGATGTCCTCGAGCGCCATGCGGCAGCCTATTTGGCTTCTCGCAAGGAACTTCTCTAACTTTATTGACATCCATCGTCTTTCGTATCATGTTGGGGAACGGGTTTTATCGGTTGCGAATCGTTCGCGGTTCCGTGTGCCGATTGAGCCCGTCCCGCTTTTATTGAGGACATCAAGAAAGGAAACTGCATGTCTGAGTTTGCTGCCGGTCCTGCCGGTCGTATCGAGCGTGTCCGTGCCCTGATGGTCGAGCGTGGCTACGATGCCATCGTGGTGCGCGACGAGGCTAACCTTCGTTGGCTCACGGGCGTGAAGGGCGTCTTCGACTACACCTTTGAGTTCCCGCACGCCGCGTTTATTACGGCTGACCAGTGCCTGTTCCACACCGACTCGCGCTACCTCAACAGCTTTGAGGAGAACACGCCCGCCGGCAGCCCCTGGGTCTACGACATGGACGAGGGCACCATTCCCGGCTGGGTCGCCGGCAAGATCGCGGCTAACAAGTGCCGCGTCTGCGCTGTCGAGGATGACATGCAGATCAACTTCTACCAGGGTATTCAGCGTGGTCTGGAGGACCGCTCCGTTGCCTGCATGCTGCCGCTGATGCATGACGACATCCGTAAGATGCGCGCCATCAAGGACGCCGAGGAGATCGAGCTCATGCGCCATGCGCAGTCGATCACCGACGCCGCCTTCCAGCACATGCTCGGCTTTATTAAGCCCGGCATGACCGAGAAGCAGGTTCGCAACGAGCTCGAGAACTTTATGTTCGCCAACGGCGCCGACAGCTTGGCCTTTGGCTCCATCGTGGCGAGCGGTCCCAACACCGCCAACCCGCACGCTGTGCCGAGCGACCGCGTGATCGAGAAGGGCGACTTCGTCCTCATGGATTACGGCGCGGGCTACTGCGACTACCGCTCCGATATGACGCGTACCGTCGTGATGGGCGAGCCCACGCAGGAGCAGCTCGACCTGTACGCGCTCGTGCGCCGCACCCATGAGGAGTGCGTTGCCGCCATCCATCCGGGCGTCGAGGGCAACGACATCTACAAGCTTTCCAAGAAGATCATCGGCGATGCTGGTTATGGTGACTACTACAACCATGGCTTGGGCCACGGCGTGGGCATCGATATCCACGAGCTGCCCAACTTCAACCGCAGCAAGAACACCATTGAGGTCGGCTCGGTCATTACCATGGAGCCCGGCGTCTACCTGCCCGGCGTGGGCGGCGTGCGCCTGGAGGACTACGGCGTGGTCACCGAGAACGGCTACGAGCCCTTCACCAAGACCCCGCATGACCTCCACGTCATCGATTGCTAATCTACTTCGGTAGATAGTTTGGGCGGGGCGTCCGGAATGATTCGGGCGCCCCGCGTTCTCTTTTTATGCGCTCGCTGCAGGCGCCGTCTGCAAGTGTATAATTTTGGTCGTATGTAATTTGGACGCTTGTGCGTTCTGCCCATAACAAGAAAGGTCGCTATGCCTACCATTTCTACCGCCGACTTCAAGAACGGCCTCGGTCTCCGCATTAAGGACAAGGTCTACACCATCGTCGAGTTCCAGCATGTCAAGCCGGGCAAGGGTGGCGCGTTCGTGCGCTACAAGACCCGCGACATCAAGAGCGGCCGCGTCGTCGAGAACACCTGCAACGCCGGCACCAAGTTCGAGAGCGTCATGCTTACCACCCGTGAGTTCCAGTACCTCTACAACGATGGCGCCGACTACATCTTCATGGACAACGAGTCCTATGAGCAGGTCCCCGTTCCCGAGGACATGGTGGGCGAGAACTCCAAGTGGCTGCGCGAGAACGACACCTGCCAGCTGCTCTTCGCCGATGACGAGCTCATGGGTGTGACCCCGCCGATGTTCATCGAGACCACCATCGTCCAGACCGACCCGGGCTTTAAGGGCGACACCGTCCAGGGTTCCACCAAGCCGGCCACCATCGATACCGGCGCTGTCATCCAGGTCCCCATGTACCTCAACGAGGGCGAGGTCATCAAGGTTGACACCCGCGACGGCAAGTTCGTCTCCCGCGTCTAGCAACCAACTCTTTTAGGAGGACTCATGCCCCAGGAAATCAAGATTGACGGCATCGGCATTTCGCCCGATGTTCTGACCGCCATCGTCTCGCGCGCCGTGTCGGATGTCGAGGGCATCGCCTCCGTTGGCGTCAAGGACCTTGCCACCAACCTTGTCTCCATGATGCTCTCGTCCAAGGCCCCGGCTTCCGAGCCGGCGGTCGAGGCCGAGGTCATCGGCGACAAGCTCGCACTTACCGTGCGCGTCGTGGTGTTCTTTGGCTATCCGTTCAAGAAACTCGCCGAGGCCGTTCGCGCCGCCGTGGTCGCCGCCATCGATGCCCAGGTGGGCGTCGAGGTCGAGCGCGTTGACGTTTGCATCGACGGCCTCGTTTTCCCCAAGGAGTAACCTTTGAGCCTTAAGGTTTATCGCGGGCGTACGCTTGCCCGCAGTCAGGCGCTGCAGCTGCTGTTCCAGGCCGAGGCCACGGACAGCCCGCTCGAGCGCGTCCTCGAGGGCGATTTCCTGATCTCGAAGGGTCCCCTCGACCCCTATGCGCTGGAGCTTTGCCGCGGTGCCTACGAGCATATCGATCGCATCGATTGCGCCCTGCGCGCCGTCGCCAAGAACTGGGATCTTATGCGTATGCCCGGTGCCGACCGCAACCTTCTGCGCATCGCCGTCTACGAGATGCGCTTCCTCACCGACGAGGAGGTCTCGGACGCCATCGTCATCAACGAGGCCGTCGAGATCGCCAAGGCATACGGTACCGATCAATCTGCCAAGTTCGTTAACGGCGTGCTGGGCAAGATCGCTCGCAGCGAGGAGCTGCCGGGCGAGGACCTGTATCAGGAGCTGCTGGCCGAGGATCGCGCCCGCGAGGAGGCCCAGGCTGCCGAGGCTGCAGCTAAGGTTGCCGCCGCTCAGGCTGCCGCTGGCGTTCTGGCCGAGGATGCGGATGCTGCAGAGGTCGACGAGGCCGACACCGACTCCGTCGAGGAGTAGCCATGCCAGAGGGTTCCGTCCGCAACTTCGACGAGATCTCGGACCGCTTGGACCAGATTATCGCTACCGTTCGCTCCAAGGACACGTCCTTGGAGCGTTCGCTCGATCTGTTTGACGAGGCGATTGAGCTCGGCTCTCGCGCAGTCGATATGGTCGACAAGTTTGAGCTGACGCCGCGTGAGGCTGATAAGCTCGAGCAAGAATACGATGAGGATGCGGCAAACGAATCACAGGATGGCCAGGCTGCATCTACGGATACGAATGGTTGATGGCATTCATGAAACGCGTGCGTCTCGATGACGAACTGATTTCACAGGGCATCTGCGCCGATCGCGCGGATGCCCTTCGCACTCTTATGGCCGGCTTGGTCTCGAGCGGTGGTGAGCGTTTGACCTCGCCGGGGCTTAAGGTTGCCCCGGGCCTGCCGCTGCATGTGAAAGGTCGCATCCCATATGTTGGGCGCGGTGGCCTTAAGCTCGAGGGCGCGCTCGATGCGTTTGATATCGACCCGACGGGCCTTGCCTGCCTGGACGTCGGGTGTTCTACCGGTGGTTTTACCGATTGTCTGCTTAAGCGCGGCGCCGCGACCGTTGTCTCGGTTGACGTGGGTCGTGCCCAGTTTGATTGGTCGTTGCGTCAGGACGATCGCGTGACGCTGCACGAGCGCACCAACGTGACGCAGCTGCCCGAGCTTGGTTATGCGAGTGCCATCGACCTGGCAGTGTGCGACGTGTCGTTTACGAGCATTGCGAATATCATTGACGCTGTGCTGGCATGCCTGACGCCTACGGGTTCGTTTTGTACGCTGGTAAAGCCGCAGTTTGAGGCTCCGGCGGCGTTGGTGGGCGAGGGCGGTATCGTGACCGACCCCGCCGTGCGTGTCGACACGCTCGTTGCGGTCATCGAGCTGTTTGCCGCGAAGGGCTTGTTCCCGGTCGACGTGTGCGTGTCGCCTATCCATGGCGCCAAGGGTAACGTGGAGTTTTTCCTGTACGGCACGAGACCTGCCCTCGGCGAGCGCTCCGATGGCGAGTTGCAATCCCAGGTATCGGCTTTGAGCGAGAAAGCAGCAACGCTATGAAGGTCTTTCTGGTTCCCAATTACTATAAGCAAGAGGCGGTCGAGAGCGGCCTGATGCTCGAGCTCTGGCTGACGCGCCAGGGCTACGAGGTCGCATGGGCGGCCGATCAGCGTTCGAAGATTCAGAGCACGCCCGATGTTGACGATGCCGACTTGGTCATCACGCTCGGCGGTGACGGCACGCTTTTGCGGGCTGCTCGCATCCTCAACTATCGCGAGATTCCCATTCTTGGTCTTTCCTATGGTCATCTGGGTTTTTTGACCGCAGCGAGTCCCGAGGAGCGCGATATTTTGCAGGTTGTGAGCGATGCCCTGTCCGGTGAGCTCCACGTGAGCCGTCGCGCTACGATCGCCGCAGACATCGTTTCCGTGCGTGAGGACGGCACGAAGGATGTTGTGCGTTCGTTCGCGCTCAACGACATGGCGCTCACGCGTGGGCCCCTGTCCGATATGGTCGAGTTCGACATCACCGTGTCGGGCCATCATATCGATCGCTTGCGCGGCGATGGTGTGGTCGTGTCCACAGCAACCGGCTCCACTGGCTATGCCCTCAGTGCCGGCGGTCCTATCGTGAGCCCGGATTACACGGGCATGGTCTGCGTGCCGATCGCGCCGCATACTATTCAGGCCCGTGCCTTTTTGACCTCGCCGAGCGATGTTGTCGAGATTTTTATGTCCGATGACCGCCCGAGTGTACCGGCTATTGCCATCGACGGGCAGTTTATTACCTGCGATGGCACCGTCGAGAGCGTGGCCGTGCGTCGCGGTCCCGGCGATGTGCTGCTGCTCGACTATGGCCCCGAGAGCTTCTACAACTCGGTAAGCCGCGTGTTCTACGGAGTTCGCCATGATCGATGAGCTGCAGGTTTCAAACATTGCACTCATTCGTGAAGCGACGCTGGTGCCCAGCGCTGGCCTAACGGTCCTGACCGGCGAGACTGGCGCCGGCAAGACTGCGCTGCTCTCGGCGCTTAAGCTCATCTTGGGCGAACGCGCGGATTCGTCGACCGTGCGCGAGGGCGAGGCACTGGCGAGCGTCGAGGCGCGCTTGTTCGATGGCCCGCACGACACGGAGGGCTTCACCGTGCAGCGCAGCCTTTCTGCCGAGGGTCGCAGCCGCGTCAAGATTGACGGCCGCATCGCCAGCGTGCGCGAGCTATCCGAGCGCGTCGGCGTGATGATGGATCTGTGCGGCCAGCATGAACATCAGCGCCTGCTCGATCCGGCACATCATGTTGCCATGGTTGATGCCTGGGCTGGTCGCTCTGCGCTTGAGGCGCTGGAAAAGTACCGTGCCTGCTTCAAGGCGTCGCGTGCCGCTGCCAAGGAGGTTCGTCGCGTAGAGGAGGCGTCGCGTGCGCAGGGGAGTCGCGTCGAGGAGGCGCGCTTCGCGCTTGAGCGTATCGCCGAGGTCGACCCCAAGCCGGGTGAGTACGAGGAGCTCGAGGAGCTGCTGCCGCGCTCGGAGCATGCCGAAGTGCTGGTAGCGACGGCCAACGATGCCCATGCCTCCCTTGCTGCCGAAGGGGGAGCGCTCGATGCCGTGAACAGCGCCGTGGCGGAGCTGTCGCGCATGGCGACCGTCGACCGCAAGCTGGGCGACATCGCCGATGCCCTTTCGGATGCCTGCATTTCGCTTGAGGATTGCGCCAACGAGCTGCGTTCTTATCGTGATGGGGTTGCCTTTGACCCTCGTGAGCTCGCTCGCATGCGCGAGCGGTATTCCGACCTCAAGGGCCTGCTGCGTCAGTGGGGTCCCACCATGGATGACGTGTTCTCCATGCGCGATCGCTCGCAAGAGCTGTTGTCGCTGGTAGACGATGGCGATGAGCAGATCAAGAAGGCGCGCGAAGCGCTTGGCGCGGCAGAGCGCGAATTGTTTGCCGCTGCCAAGGCGCTTAAGCGAGCGCGCAATACGGCAGCCCCGCGTTTCTGTCACGAGGTTGGTCGCCAAATGGCGCGTCTGGAAATGGGTGGCGCCGAACTTGTCTGGGAGTCGCGTGATCTTCCGCGTGCCGAGTGGACGTCTGCTGGTCCTTCGAGCTATGAGCTTTTGTACCGCAGCGGCGCCGGCCTTACACCGCGCCCTTTGCGCCGCATCGCCTCGGGTGGTGAGCTCAGCCGCGTCATGCTTGCGAGCAAGGTTGTCTTGGGTAATGCGGACGGCGTCGACACGCTAGTATTTGACGAGGTTGATGCCGGTGTCGGCGGCTCAACGGCTCGTGCTCTTGCTGGCGTGCTGGCCGATCTTTCCGCCACGCATCAGGTCATCGTCGTAACGCACCTGGCACAGGTAGCGGTCATGGCTGACAAGCATTACGTGGTCAGTAAAGAGCCCGGCGACATTCCTCAGACGCATTTAGACGAAGTGGTTGGCGAGGCTCGCGCTGCCGAGATTGCCCGTATGCTCAGCGGCGATCAATCGGAGGCAAGTCTTGCGCATGCTAGGCAGATGCTGGAAGAAGCGCGCGCTTAGGCCGGGCCGCCACATACATGTCCGACCCGGCCGCCACGAAACCGGCCCATCTACTACGTTGAATCTGCGTAGCTCGAGCACAGCTAAAATTGAAAAAAGAAAACCGCAGGTAGAACGCCTGAGGTTTTCTTTTAAAACGCGATGTGTTCGCATATTCCGATTTCATAGTAGTAAACCGGCATAGTTTTGTGGGAACGGTACATATTGAGCTCTGATAAAACTTACTCCACGACCTTATCCGGCTGGATGAGCTCCTCGTAGTAGCTGATGTGCTCTCGGGCGTCCTCGATTTCGGGCAGCAAGAAGTTGTAGATGACCTCTATGATCATCGTGGCGCTCATCTTGGAGAACGCGAAGTCGCCCGTTGTCAGCAGCGCCTCGTGATTGACGGTATTAAAGGTGTAGTCGGCCAGGCGAGCAAGCGGAGACTTGCTATCGCTGCTGATGACGACTACGGTGGCACCGCAGTCGCGAGCCGCTTTTGCCATGCGATTCAGACGGCGCGATTTGCCGGAGTTCGAGATCAGCACGATAACGTCACCGGGGCGCAGCGTGAGCGCAAAACCAATCGAGGTCTCGCTGATGGTGCTTGCCATGCAACGAAGGCCCAGCTGCGAGAACTTGAACGTCGCGTCGAGCGCGACGGCGTTGGTGTTGCCTACGGCCGCAAACTCAATAACGCCTGCATTCTTTAACGCGTGCACAACGGCCGCCAGCGTATCGTGGTCGATCCCGTCGATGGTCGCGTTGAGCTCACTTACCTTGGCGGCGAGGATATTTTTAAGGCTCTGCTCCATGTTGTCGAGCGAGACCTCGTCGGTCAGGCCCTCGTTGCGCTGGCTTTCCAAGTCGCGCGCCAGCGAAAACTGAAAGCTGCGAAAGCTGCCAAAACCCAGCTTGCGGCAAAAGCGCGAAACGGTCGCCTCGGACGTTGCGGCGGCGCGAGAGAGCTGCGCGGCCGTCAGGCGTGGCGCTTCGGACTGGTGCTCCAATATATAGTCGACAATACGCTGCTCGGATTCGCTGTATCCCTTGTGCGTGCTAATGAGGGAGAGCGCGCTCTTGCTGCTATCGGTCATGGATGACTCCTGGTTGGCATGAAAATCGGACTCGTTTTGTAATGTCCTAGTATAGGGGCATTTTCAATAACAAGATACTCCTTGCCGTTTCAAGTGTTGATGGTAAACTTTCATCGACCGTTTACGGGTATGAAAGAACCTTTCACCGGAGAATTGGGACATTTCCCTTTCCGCGAAAGCGCTGGGTTGGTATCTTTCAATTGTGGAAAAGCGCGCAAGGACGCGCGTGTAGGGGAGCGCCTGCGGGCGCAAAACTTAAAAAGGAGGGACACATGGCTAAGTTTGACATCATCGCCGCGACCGGTTGCCCGACCGGCATTGCGCACACCTTCATGGCGAAGGAGGCGCTGGAGAAGGCAGCTGCCGAGCGAGGTCTGACCATTAAGGTCGAGACTCATGGCCAGGTCGGTGTCGAGAATGAGCTCACGAAGGGTGAGATCGCCGGTGCCAAGGCCGTCGTCGTCGCAGCCGACAAGGATGTCCAGGCTGAGCGTTTCGCCGGTAAGCCCATGGTTTCCGTCGGCGTTTCCAAGGCCCTGTCCGTCGAGGCCGCCGGAAAGCTGATCGACCGCGCGCTCGCCGCCAAGGGCGACGAAACGGTTGCTGCTGCCGCCGATGTCGAGGACGAGGTCGAGGAGAAGGAGTCCATCGGCCACATCATCTATAAGCACCTCATGAACGGCGTCAGCCACATGCTGGTCTTCGTCGTTGCTGGTGGTGTTCTGACCGCCATTTCGTTCCTGTGGGGCATCACGTCCTTTGATTCGACGGCTGCCGACTACAACAGCTTCGCCGCGATGCTCAAGATCATCGGCGGCATTGCCATGAACCTCATGGTTCCCGTGCTTTCCGCCTATATCGCCGAGTCCATCGGCAAGCGCCCGGCGCTCGTCCCCGGCTTCGTCGCCGGTATGATCGCCATCCAGGGTCTGCCTGTTAACGCCGAGACCGGTATGATCGACGCTGGAGGCTCGGGTGTGGGCTTTGGCTTCCTGGGCGGCATCGTCGGCGGCTTCCTCGCCGGCTATGTCATTTTGCTGCTCGAGAAGGTTTTCTCTAAAATTCCCGCGAGCCTTAATGGCCTGAAGGCAATCTTCCTGTATCCGCTTTGCTCTACCGCCATCGTCGGCCTGGTCATGCTCGGTATTTCCGGCCCCATGGCTGCCATTAACCAGGGCATGATGGATTTCCTGCAGAGCCTCGGTAACTCCGGTCCGGTGATCCTTGGCCTGGCCATCGGCTGCATGTGCGCCTTTGATATGGGCGGCCCGGTCAACAAGGCTGCTTACGCTACTGGCACCTTCCTGCTCGGCACCGCTCTCGAAGCTGGCGTCGGCACCGAGACCTACAACTTCGGCACCAACTTCATGGCTGCCGTCTCCGCCGCTTGCATCGTTCCGCCGCTGATCACCACCTTCGCCGTCGTTGTCGGCAAGAAGTACTTCAGCCAGGAGGATCATGACGCCGGTATCGTCAACCTTATCCTTGGTTGCACCCACATCACCGAGGGCGCCATTCCGTTCATGACCAAGAACATCTGGCCCGTCATGCCTATCATGATGGTCGGTTCTTCCATCGCTTCCATCTTGACCATCTTCTTCAACGTTCACGATCCGGCGCCTCACGGCGGCTTCCTGGTCCTGCCCGTTGTCGAGAACGGCCCGCAGTGGGTCCTCGCGATCCTCATCGGCGCCGTGGTCGGTGGCATCCTGTTCGTGGCCTTCAAGAAGTACGACTTCGAGAAGAACCAGAAGCCCGCTCCTGCAGCCAAGCCGGCTGAGACCCCTAAGGCCGCTGCTGTCGAGGCCCCCAAGGCCGAGGCTTCCGACTTCGTGAAGGTCGAGAACGTCTTTGTCGCCGAGGACTTCGCTTCTCGTGACGAGGCCCTGAGCTTTGTCTCCAACCAGGCCGTTAAGGCCGGTATCGCCGGCGATGCCGACGCCGTGATGAACGCCTTCCTGGCCCGCGAGGCCGAGGGCACCACGGGCATGATGGAGGGCTTCGCCATTCCGCATGCCAAGTCCGACGCCATCACCGAGGCTGCCGTCATCGTCGTCAAGGACGACTCTGGCGTGACCGGTTGGGACACTATGGATGGCGCTCCCGTCAACGTTGCCATCGCCCTGCTCATCCCGGGCGCTCAGGCTGGCACCACGCATCTCAAGATCCTGTCCAAGGTCGCCGAGGCGCTTATGGACGAGGACTTCCGTGCCACCGTCAAGGGTTCCACCGACGCCGCCGAGATCGCCAAGACGATCAACGCCCGTCTGGTCTAATCCCGGCGCTCGCGAATAACATCGCCCCCTGTATATAAGGCGGAGACCCACTCCCGGGCCTCCGCCTTTTTCTTTCCAACTTGGCACTTAAGGACGTTCCTATCCTGCCGGCACCCAGGGACACTCCTGTCACAGCAA
>URRJ01000023.1 GCA_900550205.1 uncultured Collinsella sp. | reverse complement strand
ACTGCGGGAATGGCCTATTCGCTCAATGTGTTCGGCTGAGATCGGAAATCAACCCGAGCATAAATACAAAGCAATCCGAAAACGGAGCCCAACGCACCATAAACCTATATATATTTGTGGGACGAGCTTGAAAACCTTGTTGCAAGCTGGCATAATCCCCTCTGCTGCACGCAAATCGGATCTACGTCCAGGGCCGTGGCGTGGGCACTATCGCCAAAAGAGAAATATCTCTGTGTAGATTACGCACAGGGAGCTGCTTCTGTGCTATAGTTCAGGCTTGTTTGTTAACGCGACATGTTCGTTTGTCGCCCAAGGAGGGTCAGTTATGTCCAAAGTTTGCGAAGTTTGCGGTAAGCACCCCGTTGCCGGTCGCTCCATCAGCCACTCTCACCGCGTCACCAACCGTAAGTTCCGCCCCAACATCCAGCGCGTTTACGTCGTCGTCGACGGTCACCGTCGCAAGATGAACGTTTGCTCCACCTGCCTCAAGTCCGGCAAGGTTGCGCGCTCCTAAATAAGGTCTTACCAACAAGGACCTCGGACTCTCCGGGTCAAAGACCTCGCGTTCACATAGAACTTACCAAAAAGGCGCCCTCCCCTACGGAGGGCGCCTTTTTGGTTTATTGACTACCAACTGATCGTAAGACGACAACTACTAACATATGAATATGCAAAAGTCGTTCTCGATAACCCGACGCCTTTAAGCCAAAAACCCTCTGGAACCAAATGCTGGCCAATACGGCTTCAGGGCACCTACAAGGCGCAAAGCATCCGATCTTTCCTACGCTAAGTAGCATAATTTAGTTGAAACGGTTCATTTGATTGAAGCGTTTTAGTATGCCTTTTACGGGAATCTGACCGTTTACCGAATTATTTCTTGCTATCATGCAAGGCGTAGGGTAAATCTCCGATCGCAAGGAGACACAAATGGTGAAAAAGTCACCGGAAAACACTACTCCCGCCATCGTGGACAACGTGGAGGCGCTTGAGGCCAAACTCAAATCTATGCGTGAGGCCCAGGCTAAATTCGCTGAGTACACTCAGGAGCAGGTAGACAAGATCTTCTACGAGGCTGCTATGGCCGCCAACAAGGCTCGTATTCCTTTGGCCAAGCTCGCCATCGAGGAGACAGGCCGTGGCGTTCTCGAGGACAAGGTCATCAAGAACCACTACGCCGCTGAGTACATCTACAACGCTTACAAGAACACCAAGACCTGCGGTGTCATCGAGCGCGACGACGCTTACGGCATCACCAAGGTCGCCGAGCCGATCGGTATCGTTGGCGCTGTCATCCCGACCACCAACCCGACCTCCACGGCCATCTTCAAGACGCTCATCTGCCTGAAGACCCGTAACGCCATCATCATCTCCCCGCACCCGGCAGCCGCCAAGTGCACCATCGCCGCCGCCAAGCTCGTTCTCGACGCAGCTGTCAAGGCCGGTGCTCCTGAGGGCATCATCGGCTGGGTTGACAAGCCGTCCATCGAGCTGACCAACATGGTCATGCGCGACGTCGACATCATTCTCGCAACCGGTGGCCCGGGCATGGTCAAGGCTGCTTACTCCTCCGGTAAGCCCGCACTCGGCGTCGGCGCCGGCAACACCCCGGTCATCATCGACGATACCGCGGACATCAAGCTCGCCGTCAACTCCATCATCCACTCCAAGACGTTCGACAACGGCATGATCTGCGCTTCCGAGCAGTCCGTCACCGTCCTCGACTCCATCTACAAGGATGTCAAGGCTGAGTTCCAGCGTCGCGGCTGCTACTTCGTCAAGCAGGGTGCCGAGATGGACGCCCTGCGTGCCGCCATGTTCAAGAACGGCGCACTCGATCACCGCATCCCCGGCATGGCTGCCGCCAAGATCGCCGAGCTCGCCGGCATCGAGGTTCCCGCCAAGACCAAGATCCTGATCGCCGAGGTCACCTCCACCGATCCCGAGAAGGAAGAGTTCTCCCACGAGAAGCTCTCCCCGGTCCTCGCTATGTATCACGCCAAGGACTTCCAGGAGGCCGTTGACAAGGCAGAGCACCTCGTCCTCGCAGGTGGCCCGGGCCACACCGCCTCTCTCTACGTGCACCCGGCACAGAGCGAGAAGATCGCTAAGTTCCAGCACGTCATGAAGGCCTGCCGCATCGTCATCAACACCCCGTCCTCGCACGGCGGCATCGGTGACCTCTACAACTTCGGCATGAAGCCGTCTCTAACCCTGGGCTGCGGCTCCTGGGGTGGCAACTCCGTCTCCGAGAACGTTGGGGTGAAGCACTTGATCAACGTCAAGACCGTGGCAGAGCGCCGCGAGAACATGCTGTGGTTCCGCGCACCCGAGAAGGTCTACTTCAAGAAGGGCTGCACGCCCGTCGCACTCGACGAGCTCGGCACCGTAATGGGCAAGAAGCGCGCCTTCATCGTTACCGACCAGTTCCTCTTCAAGAATGGCAACACGCGTGCCATCGAGGCCAAGCTCGATGAGATGGGCATCGCTCACGACTGCTTCTACGACGTTGAGCCCGATCCCTCCCTGCAGTGCGCACGTCGCGGCGCCAAGCAGATGACGCTCTTCGAGCCGGATGTCATCATCGCCGTCGGCGGCGGTTCCGCAATGGACGCCGGCAAGATCATGTGGATGATGTACGAGCACCCCGAGGCGAACTTCGAGGACATGGCCATGGACTTCATGGACATCCGCAAGCGTATCTTCACCTTCCCCGAGATGGGCAAGAAGGCTTACTTCGTCGCCGTCCCGACCTCTTCGGGCACTGGCTCCGAGTGCACGCCGTTCGCCATCATCACCGACAAGGAGACCGGCATCAAGTGGCCGCTCGCCGACTACGCGCTGCTCCCCAACATGGCTATCGTCGACGCCGACAACTGCATGACCGCCCCGAAGGGCCTCACCGCAGCTTCCGGTATTGACGTCATGACCCACGCCATCGAGTCCTACGTCTCCATCATGGCTTCCGATTACACCAAGGGCCTCTCCGAGCGCGCCGCAAAGCTCGTCTTCGAGAACCTCCCGAGCTCCTTCACCAACGGTGCCAAGGATCCGCACGCTCGCGAGGAGATGCACAACGCATCCTGCATGGCCGGTATGGCATTCGGTAACGCCTTCCTGGGCCTCAACCACTCCATGGCCCACAAGCTCGGCGCTTTCCATCACCTGCCCCACGGCCTCGCCAACGCTGTCATCCTGACCCGCGTTATGCGCTACAACGCCGCCGAGGCTCCCGTCAAGATGGGTACCTTCTCTCAGTATCCTTACCCCAACGCGCTGCACAACTACGCCGAGATGGCTCGTTACTGCGGCATCGACGGCAAGGACGACCGTGAGGTCTTCGAGAACTTCATCACCAAGCTCACCGAGCTCTGCGACTTCATCGGTGTCAAGCACACCATCGCTGAGTACGGCGTTGACGAGAAGTACTTCCTCGACACCCTCGACGAGATGACCGAGCAGGCATTCAACGACCAGTGCACCGGCGCCAACCCGCGCTACCCGCTCATGAGCGAGATCAAGGAGCTCTACCTGGACGCCTACTACGGCCGCGAGCCTCAGGACTACGCCGTCTGCTAGTTTTAGCACGGTTTTTAACGGCGGGGGTGCACGGGTGTTTCACACCCCCCCGCCGTCGCTTCTATCGCATCGTTGAAAGGATGCAACCATGCTGCTACCCGATTCCAAGACCGAGCTCGTCCGCCGTGGCAACAAGGTCGTTTACGACCTGGGCGACAAGATCGTCAAGGTCTTTAACGAGACCAAGCCTGTCTCTGACGTGTTCAACGAGGCTTTGAATCTTGCCCGCATCAATGAGTGCGGCATCCGCAGCCCCAAGGCTCTCGAGGTTTCCCAGCTCGAGAACGCCAACGGCTGGGCGCTCGTAACCGAGAAGGTTCCGGGCACCACCCTTGCCGAGAAGATGACTGCCGAGCCCCAGCGCTTTGGTGAGTACCTCGAGATGTTCGTCGACCTCCAGATCGAGATCCACGGCTACACCTCCCCGCTGCTCAACCGTCAGCGCGACAAGTTCGCCCGCATGATCGACAGCCTTGATCAGCTCAATGCCACCACGCGCTACAACCTTCAGGAGCGTCTGGACGGCATGACCAAGGAGTTCAAGGTCTGCCACGGCGACTTCAACCCCTCCAATGTCATCGTCGGCGACGACGGCCAGCTCTATGTGTGCGACTGGGCACACGCCACCCAGGGCTCCCCTGCTGCCGACGTTGCCACCACCTACCTACTCTTTGCCCTCAACAGCAAGGATCAGGCCGAGGCCTATCTGGAGCTCTACTGCGACCGCGCCGACATGCCCATGCAGGTCGTGCGTCAGTGGACGAGCATCGTCGCCGCTTCCGAGCTCGCTCGTAAGCGCAATGTGAACGATGAGTTCCTGAAGAACTGGATCGACGTCGTCGATTATCAGTAATATCTGAGCGATTCGCTTCGCATCGGAGGCACAAAGGAAACCCCGCAGCTCATTTGGGCTGTGGGGTTTTCTATTACCCGTCGAGCTGATTCACGCAACAAAAGGACTGCCCCGCATCTCATCCTAAGAGAGATACGGGGCAGTCCTGTAATTGCATCTAATAGCAGAAACGTCGATTAGCGACGGGCAGCCTTCACAAGCTCGGCAACCTTGGCGACGACCTCGTCGATCGCCACGTCCTTACGCTCGCCGGTAGCACGGTCCTTGAGCTCCACCGTGCCATTCTTGAGGCCGCGCTTGCCCAGAACGACCTGATACGGGAAGCCCATAAGGTCGTTGTCGGCAAACTTAAAGCCGGGGCGCTCGTCGCGGTCATCCACGACAACCTCGACACCCTCTGCGCACAGGCCATCAACAATCTGTTCGCAGACGGTAGCGCACTCCTCCTTCTTGGGATCGAGCGGAATCACCGCGACCTCATACGGAGCGACAGAAACCGGCCAGACGATGCCGTGCTCGTCATTGTGCTGCTCCACGACGGCAGCGAGCGAGCGGGACACGCCTACGCCATAGCAACCCATGATGAGCGGCTTCTCCTTGCCGTCCTCGTCCATAAAGGTGGCACCCATGGCCTCGGAATACTTGGTACCCAGTTGGAAGACCTGGGAGACCTCGATGCCACGAGCAGCGGAGAGCGGCTTGCCGCAGTGCGGGCAGGGATCGCCGGCGACGACAGTGACCAGGTCGGCCCACTCATCGACGGTAAAGTCGCGCTCGGGACAGGCGCCGGTAAAGTGATAATCGACCTCGTTGGCACCGCAAGCCCACTGCTTGGACTCGCGCAGGCTCTCGTCGCAGACCAGACGAATACCCTCGGGCAGGTTAACCGGTCCGATAAAGCCCTTATGCAGCCCGTAGGTCTGGAGCTCCTCGTCGGTCATCATGCGATAGCCCTTGCCAAAGACGTGCTCGGCCTTGCAGTCGTTGAGCTCATGATCGCCCGGAACGATGGCCACAACCGGCTTACCCTCGGCATCGATGAGAGCCAGGGACTTGCGCGTGCCGTTCTCGGGGAACCCAAAGAACTTAGCAACAGCCTCGATGGAGCCCATGCCCGGAGTCTCAACCTTGGTGAGCGTACCGTCACCGGGGCCCTCGGTCACGACGACCTTGGTGCTTGCAGCCTCGTCATCGGCAGCAAAGCCGCAATCGTCGCAGTAAACCAGCGAAGCCTCGCCAGCGTCGGCCAAAGCCATGTACTCGACGGAGGTATCGCCACCGATCTCGCCGGAATCGGCAACGACGGGCAGGGCCTTGATGTAGCAGCGCTCGCAGATGTTAGCGTAGGCCTGCTTCATCTTATCGTACTCCTCCTGCAGGCTCTCCTGCGTAGCGGAGAAGCTGTAGGCGTCCTTCATGATGAACTCGCGACCGCGCATCAGACCAAAGCGGGGGCGGAACTCGTCGCGGAACTTATCCTGGATGTGGTAGAGGTTGACGGGCAGCTGCTTATAGGAGCGCAGTTCATTGCGCACCAGGGCGGTCACCGTCTCCTCGTGGGTGGGGCCCAGCACGAACTCACGGCCGTGACGGTCATCGAAGCGCACGAGCTCCTTGCCATAGGCATCGATACGGCCGGACTCACGCCACAGCTCGGCATCGACCATAATGGGCATCATAAGCTCCTGGGCACCGGCGGCATCCATCTCGTCGCGCACGATGTTCTCGATCTTGCGGATCGAGCGCCATGCGAGCGGCAGATAGGAATACAGGCCGGCGGCCTCCTTGCGGATCATGCCGGCGCGAAGCAGCAGACGGTGGCTCGCAAGCTCGGCGTCCGCCGGATCCTCTTTGAGCGTCGGCGCGTAAAGCTTAGACATATACATTGCTCGAGTCATTTATTTCTCCTCAATAAGCTTGTCGACCTCGGCCATGAGCGCGTCGACAATTTGATCCTCAGCTACTTTACCAATGATCTGGCCATGCGAAAAGAGCAGGCCCTGACCTCGTCCACAGGCCACGCCCAGGTCGGCGTCGGAAGCCTCACCGGGGCCATTAACGGCACACCCCATCACGGCAATGGAAAGCGGCGCGGAATAGTTCTTAAGCCGCTCGGTAACCTCCTCGGCGATAGGGATGAGGTTAACCTGGCAGCGAGCGCACGTGGGGCACGAGACGATCTCGGGACCACGACGACGCAGGCCCAGGGACTGCAGAATGCCCCAGGCGACCGGCGGCTCCTCAACCGGATCGGCCGTGAGCGAGACGCGCATGGTGTCACCGATACCCTCAGACAGCAGGATACCAAGGCCCACCGAGCTCTTGATGGTGCCCTGCAGCTTGGTACCCGCCTCGGTTACGCCCAGGTGAAGCGGAACGTGGGGAATCTCACGCGACAGGGCTCGATAGGTATCGAGCGTCGTTTGCACGCTATGGGCCTTGGCGGAAAGAACGATGTTGGTGAAACCGCGGTCCTCAAAATGCTTGACGAAGCGCTCGCTCGACATCACGAGCTTTTCGGGCTGCGTAAGATCGTCGCGCCCGGCAATATCCTGCTCGAGCGAACCGGCGTTCACGCCGATACGAATCGCACACCCGGCAGCGCCCGCAGCATCAATCACGGCATCGACCTTGGCCCAATCGCCGATGTTGCCGGGATTAATGCGGAGCTTGGCAGCACCGGCCTCAACGGCACCAATGGCGAGCTTATGGTTAAAGTGGATATCGGCGACAATCGGCACCGGAGACTCGGCACAGATGGTGCGGAAACCCTCAAGCGCGGCCTCGGTGGGCACGCTCACGCGCACGATATCGCAGCCAGCCTGCGCCAAAGCGCACACCTGCGCAAGCGTTGCCTGGGCATCAGCGGTATCGGTGCAGGTCATGGATTGGACCACCACCGGCGCGCCGCCACCGATCTGCACGCCGCCCACATGCACGGGGCGCGTCAGCTCGCGAGGCAAAGGATGGGATAAAGACAATCCAAACACTCCCCTACAAAATAAATCGAAGGACGTCGGAACGAAGCATATAGACAAACAACAGCGCAAAGAGCGCGATGCCCACATAGCTCACAATCGTCTGGACCTTGAGCGGAAGCTCGCGGCCCGCAATCTTTTGAATGATCTCGATGACCAGCTTGCCGCCATCGAGCGGTGGGATGGGCAGCAGGTTCATAAAGCCAAGCGAGAACGAAATGAGGGCGGCAAACGAGAGGAACGTGGCAGGACCGGCAGCAGCAGCCTGTGAGGACATAACGCTAATACCCACGATCGAAGAGGACTGGTCGAGAATCTCCATCGTGTGCTGCGGCTGGAGCAGGCGCATCACGCCCTCCGCTGTCTGCACGACATAGGAGAACGACAGGCGAGCCGACGTGATGGGGTCCAAACGGACCACCTGCGTAGAGGCGTACACACCTAGGCGCTCGTCCTCTTTGAGTGCAACCGTGGTCGAATGCTGCTTGCCATCACGCTCGTACTCGATGGCGATATCGTCCTTACCGGCAGCCTTGCCGATGGCGTCGTAAACGTCTATCCAGGTAGAGCACGATACTCCGTCGACCGAAAGGATCGCGTCACCGCCCTCGATTCCCGCCGCGGCGGCAATCGAGCCTTCGTCAACCTGACCGATCACATTGGTATCCAACGGCACCGCGACACCTGCGATGGAATAGATGCTCATAAGGAGCAAAAAGCCCGTCAGGATATTGACGACAATGCCCGCGAGCAACATAAAGGCTCGCTTGAGAAAGCCTTGGCCCAAATAGGTGTGCGAGCGCTCGCGTGCGAGGAATTCAGCCTCGCCGCACGGCAGTTCCCATACATCGCCCTCGGCAGTCGCATGCTCTCGATCGAACTTGCGACCGTCAAAGGTGGTATATCCTGCAGCATCGCGCGGCAGCGTCTGGTACTTGGTGGGGTAATAACTCGGCGAGGGTTTCTCCCCCTCCTCGTACCAGGGAGCGATGGAACCCCACCCCAGCAGCAAGGCACAGGCCTCGAGTACGTCCTCCTCGGGCAGTTCGAGCTCGGCGGCAAGGTCGGCCACGGTCACGCGACCGTGACGATAGATTGCCGCAAGCACGCAATCGGCACACGAGACGTCCGTGGGATCCATGCCGCAGATGGCAGCATAGCCGCCCAGCAGCAGCGGCGTCACGCCAAACTTGGTTCCGATGCGACGCGACGTGTGATGGATGTCAAAACGGCACGGCAGGCCCAAATAGAACTCGGTCACACGGACGCCGCAGGCACGCGCCGCCAAAAAGTGGCCGCCCTCGTGCAAAAACACGAGGACGGAAAGCATCAGAAGGCCCCAAAAGACCGATGAGAGAACGCTCAGAACAGTATCCATAAATCGAAAAAGAAATCCTTATGGTTAGGAATGGGTTGCGGCGAGCACCAGAGCGGCCTTTTCGCGCGCCCAGGCATCGATGTCGCGAAGCTGCTCAAACGAGGTAACCGCCTGTTTGTCATGCGCATCCATGCAGGATTCCACAACGCGGTCGATATCGGTAAAGCTACAGCCGTCGTGTAAGAACGCATCGACAGCAACCTCGTTGGCCGCATTAAGCACGCACGGCATGGTGCCGCCCGTCTTGCCGGCACGCTCGGCCAGCGCCAGGCAGCGGAACGTGTCCATATCGGCGGCATCAAAGGTGAGCTGCCCCAGCTCGCGAAAATCGAGACGAGGCGCCGGAGTATCCCAGCGCTCGGGATACGAGAACGCAAACTGGATGGGAATACGCATATCGGAAGCACCAAGATGCGCCATCACGGAGCCGTCGGCAAACTCAACCATAGAGTGGATCTTGGACTGGCGCTGCACAACAACGTTGATAAAGTCGAGGTCGCAGTTAAACAGATGCATGGCCTCGATACGCTCCAGGCCCTTGTTCATGAGGGTAGCGGAGTCGATCGTGATCTTAGCGCCCATAGACCACGTGGGATGCGCCAGTGCATCGGCGCGAGTCACGCGATCGAGCTCGTCGCGCGTACGGCCGAAGAACGGACCACCCGAGCAGGTGAGCCAAATGCAGTGGGCCTCGCGTGGATTCTCCCCCAGATAGCACTGGTAGATGGCGGAGTGCTCGGAGTCGACCGGAATGAGCTGACCCGGCTGGGCCAGCGGCATCAGCAGGTCGCCACCGACAACGAGGGACTCCTTGTTGGCAAGAGCAAGGCGCTTGTTCGAGGTCAGGGCCGCATGGCTCGCTTCGAGCCCGGCGGCGCCCACAATAGCAACAAGCACACAGTCGACATCATCGCGACGTGCGAGCTCACAAACCGCCTGCGCACCAACACCGAGATCCGTGCCCTCGGGCAGCTCCTGCAGCACGGCGTCATCACCATGAGCGACATCGGCCACGGCAACGGCCGGAACCGAGAACTCGCGGGCGGCGGCAACGAGCTCTGAGGTGCTGGAATTGACGGACAGCGCCGTCACCTGCAGCCGATCGGCATGCTGACGGCACACATCGAGTGCCTGCGTGCCGATAGAGCCCGTACAACCCAGGATGGCAACGCGAAGGCGTCCATCGGGGCCATATGTCGTCTGGAATGACATTACAGCACGCCCCCGATCATCAAAAGCAGCTGCGCGGTAATGCAGCCAAAGATAAGCGAGTCGCTACGGTCGAGCATGCCGCCATGGCCCGGGATAAGGTTGCCGGAATCCTTGACGCCCACGCCACGCTTGATGCGCGACTCAATGAGGTCGCCGATAACGCCCAGAATGGACACGACCAAGCCACACAGCAGCGCATAGGGCAAGCTCAGCTTATAGAAATGCGTCGCCCACAAAATGAGCCAGATGAGCACCGAGCCCAAGATGCCGCCGAAAAAGCCCTCCCAGCTCTTTTTGGGAGAAATCTTAGGGACCATCTTATGCTTGCCGATGCGGCTACCCACGATATAGGCGAACGAATCAGATACCCAAAGAGACGCGCAAACACCCACCGAAAGCAGGGCGCCGGCAAAACCAGGCACGGCATCGCGCAGCAGCACGATAGCCGACAGCATAAAACCGGTGTAGATGGGACCCATGAGCGTCACGGCTACATCGGATATGCGGGTACGCGGCGACCAGACATACCAAATGCCTACCGCAAGCATCAGAGCAAACAGCAGGGCATTCAACAGCAGCGAGTCGCCCAGCGCCGAGAGCGGAAAGAGCACGGCGGCAGCGATACCCAGGCGCTCGTTGGCTACTTTGCCATCGAGTTTCGTCATGCGAAAGAACTCATAGCAGCACAAGCCGCTCATGACGGACACAAAGATAGCCGTAGGGACAATACCCAAAAC
The DNA here is from genome assembly GCA_900550205.1 of uncultured Collinsella sp. Lineage (GTDB taxonomy): Bacteria > Actinomycetota > Coriobacteriia > Coriobacteriales > Coriobacteriaceae > Collinsella. Next base: position 7,137 of record URRJ01000023.1, on the reverse strand, counting down.
CAGACACAGGATAAAGACGACGGCATAGACGATACCGGCGGCAGCACGGGTAATAAAACCAGCCAGCCAGGAGCCGGTGCCGCCCTTCGCAGCCGGTGCCTTGGAAGCAGCGGCCCTGCGCACAGGGGTCGAAGAGGCAGGCGCCTTGGGAGCAGTTGCCTTGGGACGATCAGACACGATTAAGCCTCCTCGGTCTTACTCAATCCACCAAACCTACGGTCGCGGCCCTGATAAGCCAAGACAGCCTCAACAAGACCCCAGCGATCAAAGTCGGGCCAATAGGTATCGGTGACATAAAACTCGGCATAAGCGACCTGCCACAGCAGATAGTTCGAAAGGCGCAGCTCGCCCGAGGTACGAATAACGAGCTCGGGATCGGGAAGACCGGCGGTGTACAGGTGCGACGCCACCATATCGTCATCAATTGCGGCAGGATCGATCTTACCGGCGGCAACGTCGAGTGCGATCTGACGGACAGCGCGGGTAATCTCGGCACGCGCACCGTAGTTGACGGCAAGCGCCAGGGTCATACCGGTATGGTTTGCACACTCGGCAAGACCGCGCTCAAAGACATCACGGGTCTTCTTGGGCAACGCAGAAATGTCACCCAAAAACACAACGCGCACGTTCTCGCGCTTAAGCAACGGCAGCTCGTCGATAAACGTCTTGGCAAACAAATGCATGAGGACGTTAACCTCGTGCTGCGGGCGATTCCAGTTTTCGGTAGAAAACGCATAGGCCGAAAGCACGTCGACGCCCAGGCGCACGCAGGCAGTAATAATCTCGCGCAGAGAGACGATACCGGCCTTGTGACCCTCGGTGCGGGCAAGACCGCGTGCCGTGGCCCAACGGCCGTTGCCGTCCATGATGCACGAAATATGGCGCGGAATGTTATTGAGGTCTAGGTCGGAAAAACCGACGCCCGCAGGGGCGTCGGCAAAGTACTCGACCAGTTTATGCTCGTCGTATTGCACCTTAGATCTCCATGACCTCGGCTTCTTTTTCCTTCAGAAGCTCCTCGACCTTGGCAACATACTCGTCGGTATGCTTCTGAACCTTGGCCTGCTCGCGACGAACATCGTCCTCGGTAAGCTCCTCGTCGCGCTCGAGCTTGTTGTTAAAGTCGCGACGGATGTTGCGGATAGAGACCTTGGCCTGCTCGGCGTACTCGCGGCACTCCTTGACGAGCTCGCGACGACGCTCCTCGGTGGGAGCCGGGAACGGCAGGCGTACGACGGTACCATCAGAGTTGGGGGTAATGCCCAGGTCGGAGGCACTGATGGCCTTAACGATGGCGTTGATGAGCGCCTTGTCCCACGGCTCGATGAGCAGCATGTGGGCCTCGGGGGTCTTGACGGCGGCAACCTGCGTGACCGGCGTGGGAACACCGTAGTAATCGACAGTGATATCGGACAGAATGTTGGCGCTAGCGCGGCCGGTGCGAACCTTAGAGAAGTTATGCTTGAGGGACTCGAGCGACTTGTCCATGTGGGCGGTGATGTTCTCTGCCATGCTTAATCCTCCTGATAGACGAGCGTGCCGACGGGCTCACCCGCGAGCGCGCGCTTGACGGTGTCCTCGCCATCGATGTTGAGGACCAAAATGGGCATACGGTTATCCTGGCACAAGGCCGTTGCCGTGGAATCCATAACCTGCAGGCCGCGAACGAGCACCTCGTGATAGGTGATCTTATCAAAGCGGACGGCATCGGCGCACTTGACGGGATCCTTGTCGTAGATACCGTCGACCTTGGTGGCCTTGATCAGAATCTCCGCACCGATCTCGCAGGCGCGAAGGGCCGCGGCGGTGTCAGTCGTAAAGTACGGATTGCCCGAGCCGGCGGCGAAAATAACGACATTACCCTTGGACAGGTGATTGATGGCGCGACGACGAATATAGGGCTCGCAAATCTCGTTCATCTGGATAGCGCTCATAACGCGGCAAGGAACATCGTTATGCTCGAAGGCATCCTGCAGGGCAAGCGCGTTCATAACGGTTGCCAGCATACCCATGTAATCGGCCTGAGCACGATCCATGCCACCGGCAGCGCCGGCCATGCCGCGGAAAATATTGCCGCCGCCGACAACGACGCCGACCTCATGGCCAACGGCAAGCAGCTCCTTGACCTGCTTGGCAAGATGGTCGGTAACCTTGGGGTCGATGCCGTAGTGGCCGTCGCCCATCAGTGCTTCGCCGGAAAGCTTAAGAAGCACGCGTTTATATCGGATGTCGGACAAAGCGATCCTCCTTTAATTAGACTCTCAATATGATATCAAAGGCTCTACCCAGAGCCATGAAAAAGCAGGCTGTGAGTAAAACCCACAGCCTGCTCATTACCAGCTACAAGAGCTTATTTACTCGCCACGGACCAGACGGTCGAAGGCAACGACGGTAATGGTATCGCCGAGCTCCTTGGAGACCTGCTCAGCGTACTTCTTGATGGTGAGGGAGCTGTCCTTGATGAACTCCTGCTCGGTGAGCACGGACTGCTTGTAGAACTTCTCCAGACGGCCAACAGCCATCTTCTCCTGGATGGCCTCGGGCTTGCCGGACTCGGCAGCCTGAGCCATGTAGATCTGCTTCTCGTGCTCGACGGTCTCAACCGGAACCTGATCGCGGGTAGCGCAGATCGGGGCGACAGCGGCAACCTGAAGGGCAACGTCGTGGGCAAAGGTCTTGAAGGACTCAGCCTGAGCGGTCTCGGCCTTCTCGAAAGCAAACTCGACGAGGACGCCGATCTTACCACCCATGTGGATGTAAGAAGCGAGAGCGCCGTTCTCGGCCTTGCGAGCGGCGAAGCGGGAGATCTTCATGTTCTCGCCCATGATGTGGATCATCTCGGTGAGCTCGGAGGAAACGGTCTCCTCGCCCATCGGCTTCTCGAGCAGAGCGTCGACATCGGCCGGCTCGGTGGTGGCGACAACCTCGGCGACCTTGGAAGCAAAGCCGGTGAACTTGGCGTTGGAGCCAACGAAGTCGGTCTCGCAGGAAAGCTCGAGCAGAGCGCCGGTCTTGCCATCCTCGGAGACGAACGCGGCGACAGCGCCCTCGTTGGTCTCGCGGCCAGCCTTCTTGGCAGCCTTGGCGAGGCCGTTCTTGCGCAGAACGTCAACAGCGGCGTCCATGTCGCCGTCAGCCTCGACGAGAGCCTTCTTGCACTCCATCATCGGGGAGTCGGTCATCTCGCGGAGCTGCTTGACCATAGCGGCGGTAATCTGGGCCATTGTGGTTCCTTTCAAAGAGATGAAAAAGACTTAAATAGGACTGATTTACTCGGCCTTGGGCTCAGCGGCCATCTCGGCCTCGGAGACCTGCTCCTTGCCAGAGCCAGCGAGGCAGGCGTCAGCCATGAGCTCGCACATAAGGGTGACAGCGGAGATAGCGTCATCGTTGCAGGGGATGCCGTACTCGACCTCGTCGGGATCGGAGTTGGTGTCGATCAGAGCGACGACGGGGATGTTCAGGCGCTGGGCCTCCTTGATGGCGTTCTCCTCGCGCTTGGTGTCGATGACGAACAGAGCCTGGGGCAGACCCTTCATGTCGCGGGCGCCACCGAGGTTGGTCTGGAGCTTAGTGAGCTCCTTGCCCAGAACAGCCTGCTCCTTCTTGGGCAGCACTGCCATGCGGCCGTCCTCGACCATGGCCTCGAGCTCCTCCATGCGGTTGATGCGGGAGCGGATGGTGACGAAGTTGGTCAGCATGCCGCCGAGCCAACGCTGGTTGATGTAAGGCATGTTGGCGCGCTCAGCGGCGTTCTTGACAGCCTCCTGAGCCTGCTTCTTGGTGCCGACGAACAGCACGTTGCCACCCTTGGCAACGTTCTTGACGAAGGTGTAGGCCTGGTCGGCGTCAAGGATGGTCTGCTTGAGGTCGAGGATGTAGATGCCGTTGCGCTCACCGAAGATGAACGGCTTCATCTTCGGGTTCCAGCGACGGGTCTGGTGGCCGAAGTGGCAGCCGGCCTCGAGCAGGGTGCGGATATTAATCTTGGTAGCCATGTTAAACCTCCTGTGGTTTGCCTCCGCGCGGGGTCATCCTCCAAAACCAACCCGGACATGTGCTACCAAAGCCCGGGCACCACGGTTTGAAGTAGCCGCGCGTGCGTGATAAAAACCTGTTGCCGTGAAGCAACCCGATGAATGATAGCAGGATTGCCTCTTCCTGCCAACCCGCAATCAAAACCACACACCTGAATGTGCGTCGACGTCCCCGGCCGCGAAAGGCTATTCGCCACGGGGATGAGCCTGAGCAACGGCACGCTTAAGCCGATCGGGCGTAAGGTGCGTGTAGATTTGAGTCGTGGACAGGCTCGCGTGACCCAGCAGCTCTTGAACCGAGCGCAGGTCCGCGCCACCCTCGAGCAGATCGGTCGCAAAGGTGTGACGCATCGCATGCGGGGCAATGCCGGCAGGGATGCCGGCGAGCGTCGCCAGCATATGGAACCGTCGTCTGAGCATAGCGGCACTCATGCGATTGCCGCGCGCAGAAATAAACAGCGGGTGCAGACCGGCTGCGGCGTCGCGGCGCTTTGCCTGGGCGAGCAACTCCGGCCTCCCCTGCTCGACATAGCAACGAGCCGCCTCGAGCGCCCGACGGTACAGAGGCACGATACGTTCCTTGTTGCCTTTGCCCCAAAGGCGAACCACGCGCTCCGACCAAGCGATGGATTCCACGTTAAGCGCGGCAAGCTCCGAGATGCGGGCCCCCGAGGCATAGAGCAGCTCGAGCATCGCCGCATCGCGCAATCCCGCGGGCGTCGAGGTATCAGGCGTCTTGAGCAACGCCTCGACCTGCTGGGTCGTAAGGACGCCCGGCAGGTCGCGCGGCAGCTTGGGCGACGCGATCGCCGAGACCGCATCGCCCTCGACAATCCCCTCGGCAGTCATCCAACGATACAGCGACCGGATGGCCGACAGATGCGCCGAAAGGGTGCGAGGGGCCACCTGGCCACGCGAGAGCTCGGCCAAATATGAGCGGACGGTGCGCACGTCGGCGACACGAGCGTCGGTACCCGTCCGCTCGCACCAGGCAGCAAAGCGCTCCAGTCGCGAGGCATAGGCCGTCACCGTATTGGGAGACAGACCCTCGACACGCGCGATATAAGCGATAAACGAGTCGACGGTATCGTAAAGGTCAAAGGCTATGACCGTTCGCCCCCAAACAGGTCGGAGCGCGTCACCAGGTAAGCGTCAAGGGCTTCGATCGCGCGGTCGGCGTAGGCCTGGTAGCGATCACGCTTGCTGCGGCGCTTGCCGTCCTCGAGCGGCGGCACCAAGCCAAAGTTGACGTGCATGGGCTGATAGCCCACCGTTGCCGGATCGGTCGCATAGCCCACGAGCGCGCCCAGGGCGCCCACGCGCGGTAGCTCAACGGGATCCGCCTCGATTGCCTCGGCATAGGTGTTGAGCGCAGCGAGCAGACCGGTCGCCACGGCCTCCATATAGCCTTCGGTGCCGGTGATCTGACCGGCAAGGCGCACGCTCGTACCGGGCACGGCAAAGGTGCCATCGAGCACATGCGGGGCATCGACAAAGGTGTTGCGGTGCATGACGCCAAAACGGAAGAATTCGGCATTTTCCAGACCGGGCACCATGTGAAAGACGCGCTTCTGCTCGCCAAAAGTCAGGTTGGTCTGGAAGCCCACCAGGTTATAGGCGGTCTTCTCCTTGTTCTCGGCGCGCAGCTGAATCGCCGCCCAGGGGCGACGTCCGGTACGCGGGTCGGTCAGTCCGACGGGCTTCATGGCGCCAAAGCGAATGGCGTCCTTGCCGGTGCGGGCGACCTCCTCGGCAGGCTGGCAAGCCTGGAACAGGTCGCCGCCCTCAAAGTCCTTGAGCACCACGCGATCGGCCGTGGTAAGCGCCTCGATAAAGGCCTCGTATTCCTCCTTATTGAGCGGAGCATTGAGATAGTCGCCGCTCCCCTGCTCCTCGTAGCGCGACTGCGAGAACAGCACGTCCATATCGAGCGTGGAGGCATCGACGATCGGCGCGGCCGCGTCAAAGAAGGCCAGGGCATCGCCGCCGACGAGCTTCATGACCTCCTCGCTCAACGCGGGCGAGCATAAGGGGCCAGCGGCAATGACCACATGGCCCTTTGGAATCTGCGTGACCTCGCCGTGAACAATATCGATATTGGGGCGGGAGGCAACCTCAGCCTCGACAAGCTCGGAAAACTTGACGCGGTCGACCGCCAGGGCGCCGCCGGCGGGAACGGCCGCGCGATGGGCACAATCGAGCAAGACCGAGCCCATGCGCTCAAGCTCGGCCTTTAACAAGCCCGCCGCAGAGTCCGGACGGGTCGACTTAAACGAATTGGAGCAGACGAGCTCGGCCAGATGATCGGTATGGTGGGCCGGGGAGCTCACCTGGGGGCGCATCTCGCACAGCTTTACGGCAAAACCACGGTCTGCCAGCTGGATCGCGCATTCCGAACCCGCCAGACCGCCACCGATAACTGTCACCTGATCGAACTGCATCTGCAAACACCTTTCTAATTGACACGTTTTCCATTGTGACCGAAGGGCGTCTGGGCGTGAAGGGCAAACTTGGAGGGCGCATACCTTCCATCCATCATGCGTTCGATGAGGCCCTCGAGCTCGAGCGACCCTAGGAGCTTGAGCACGTCGACGGCATCAAGCGAGACGAGCGCCGCGATGTCGTCGACCTTGAGCGGCAAGGCGATGAGCGCATGCATCACGGCCTGCTGCGTGGGGTCCAGATCGGCGATACCGGGCGCATCGGGACGCGAATAGCGCAGGGTGCCGTAGATTCGCGAGATGGCCATCTCAATAGATTCCTCGTCAACAATGCAGCAGGCCCCGTTGGCGATGAGGTAGTTGGTCCCGCGCGACTCGGGTGACAAAATGGAGCCCGGAACCGCAAGCAGCTCGCGCCCCAGGTCCATGGCGGCCTCCGCCGTCGAGAACGTGCCCGAGGGCATGCCGGCCTCCGACACGAAAAGCGCCTGCGAAAGCGCGGCAATCACCCGGTTACGTCGCGGAAAGGCGAACTTACGCGGCCCCATACCCCAAGGCGAGATGGACACGACTGCGCCGCCCGTATCGATCGTGCGCGCGATGAGCCCCGCACTCGAACGCGGGTAGACGACGTCGGCGCCCGTACCCAGCACCACGAC
>URRJ01000022.1 GCA_900550205.1 uncultured Collinsella sp. | reverse complement strand
TGCCTTCAAGAACGGCAGGGAGATGATGGCGTCCAGCAAGATGATGATCGCGACAAATACCAGGGCGATAAGCTGGAAGTTCGTGGTGATGAAGATGCCGATGGGGGCAGGGGTAGCCCAAGGCACCACGAAGGAGAAGCCGTTCATGCCCACGTTGTCGATAAAGAACTTGGCAACACTTACGTTGACGCAGCCGGCGGCAACAAAGGGGATGAGCATGTAGGGGTTAAGGATCATCGGCGCGCCAAAGAGCAGCGGTTCGTTGACGGCGAAGGCAACAGGAACGATCGAGGCCTTACCGACGGCTTTGAGCTGCTTGGACTTCATAAAGAGAATCAGCAGAAGCGGCACGATGAACGTGGCGCCGGTGCCGCCGAACTCACCCACGAGCGACATGTTAAAGGTGAGGGAGTGGGCGGGGTGGCCGCCGGCCAGCAGAACCTGCAGGTTCTCAGCCTGGTTGGCAAGACGGATGGGGTCGATGCCCGGCTGGACAATCGAAGGACCATGGACACCGATGAACCAGAAGAACGCGGTGGCTGCCTGGATAAGGATAAGGCCAGGATAGGTTTCTGCCGCAGTGAAGAGCGGGGAGAGCAGCTTGATGAGCAGCTCGGAGAACGGAACGCCCATGAGGTTGCGCACGACAACATCGATGATGCCGCAGATGATGACAGCGCCGCCAAAGGGGATGATGTCGCGGAAGTTCTGAGCGATGGCGCCCGGAACCTCCTTGGGCAGCTTAATGGTCAGATCGCGCGAGACGCAGAACTTATAGACCCACACGGTAATGAACGCGGCGATATAGGCCGAGAACAGACCGCGCGTACCCATGCTGGTGCAATCGAAGACAGAAAGCTCGGAGCCGTTGAACTTGGTGGTGAACTGCGTAACAGCGAGCAGCAGCATGCTGCACTGGGCGGCAACCATGGTGGAGCCGTCGTTGAGCACCTTGCCGGCGGGCATGCGACGGTTCATGGAAGCCGTAAAGTTCTTGGCGGTGGTGCCGGCAACCATGATGCCCATGACGCCCATGGTGAAGTTGTACAGCTTGTTGCACCAGTCGATGAGCGGCTGGGGCAACGTGATTCCAACTACGCCGGGAAGGGTGGCGATCAGCAGAAAGATCGAAGAGGTAAGGACGATGGGCATGCACCCAAGGAATCCGTCTTTGATGGCCTGGAGGTAGATGTTTCTCGAGATCTTCTCGAAGAACGGTTGATGCTTTTCGAGCATCTTTACGATGGCGTCCATAGAGCTCCTTTGTTACTTGATGCGCGATGCATGTGGATGGAACTGGTCGTCGATGGATGGTCAGGACTGCCCGGAAACCTTCCTGCTTAAGGAAGGCATTGCGAAATGACAACGTTGTCATTTCGTTAATGACAACGTAAGACATTTTTGGAAGAGCAACAAGGATATACGGGTGAGCGGTCGATATTGTCCGGTAAACGGTTGATTTGTCAGTCGGGCAGGTAGTGTATGCTAGAACGCAAAAAGCAAGCGATAGAGAACCGAGTGGAGAAGCAGTGGCAACGATGGACAAGAAAAATGTCTCGATGAACGATGTGGCGATTGCCGCGGGCGTTTCTCTCAAGACGGTGTCGCGTGTGATCAACGAGCCCGATAGCGTGCGAGAGTCGACACGCGATAGGGTCCATGCTGCCATGGAAGCGCTTGGGTTCCGGGCGAACTTTGCCGCGCGTTCACTCAAGTTGGGCCGTTACGGGTGCATCGGCGTGGTGCTGTTCCACTTGTCGGGCGGCAACGTGGACATGATTGACGGTATCGCCGATGCCGCCGCAGAGCGAGGCTTTGCGCTCACGATGATTAAAAAGCGGGCGGGGGAGAAGATGACCCTTGCCGAAGCGGCACGTAGGATGTCGCAGCTTCCCGTCGACGGCATGATTTTCAACCTGCGCCAGATGATCGATGACTTTGATACCTTTGAGGCGCCGAAAGACCTCAAGACGGTGATTATCACGTCGATGGAACATCCTACCTGCTCTACCGTCAGTGACGACCAAGAGGGCGGCGCGCGCATGGCATGCGAGTACTTCTTGAATCGCGGACACAAGAATGTGTACTTCGTCTCTGGTAAGAAAGAGTCGCTGTCGAGCCAGTGCCGTATGAAAGGTTGGCGTGCGGCACTCGAGACGCGTGGCATTGAGCCGCCCGAGCCTCTGCAAGGCGATTGGAATGCGGATAGTGGCTATGCTGCGGGCCTTGTGCTTGCCGATAAACCCGATTGCACGGCGGTCCTCGCAGCTAACGACTGCATGGCAAACGGCGTGATGATGGCTTTACGTGACAAAGGGCTCAGTGTGCCCGATGATGTGTCCGTGATCGGCTTTGATGACGAGCTTTACAAGACGATTCCCAACTCGATTCTGACGTCGGTGAAGTTCCGCCACCGCGAGCTGGGCGTCCGTGCGCTTAATGAGGTCGTCGCAGGTCTGGAAGCCCCGAGCTCCAGAAGCCGTACGCTTGTCTCGGGTGTGCTAGTCGAGCGTTCCAGCGTAAAGGACCTGCGGGCGTAGACGTGCTCGGCCTGCTCGTCTAAGTCTGTAACAGGTGGGACCCGAAAACTCGGCTAGATGTTACAGATTGAGATGAACAGGAGGACGGGTGCGGTCTAAACAAAATGGCCCGCGCATCACACATCGATGCACGGGCCATTTATTGTCTGCAAGCGGCAGGTGGTGTCAGCGTCTTATGCCTCGAGGTTTTCCTCGATCCAGGCGACGGCACCCTTGGGATCCTTAGTGAGGTCGATGTACTGTTTGCCCTTGGGCGACAGCAGCGTGATGCCCAGGCGGTCGGTGTCGGCCTTCATCTCGTTGTAATAGGTGCGAACCTGCGGAGCCAGGACGATGACGTTGTACTGGTCCATGATGGCGTAGTGGCTGCCGTAGGCACCGGCGTTGGCGGTAATGTCGATGCCCAGCTCGTCGGCGCCTTCCTTAAGCGCGTTGGCGAGCAGTGCAGAGGTGCCGGCGCCAGCGCACAGAACCAGAACCCTCAGATCCTTGCCCTTAAGGGCGGACGGAGCTGCGGAGGCCTCAGTGGCAGAAGCGGTCTCGACAACAGGAGCCTCAACGGCGGGGGCGGCAGCGGTCTTGACGGCCTTGGTCTCCTCGGCCTCTTCTTCGGCCAGGGTCTCGGCCTCCTGCTTGCACAGGACGTTGTCGTAGGCCTTGCAGAACGGGTAGTAGATCAAGAAGTCAACGACCAGCAGGACGACAACCAGGACCAGAGAGATCGGCTGGAAGTTGGTGTCGATGAAGGTGCCGATCGGTCCGGGGAGTGCCCACGGCATGGCATAGATAAAGCCGTTCATGCCCAAAAAGTCGATGAAGAACTTACCAATGAGGACGTTGGCCACGGGGGCAAACAGGAACGGGATCAGGAAGTACGGGTTGAGGATGATGGGCGCGGCGAACAGCAGCGGCTCGTTGACGGCGAACATCACGGGCACGACAGAGGCTTTGCCGACGGCCTTGAGCTGCTTGGAGCGCATAAAGAGCAGGAAGATAATCGGGACAATGAACGTGGCGCCGGTGCCGCCGAGTTCGCCGATGTAGTTACCGAAGTTTTCGGTCAGGGCGAGGGCGGGGTGACCGCCGGCCTGCAGCGTGGCGAGGTTGGTAGTGATGTTGCCAAACAGCGCGGCGTTGAGAGCAGGCTTAACGACCGAGGGGCCGTGGATGCCCATGAACCAGAACAGAGGGATCATGAACCAGATGAGGGCGAGGCCGGCGTAGGAATCGGCAGCGGCGAACAGCGGGCTCACCAGCGTGGAGATGACGTTGGCAAACGGGACGGCCAAGCAGGTGCGGCAGATAACGTCGATGACGGCGACAAACAGGATGGAGAAGCTGAAGGCGAAGATGTCGCGGAAGTTCTGGGCGATGGCGCCGGGGACTTCTTTGGGCAGCTTGATGGTGATGTCTCGCTTAATGCAGAAGGCATAGATGTTGACCGTGGCAAATGCGGCGACAAAGGAGCTCAGCAGGCCCTTGGTGCCCATGTTGTCGGTAAAGAACACCGAGACATCGGCGCCGTCGATCTTGGCACTCGTCTGGGTAACGGCCAAGATGAGCATAGCGCACATGGCGGCGACCATGGTGCTCGTGGCGTTGATGGCCTTGCCGGCAGGCATGCGGCGGTTCTTGGAGCCGGTCAGCGCGCTTGCGGTGGTGCCGGCGACCATGATGCCCACGACGCCCATCGTGAAGTTGTAAACCTTGTTGCAGAAGTTCACGACGTCGACGTTCCACCAGTCGGGCAGCGTAAAGCCGCCGACCGTGGCGACAACGCCCGGCAGGGTCGAAATAAGCAGGAAGACAGAAGAAGACAGGATGATGGGCATTGCTGCCAAAAAGCCGTCTTTAATGGCCTGAAGGTAGATGTTCTTAGAGACCTTGTCGAAGTACGGCTGACCTTTCTCCAAGAACTTAACGATCGATTCCATAGTTCACGCTCCTCTTTGCATGAAATCTTAATGGCATGGACGTTGAAAACCTATATGGTCTCCCGCTTGCTAAAAGCCCGGGTGCAGGCGGGGCCGGTCCCAGGGGGAGAGAGGGGGGCGGCTGGGTTTGTATCGCATAGGGCCGCTCCCTTCTCGGGGGAAAGCGAGGCGATGCGCTACTGCGCGTCCGCCATAGTGTCGGCGAGCTCCTTGTACCAGAGTGCCGACTGCTTGATGTAGCGTTTTTGCGTGTCGAAGTCGATGTAGAACAGGCCGTAGCGCTTGTTATAGCCATTGGCCCACGAGAACTGGTCCTGCAGGCTCCAGATAAAGTAGCCCTGGACGTCGACGCCCTCGGCGCGCGCCTGGAGCACCTTCTCCATGTGCTGGTCGACAAAGTCGATGCGCTCGGGATCGGCGACGATGCCGTTTGCGTCGGGCTCGGGGTCCTTGTGGCCCAGGCCGTTTTCGGTGATATAGATGACGGGGAGGTTGGGATAGGTGGCGCTGATGTGCTTGAGCGTGTCGTAGAGGCCTTGCGGGTAGATGAGCCAATCCCAGTCGGTGGTGGGGATACCCGGCATATCGACCTGCTGCCCGACGCCCTTAAACTTAAAGCACGAGGTGCCCTTGTCTCCGGTGCCGTTAAAGCTGTTGGTTGACTCGCCATCGTAGGCGGCGATAAACGCCGACTGATAGTAGTTGAGGCCGAACATATCGTTGCGGGGCGCCGCCTTGGCGAGCTCCTCCATGTCGCTGTCCTCAACCGTAAGTGTGGCGTTGTTGGCACGCAGAATCTCGTTGATGAGTGAGAGGGTGCGCGCGGAGTAGTGACCCAGGAAGGCGCCGTCCATGATGAAGTCGGTGTAGAAGGCGTTGTACAGGTCGGCGGCGTGCTGGTCGGCGGGCGAGTCGGTGGCAGGATATGCCGGCGTCAGGACGTTGACCATGCCAATGCGTCCGCCCAGGTGCTCGGTCTCGTCAAGATCCTTATACAGGTTGACGGCGCGGGCGTGGGCAACGAGCTCGTTGTGCTGGCTCTGGATGCCGCTCGTCACATCAAAGTGATGGTTGGGCGGGAAGTTGCCTTGGATGTATTGGGAGTGCGAGAGGCTGATGAGCTCGTTGATGGTGAACCAATTCTTGACCTCGCGGAACTCGCGGAAGCAGAACTCGGCATAGCGCACATAGGCGTCGACGGTCTTGCGGTTGAGCCAGTCGCCCTGGTTGAACAGGGCGGCGGGGGAGTCAAAGTGATGCAGGGACACATAGGGCTCGACGCCATACTTTTTGCAGCAGGCGAACAGCTCGTGGTAGTGCTTAACGCCCTCGGCGAGGGGCTCGGCATCGTCGCCGTTGGGGAAGATGCGGGTCCAGGCGATGGACACACGAATGGCGTTGAGTCCATGCTCGGCAGAAAGGCGGATATCCTCCTCGTAGCGGTTGTAGAAATCACTGGCCGGGTCGGGCAAAAAGCGACCCTGGGCGACAAGGTAATCGTCCCACATGGTCTTACCCTTGCCTGCCACCTTCGTGGAACCTTCCGTTTGGTACGCGGCGGTTGCGGCGCCCCAAACAAAGCCCTTCGGCAGCTGCTGTACGCGGTTTAGCAAAGACATATGCATACACCCTCTCGTCTCGCTGTTCGATATTGTGCGTTTGCGCTCAGGAGGCTCCCTGGTTAGCGTTCAGCGGTGAAAAAGCCCGATAAACACTATCTTAAAATGATTAGAACCAAAATGAGCACGTGAACATTTGACAATGAGCACGTTAACATCCGGCTGGGATGTATAGAAACAAAACAACTTCAAACAGCCGCGAACGGTTGTATTTGTTCGGTAAGCGGTTTTGATTGACAGAAGTTTTCATGTTGTGGTATATGGCTCGGGTATCATGAGCACGTTATCAATGTATGTACGATGCGCCATGGGCGCGGGGAATAGTTGGGAAGCAGGTTAGCGTGGAAGGCATGGATCAGCAGACAAGGAATGGTCGTTCGGCGAGCGCGGCAGAGGTTGCGGCGCTCGCTGGCGTGAGCCGCCAGACTGTGTCTCGCGTGGTCAACGGTATGCCCAACGTGACGGAAAAGACGCGCAAGCGTGTGCTGGCCGCCATGGAAGAGCTGGGCTTTCGTCCCAATTTTGCTGGAGCGGCGTTGCGCGGCGGGTCGTATCGTTCTATTGGCCTGTGCATGTACAACATCACACGTGTCGGTAACCTGGCGACGCTCGAGGGTATCATGCAAGCGGCGCGCGAGCACGATTTTGCCGTCACTATGATCGAGATGGGCGGCGACAAGCCCTATGCACTTGCCGATGCCTCGCGCCGCATGGTCGAGCGACCCGTCGACGGCATGATTCTCAACATGAACCGCATGGCTCCCGATTTTGAGGAGTTTGTTCCCCAGCCGGGAGTGCGAACGGTCATCCTGTCCATGTATGCGCATCCGCGCTGCACGACGATCGACTCCGACCAGTATGGTTCGTGCGAGCTGTTGACCAATTATCTGCTGGAACATGGTCACTCGAATATGCGGTTTGTGGCGGGTCCGGAAAACTCGATTTCCTCGCGTTTTCGTGAGGCCGGTTGGCGCGATACGCTGGGTCGTGCTCATGTCGATGCCGCTCCGATGCTGCGCGGCGATTGGAGTGCGGACAGTGGGTACGCCATGGGCGAGCGGATTGCGGCCGAGGTGCTTGCCGGCGGGTCGCAGGCGCCGACTGCCGTGCTTGCGGCAAATGACCAGATGGCGCTGGGCGTTATCGCCGCGCTCGAGAACGCTGGCCTGTCCGTGCCCGACGACGTGAGCGTGGTTGGTATCGACGACGCACTCGAGGGACTTGTTCCTCACAATCGGCTGACGACGCTGCGATTTGATTTGCGCGGTGTCGGTAAGCTTGCGTTTGAGGCGGCGATTGGAGAGAGCTCGTCTATCGAGGCGATTCATGTGCCGAGTACGCTGGTCGAACGCTCGACTGTTAGGGACATACGGGGTTAGGTCCTACTCCGTTTGTCTCGATTTGTAACAGGTAGACGGTCAAAAGCGGGCTACGTGTTACAGATTTAGATTCTTCGGAAAGAGTAATCCTGTTCGTCTCAATCTGTAACAGCTAGGACCAAAAAACTCGGCTAGATGTTACAGATCGAGACAAACGGCTCCCGACCAGCCCAAAAACAAAAAGACCGGGGGCGGCGCGCCGTGTGACGTGCCGCCCCCGGCTGAGAAATGGGGACAGGTTGTGTGAGCGGGCAACCCCGCCAGCCATTAGTCCAGACGACGGGTCTGCGCTACGTGCTTGTACCAGTATGCGCTTGCCTTGGGCGTTCGCTTCTGGGTTTCAAAGTCAACGTAGAAGAAGCCGTAACGCTTGTTGTAGCCATTGGTCCAGGAGAACTGATCCTGCAGGCTCCACAGGAAGTAACCGCCCACGTTGACACCCACCTCCATGGCCTTAAGCAGCCAGCGCAGGTGCTGCTCGATGTAGTCGATGCGCGGCTGGTCGTCCACAAAACCGTCCTTGTAGGGGTCCTTGTAGCCCATGCCGTTTTCGGTGATGAAGATCTGCTTGTAGTTGGGGTAGCGCTGCTTAATGTAGACGAGCAGATCGAACAGGCCCTCGGGATAGATGATCCAGTCCCAGTCGGTGGTAGGGATGCCGGGTTTGTTCACGTGCTCGCCAATGCCCTTAACGCGCCAGCGGCCGGTGCCCTTTTCGCCCGTGCCGTTGTGGTGCAGGTCGTTCTCGCCATCGTAAGCCTTCAAGAAGCGGCACTGGTAGTTGTTAACGCCCAGGTAGTCGTTGTAAAGCGCGGCTTCGCGCATAATCTTGAGGTCCTCGTCCAGGATTTCGATGGTGCCGCCCGAGACGGCGGCCAGGCGGTTGGCGCACTCGAGGGTGTCGGGTGCGTAGTCGCCGCGGAAGGTGGCGTCGAGCAAAAACTGGTTTTGCAGCACGTGCTCGTTGTTGGCGGCTTTGATGTCGGCGGGGTCGTTCTCGTTGAGCGGATACTTAAACTCCAGCGACTGAATGACGCCGATCTTGCCCTTAAAACCGCCGTTGTGGAAGGCCAGTACTGCCTTGGCGTGGGCGAGCATCATGTTGTGCTCGCACTGGAAGGCCTCGGCCAGATGCGCCTTGACGCCACCGGGGAAGGTGCCCTCGATGTAGGTGTTGGAGGCGTCGGCCCAGATCTCGTTAAAGGTGAACCAGTAGGTCACCTGGTCGGCGTACTCCTTAAAGCAGAAGGTGGCAAAGTCCACAAAGGCGTCGATGGTCTCGCGGTTGAGGAAGTCGCCCTTCTCAAAGAGGGGAAGCGGCGTATCGAAGTGATGCAGCGTGACAAACGGCTCAACGTGGTGCTTGTGGCACTCGGCGAAGAGATCGTGGTAGAACTGGACGCCCTCGGGGTTGATTTCGCCGGTGCCGTTGGGGAAGATGCGGCTCCAGGCGATGGAGAGACGAATGCCGTTGATGCCGAACTCCTCGCACAGCTCCAGGTCGACGGGGTACTGGTTGTAGAAGTCCGAAGCGGGATCGGGGGAGAAGCGCCCCTGGGCCTCCAGAAAGTCGTCCCAGGCAACCTTGCCCTTACCGTGAGTGCGGGTCTCGCCCTCTACCTGGTAGGCAGCGGTGGCGCCGCCAAAGACAAAGTCCTCGGGAAACTGCGCGGGCGGGTTGGTGACGCTAGCAGGATTAACGGACATGATGATCCAATCGTCTAAATCGAAGGGCCAGCCGGTCTTGGATGGTCGGCTGGCCCTGGGCGTTACTTACTTCGAAAGTTGCTCACTCACGAAGGCGAGAGACTTGTCGCCGTTCTGGGAGAGCTCGATGTACTGCTTGCCACGGCAGGCGACGCACTTGTTGCCCACGCGCTCACAGTCCTTCTGCAGGTCGGCCAGGTAGCTTGCGGCCTGCGGGGCCAGGACGACCAGGTCAAAGTCGGGGAGCATGTCCACGTGGTTGCCATAGGCCTCGGCAGCGGTCTCGAGGTTAATGCCGCGCTCCTTGGCGGCCTTGGCCAGCGCGTTGGCGAGCAGGCCCGAGGTTCCGCCGCCCTGGCAGAGCACGAGCACGCGCTTGCCGTTGAGGTCGCTGGCGGTCGTTGTCTCGGCAGCGGGTGCTGCGGAAGCGGCGGGGGACACCTCCCCCTCCGGGGGACGGGGGCGGCCCAGGGTGACGCACAGGTACCGCTTGTCGATCTCCCGATCCCGGATCTTCTCATTGATGATGCGCAGGGTCTCGGCGTTCTTGGCGGCGAGCTCCTCCTGGGAGATCTCGGCCTCCTCGGCGCACTTCTGGGCGTCATAGGCACGGAAGAACGGGTAGTACAGAACGAAGTCGACGACCAGGATAAGGGCGAGCATCACAAAAGCGAGCGGCTGGAAGCCCAGGCCCATGATGGTGCCGATGGGGCCGGGGACGGTCCAAGGCAGGGTGTACATAAAGCCGTTCATGCCCAAGAAGTCGATAAAGATCTTGAGGATCCAGATGTTGGCGATCGGGGCAAAGACAAACGGGACAAAGAAGACGGGGTTGAGCACGATGGGCGCGGCGAACAGCAGCGGCTCGTTGACGGCAAAGCAGACGGGGACGATGGCGGCCTTACCGACGGCGCGCATCTCCTGAGACTTGGCCAGGAAGCAGAACATAAAGACCAGGACGAGCGTGGCGCCGGTGCCGCCCATGCAGACGACGAAGTACTGGGCACCCTGGGTCAGGACAGCGGAAGCGTGCTGGCCGGCCTGGAACGCAGCCAGGTTGTCGGTCATGTTGGCAACGAGGGCGGCGGCGATGGCGGGCTCGACGATCGAGGGGCCGTGGACGCCGACGAACCAGAACAGGCTCATAGCGCCGTAGATCACAGCGAGGCCGATGTAGCCGTCGGCAGCGGTGAACAGGGGCTGGAACACCTGGATGACGCCCTGGGCAAAGCAGAAGCCAAAAGCAGCGCGGAAGGCGATGTCAAAGACCCAAAAGACGGTGATGCAGACGGAGAAGGGGATGATGTCCTTAAAGGTCTGCGAGATGTTGGGCGGAACCTGCTCGGGCATCTTGACGGTGATGTTGCGCTTAATGAAGAACTTGTAGATGATGCCGGTCACAAACGCAGCGATAAAGGCGGTCAGCAGGCCTTTGGAACCAAGGTAGGTGGTGTTGAAGCCGCTGGCAGCGTCCGTGGCGATCGTGTCGCTCGAAAGGAGCAAGAAGCCGATGATGGCCGCGCACATGCACGAGATGAAGTTGATCTGGTTGTTCTTGGGCAGATCGCGGTTCTGAGCGTCGGCGAAGTGCTTGGCCGTGGTGGCGGCACAGGCGATGGCCAGGATGCCCATGGAGTAGTTGTAGCACTTCCACAGGGCGTTGTTGATGTCATCGGGCCAGTAGAAACCCCAGATATTGGGAACCGAGGCTACCAGGCAGAAGATGGACGAGAAGATGATGATGGGGATGACGGAGATAAAACCGTCGCGGATCGCCTTGAGGTACTTGTTGCGGGCGATCGCGTTGAAAAAGGGCTGCCCCTTTTCGATGATGGCGATGAGTTGCTCCATGCAAAGCTCCTAAGAGTCGGTGGGTTGGCAACGATGGTAGCTTTTGACGTTTGGTTGCCAAAATGTTGACGTTGCCATTTTGCGACACAAAATAAGACGCGAACCGATGGCCCCTGTGCCTGTGGACCGTCGATTCCTTGCGCGTAAACGTTTGAGCCGCCCGGTGGCTCTGTGTTTGCACAATGGCAACGTTAACATTTGGGCGACAAAAGCCGTTCGGGGAAGCAAAAATGTCGGTGAACGGTAGGTTTTGGGTGGTGAGCGTATGGTGGGGGAGGCGTTGGATATACTTGAAGGCGTTAAAAATGACTGCGCAAGGTGCCACCAATGGCATCGTTGACATAGAAAGATCGACCTATGGCCGCTGTTAAAAAATCGGTATCCGTCAAAGACGTAGCGCGCCTCGCGGGCGTCTCGGAGCAGACGGTCTCGCGCACCGTGCACGATTCGCCCAGCGTGCGCCCCGAGACCAAGGAACGCGTGCGTGCCGCCATGCGCGAGCTGGGGTATCGCCCCAATTTTGCCGGTCGATCGCTGCGCCGCGGTAAGTTTAAGACCGTCGGCGTCGCCATGTTCAACATTACCGGCACCGGCAATCTCGACCGTATGGAGGGCTTTGCCGCCGCGGCCGATAAGCACGGCTATGCCATCACCCTCACTAAAGTAGACGGGCATCCGTATACCCTCGAGAGCGCATCGTCGCGCATGAGCGCACTGCCAGTGGACGGTATGGTTGTGATCATGAATCGCATGCCGGCAGACTTTGGCACTTTTGAGCCGCTGCCCGGCATGCAGACGGTGCTCGTTACGATGTTGGAGCACCCGCTCTGTTCAACGGTCGATAACGACCAGTTCGATTGCTCGCGCCAGGTGGTCGAGTACTTGCTGGAGCGGGGGCACAAGACCGTGCACTTTATCTCGTGTCCCGAGCGCTCGCTTTCGGGCATGCGGCGCGAGGAAGGCTGGCGCGAGACATTGCGCGCGCATGGCATTGAGCCACCGCGACTTATCCGTGGCGATTGGACGGCGCAGAGCGGATATGCCGCAGGTCAGGCCCTGGCGGATGATCCGACCTGTACGGCCATTTATGCTTCCAACGACGCCATGGCCTACGGCTGCATTCGCGGGCTCGAGTCGCGCGGAAAGCGCGTGCCCGAGGACGTGAGTGTGGTGGGTGTTGATGACAGCCTGGGCGATATCGTGCCCGACCGTCGCCTGACCACGGTGCGCTTTGACAACAAGCGCGTCGGCATGTGGGCGGTCGACAAGATTGCCGGCGCCGAGGGCGTTGCGCCCGGTGTGGAGCACATGCTGTTTCCGGGCGTGCTCGTCGAGGGCGATACGGTGCGCGATGTACGCTAGGGCGCAGGTCTGTTTGGGTTGCCGCTAATTATGTTCGATATTGTTCAGATTGGTTTAAAAACCGTTCACGGGCGAAAAGCGACCGTTCATAGCTCGAAATCACGTTTTGCGCTGTTCTTTTTTGTTTGAATGTTATTGTTTCTGTCATACACAACGCAGCGCGTATGCCCGGACGCGATGCTCTCCATTGGTTCATATGTGAAAGGAACGCAATATGGCAACCAAAGAAGAAATCTCGATGGTTGGATTCGAGATTGTCGCATACGCTGGTGACGCCCAGACCGATTTGCTTGCAGCGCTCGATGCTGCTCGCGAGGGTGACTTTGAGAAGGCCGAGCAGCTGCACAAGGATGCCAGCGATGCGCTCATCGGTGCCCACGACACGCAGACCAAGCTGCTTTCGCAGGAGGCCGGCGGTGGCGAGATGGAGATGACCTTCATCATGGCCCATGCTCAGGACACTCTCATGACCACTATGATCCTGGAGAAGCAGGCCCGCTTTACCATCGATGCCTACAAGCGCATCGCCGAGCTCGAGGCCAAGCTCGCCTAACGAGCCCTCACAACCAAGTTCCCTTCCATAAGCCCTGCCGCTATCCGCAGCAGGGCTTTTTCTGTCCTCCTCCAAGTTGCGGTGAAATAGGGATTGAATAGGGGCCGGCGGGCACAAAACAATCCCTATTCCACCGCAACTCATCCCGAGATAGTCATTGGGGACAGTCTTGGTGCGCACCGTTGTCCTCCCGTTCGATTTTTGCTCGGTGGGTATACTTCCATCCGCAATACAGGCCGGAATGAGGAGGTATCCAAATGCCGGACAACGGATTGATTCAAAAGAAAGATGCGCACGAGATGGCTCATGGGCGTCCTGTCCAGATAACCGAGCACACGGCGGTAACCGAGCTGCAGCCCAGTCTGTCCGATGTCGTGTGCGCAAACAAAAAGCTGCAGATTGGCTTTATCGTTGCGCTCGTGGTCCTGGCGCTGCTGTCGGGCTTTGTAGCTCGTCCGCATTTCGCCGATACCAAAACTTGGGACTCCACCATCGAGGTCATCGACCAAAAGAAGGGTAACGTACTGGCGCTCACGACCTCGTGCGTGGCGCTGTCTGCGGGCATTACCGCGCTGCCGGGTGATACGGGAACGCCGGTTGCCGAGCAGCTCGCGCAGCTTTCAGGCAACCTTGGTATCGTGCTTGCCGTGCTATACCTAGAGAAATATTTGCTCACGATTTTGTGGTCGGTTGGCTTGGGCGTCCTAATCCCGTTTGCGTTGGTGCTCTTTGCGGTGTCGCTCGGCATTCACGGGCGCTGGAGTACGAGCGCCGTCCTGCGCCGTGTGGCGACACGCGTGCTGGTGGTTGCCGTGATCGGCATGGCGCTCGTACCCGCGAGCGTATGGGTGTCGCAGAAGGTCGATGAAACGTATCGCGTAAGTCTTGAGCAAGCTGAGCAAAAGGCGAGCGATGCCGCAAAGACGGCTGATGCCACGGACAAGTCAGCCGAGACCAGCTCGAAATCGAACAAGAAAAAATCCGAGGCCAAGGAGTCCAAAAACGTGCTCGAGCAGTTGACTGACGGGGCCTCGAGCCTTGTTACGTCGGTGACCGGCGGTGCCAAGCAGATGACCGATGAGATCGTGCATCAGGTGACCGATCTGATCGAAGGCGTCATCGTGATGATCGTGACCTCGTGTGTGATTCCTCTACTGGTGCTCGTGGCGTTCCTGTGGCTAGGACACGTGCTGCTGGGGATCGATATCTCCGGTCCCGCGAACTATCTGACGGGTCGTTTCCTGAGCGCTCCGTCCAGACATGCCAAGAAGAGCGGGCAGTCTGAGTAGGCGGCAAGGCGATCCTTGGAAGATCAACCGTAAGAAGGGCGGCCGAGACGAGTTCTCGGCCGCCCTTTTGTTTGTTGAACACATGGTCGCTACGTCCGCGCCCGGTCCAAACGGTCAGCAATCATCCGTGGACGGTATTTGTTCAAAAAAGAACAAAGACAAACAAATAATTGTTGCAGTTACTGTTCGAATGTGTTCAAATAAACATGAACAGTGAAGAACCGCACATTCAGATGCCCGGACCTGAACGCGATTCAACACTTCCAAACAGAAACTACGCACCTGCGTATCTCTCAAGGAGGATGTCATGAGGGTTGTAATCGCTTCCGATGCCGACGGTATGTCGATGAAGGAGTCCATCAAGGAGATGCTCATCGCCGACGGTCACGAGGTCGTCGACTATTCCGAGACCCCTGCCGCGGACTTTGTCGATTCCGCGACCGCCGTTGCCAAGGACCTGCTGGAGCACAAGGATTCCCAGGGCTTCGCATTCGATAAGTACGGCGTCGGCTCCTATATGGCCGCCGTCAAGATCAAGGGCATGGTCGTCGCCAACATTTCCGACGAGCGTTCCGCTTACATGACCCGCGAGCACAACGGCTCGCGCATGGTCACCATGGGCCCGGGCGTTGTGGGCACCGAGGTCGCTAAGAAGATCGCCCGTGAGTTCCTGCGTGCCCAGTACGCCGGCGGCCGTCACCAGATCCGTGTCGACATGCTCAACAAGATGGCCTAACGAGAGCCACCGAGAACTCGAACTTCTACCTCAACTTGTGAATTCAGACGAAAGGACGTTCTGATGAAGAAGACCATCGCAATCGGTTGCGACCATATCGTTACGGACGAGAAGATCTATCTGGCCGACCGCCTGGAGCAGGCTGGCTACAAGGTGCTCGACTGCGGCACCTACAGCCACACCCGTACGCACTATCCCATCTACGGCAAGGCCGTGGGCGAGGCTGTTGCCAGCGGCAAGGCCGACTTTGGCGTGGCCCTGTGCGGCACCGGCATCGGCATCACCAACGCCGTCAACAAGGTCCCCGGCGCCCGCTGCGCCCTGGTCCGCGACATGACCTCTGCCCTGTATGCCCGTCGCGAGCTCAACGCCAACATCGTGGGCTTTGGCGGCAAGATCACCGGCGAGTTCCTGATGGCCGATATCATGCTTGCCTTCCTGGAGGAGCCCTACGAGAAGACTCCCGAGCACGACGCCCTGATCGCCAAGATCGATGCCTGCAACAAGGCCGACGCCGAGGCTCAGGCTGACCCGCACTTCTTTGACGAGTTCCTCGAGAAGTGGGACCGCGGCGAGTATCACGACTAGTGGGGTTACGCGGTTTTACCAAACCGCGTAACGGGTCGACGCTGCGCGGCGCTCAGGCACCCCATCTCGCCGCTCAAACCGTCGCTCGCGTACATGAAGTACGCGTCGCTCCTCTTTCGCGGCGACCTGGGGCACCTGAGCGCCGCTCGCTGACGTTTGAGTGACCTGTGAGATCGCCCCTGTTGTTGCGAAGTGTTCTGGTACGGCGAGCTGCTCCGATAACACGTTTGCTTGCTTGGCTTGAGTGCTTCGTTTTGGCGGTACCCGGCATTCTGCAGCTTTTCAATTGACGGCTCGCGTTTCTGTGAGGGGGCGCGGGCCGGTTTTCTATCAGCCCTATTGACTTGGCGGGCTGTCGTAAGAAAGGGAAGGCTCCTATGGAGTTTGTTCTTGATAACGGTTCTATCCGCGTAGCACTGAGCACGGCGGGCGGCTCGTTCACCTCAATTGTGGCCGACGGTCGCGAGTATCTGTGGCAGGGCGATCCGGCGGTGTGGTCGGGCCAGGCACCTATTTGCTTCCCGATCTGCGGCGGTCTTCGTGACGGTCGCGCAATGACCATGGGCGGCCGCGAGGTTAAGCTCGCCCGCCACGGCTTTGCGCGCAAACAGGAGTGGAAGCTCGAGGAACAGGGCGACAATATGGTTGCTCTGAGCCTAAGCTCTGCCGACCATGCCGAGTTGCTCGAACAGTACCCGTATCCGTTTAAGATTGTTGCTCGTTACACGATCGATTCGGAAAAGGTAGCCGTTTCGTACGAGGTGACCAATGAGGGTACCGAGGACATGCCGTTCTTTGTGGGCGGTCACCCCGGCTTTAAGTGCCCGCTCGACGAAGGCGAGTCCTATGACGACTACGAGCTCCGTTTTGAGCAGCGCGAGGCCGCCGAGCTCTGTACTGCCGTTCCCTCGACGGGCCTGATTGATGTTGAGCATCGCAGCAAGAACCCCATGATCGACCAGAACCTGCCGCTGACCCACGAACTCTTCGACTTCGCGGAGACCATCTTTGACGTGCTCGAGAGCCGCGTGGTTACGCTGACCAAGAAGACCGAGGACAAGGGCGTGCGCCTGACGTTCCCCGATATGCCGTACCTGATTGTGTGGAGCAAGCCCGAGGGCGACTTTGTGGCCGTGGAGCCGTGGGGCGGCCTGTCCACCTGCTCCGACGAGGACGATATCCTGGAGCACAAGCGCGGCTGCCTGGTTGCCAAGCCGGGGGAGACCGTTACCCGCGGCTTTGAGATCGAGATCCTTTAACGAGCTATCATATGTTTGGGGCCGCGCGTGTCGTGCCCCGGAAACAGGAGTTCATTATGATTCTGACCGTTACCATGAACCCGTCGATTGATACGCGCTATCAGCTCGATAAGCTGATCATCGACGATGTTAACCGCGTGATGCCCGAAAAGACCGCCGGCGGCAAGGGCCTCAACGTGAGCCGCGTGCTGCTGCAGCTGGGCGACGACGTGCTCGCGACTGGCCTGCTCGGCGGTCACATGGGTGCCTATATGGCCGAGCTTATGGATGCCGACGGCGTCAAGAACGACTTTGTGCCCATTGCCGGTGAGACGCGCATTTGCCTGAATATTCTGCACGAGGGTAATCAGACCGAGCTGCTGGAGAGCGGCCCGCAGATCGCCCCGGCCGAGCTCGAGGCCTTTACGGCCAAGTTCGCCGAGCTTGCAGCGAAGGCGGACGTTGTGACGCTTTCGGGCTCGCTGCCGCGTGGCGTCGATGCCGGCTACTATGCCGAGCTCGTCAAGATCGCCGAAGAGGCGGGCGCCAAGGTGCTGCTCGACACTTCGGGCGCATCGCTGGAGGCCGCGCTGGAGTCTGACGCTAAGCCTGAGCTCGTAAAGCCCAACCTGACCGAGATTAACGGCCTGCTGGGCACGTCCTTTACGACCGATGATGTCGATGCTCTGCGCGAGGCGCTTGCCGCCGATGGCCGCTTTGCCGGTATTCCTTGGGTTGTCGTTTCGATGGGCGCTGCCGGTTCGGTGGGCTTCCATGAGGGTCGCGCGTTCCGCGCCAAGACGCCCGCAATTGCGGCTGTGAACGCGACGGGTTCCGGCGACTCGACCATCGCCGGCTTTGCGCATGCCATTGCTGCTGGTGCCGACGACGTCACGGTGCTCAAGACCGCCAATACCTGCGGCAAGCTCAACGCCATGGATCCCAAGACCGGCCACTTGGTCATGGACCGCTGGGACGAGATCTACAACAGCGTTGAAGTAACTGAGCTTTAGAGTTACGGCGTTTTACCAAACGCCGTAACCTGCCGACGCTGCGCGGGCCGCATTTGGACAATCTGA
>URRJ01000021.1 GCA_900550205.1 uncultured Collinsella sp. | reverse complement strand
CGGCGACGATGGCGGCGCCCGTGGGCGTCACGAGCTCGCCGGCGACCGGTGCGGGCGTGAGGGCGATATTGCCTGCTTGGCATAGGTTGACGACGGCGGGCACCGGGATGGGCATAAGGCCGTGGGCGCAGCGGATGGTTCCGTGGCCCTCGGAGAGCGACTCGACCACGATATCCTCAATACCCAGGTCGTCGAGGCAGATGGCGACAGAGCAGACGTCGACGATGGAGTCGACGGCGCCTACCTCGTGGAACATGACGGTCTCGGGCGTTTTGCCGTGAGCCTTGGCCTCGGCGGCGGCGAGCGCGGTAAAGATGGCGAGGGCGCGACGCTTGGCGCCATCGCTTAGCTGCGAGCCGTCGATGATGGCGGTGACGTCCGCCAAAGAACGGTGGTGATGGCCGTGGGCGTGATGATGGTCCTCGTGGCCATGGTCGTGGGCCTCATGATCATGCTCGTGGCAGTGCACGTGTTCGTGCTCGTCATGATCATGATGGTGGCGCTCATGCTCGTGCGTGTGCTCGGCAGCTGCTTCGTTGCCGTAGAGCCAGGCCATATCGTGATCATGGTTCTCGAGTTCCTCTGCCAGCTGAACGTCAAAGTCGCAGGCGTCGATGCCGTGCTTGTTTACGCGCGTGATAGCGATCGTAAAGCCGTCGACCGGCAACGTGGCGAGCTGTTCGCGCAGGTGCTCCTCGCTGGCGCCCAGGTCGAGCAGGGCCGCGACGGTTATATCGCCGCTGATGCCCGAGGTGCCGTCGATGATAAGCGTGTGCTGATGGTTGGACATGGAATGCTCCTTAACAGGCGTGGGGTGCGCCCGCGCTCAGATGATTGATAAGACTTGCCTGGTAGGCGGCACCAAAGCCGTTGTCGATATTGACGACCGAAACGCCGCTGGCGCAGGAGTTGAGCATGGCGAGCAGCGCGGCTACGCCACCAAAACTCGCGCCGTATCCCACGCTGGTGGGAACGGCGATGACCGGACAGCTTACCAGACCGCCGATAACGCTCGCCAGCGCGCCCTCCATGCCGGCGATGGCGATGACCACCTGCGCCTGAGCAAGTTCCTTGGCATGTGCGAGCAGACGGTGCAGGCCGGCGACGCCTACGTCGTAGAGGCGGTCGACCTCGTTGCCATAGAATTCGGCCGTCAACGCGGCCTCTTCGGCGACGGGTAAGTCGCTCGTGCCGGCGCAGGCGACGACAACGCGTCCGTTGCCGGTGGGGGAGGGCTTGCCGCCCACGAGGGCGAGCTGTGCGTCCGGGACATATCCCAGGTCGATGCCGGTGCCGAGAAGCCCAGCGGTGCGCGCGGCTTTTTCGCTGTCCAGGCGCGTGACCAGGATGCGCTCCTGACCGGCATCGAGTAATGCTTTGATAATGGCTGAAATTTGATCGGCTGTTTTACCGGCACCGTAGACAACCTCGCCGGCCCCCTGGCGCACTCCGCGCGAAAGATCGAGCTGCGCAAAGCCCAGATCGGCGGTCGGAGCCGTCTGGATGCGCGTAAGGGCGTCGGCGGGGGTGACTGATCCGCCGGCAACATCGCTCAGCAGCTGCTCAAGATCTCGCTTATCCATATATGTTCCCTTCGACGGCGCAAAGTCTAGCACTCAAAGGGTATGTTTCCGAACACTAAGACAAAATTGTTCGGAAACTATAGGACAGACTGATTCAATTGTTAGACGAATCGACTAGTCACGCAGGATGATGTCCATGGCGAGCATCAGGTTGCGTTCGTCGATGGCAAACGGGGCGGCTTCGCGCGTCTTGGGCTTGGCGCAAAACGCGATGCCCGTGCCCGCGGCCTGGATCATGGGGATGTCGTTTGCTCCGTCGCCAATAGCGACCGTGTGAGCCATGTCGACGCCGCACTCAACTGCCCAGTCCAGCAGCTGGATGAGCTTGGACTCCTTGGTTACAATGTCTGCCGCCAGCTTACCCGTGAGCTTGCCGTCCACGACTTCCAGGCGGTTGGCCAGGCAAAAATCGATGCCCGCAGCGGCCACGATCTTATCGGCGACCTCGTGGAAGCCGCCGCTTACCACGCCGACCTTCCAGCCCTTGCTATGCGCCGAGCGCACAAGCTCCAGCGCGCCGGGGGTAAAGGTCACGCGCGCAAAGGTGCGCTCGAACACGCTCTCGTCCAGTCCGGCAAGCAGCCCCACGCGCTCCTCGAGCGCCTGCTTAAAGTCGAGCTCGCCGCGCATGGCGCGCTCGGTGATCTGCGCTACCTGCTCGCCCACGCCGGCCTCCTCGCCCAACAGGTCGATGACCTCCTGGTTGATGAGCGTGGAGTCGATATCCATAACGATGAGGCGTGCAGTCATGGCGGGCCTTTCCGAGCGCAGTTGTATTGGGGCACATTGTCGCACGTGGCGCGCGTTGGCGACGGCCACGGTGCGTCAATTGTTTCGTCTCCGTCAAGTCTTTGGGCAGGAGCTACTTTTTCGCGGCACATCGACACAGGTGCGATAAGATAGAACGCCATGTCTGGCTGCGCGGTTTACGCAGGCTGGGCAAATCTGTACGACGCCGCCCGGAACGACACGGGGCGGCACAGATCCATAAAGGAGGATCACTGGTATGAGCCAGACCCGTCCCATCGATGAGCATTCCATGCACACCCGTACCTGCGGTGAGCTTCGCCGCGAGAACGTGGGCGAAGAGGTCACCCTCACTGGTTGGGTGAGCCGTCGCCGCGACCACGGCGGCCTTATTTTCTGCGACCTTCGCGACCGCGAGGGCATCACGCAGCTCACCTTCGATCCCGAGCACTCCGACGGCGACGCCTTTAAGATCGCCGAGACTATGCGTCCCGAGTGGCCCATCAAGATCCACGGCGTCGTGCGCGCTCGTGGCGAGGAGACCACCAACACCAAGCTCGCGACCGGCGAGATCGAGGTCCTGACCGACCATGCCGAGGTGCTCAACACGTCCGTCACTCCGCCGTTCCAGATCGAGGACGGTATCGAGACCAGCGAGGACACCCGTCTGCGCTATCGCTATCTGGACCTTCGTCGTCCCGAGATGATGGCCAACCTCAAGCTGCGCTCCGACTTTACCTTTGCCATTCGCGAGGCGCTGCACAACCGTGAGTTCATGGAGGTCGAGACGCCCTCCCTGTTCAAGTCCACGCCCGAGGGCGCCCGCGACTTCATCGTCCCCAGCCGTATTCAG
This sequence comes from uncultured Collinsella sp., assembly GCA_900550205.1. Classification (GTDB taxonomy): domain Bacteria; phylum Actinomycetota; class Coriobacteriia; order Coriobacteriales; family Coriobacteriaceae; genus Collinsella. The sequence continues at coordinate 15,423 of URRJ01000021.1, read as the reverse complement.
CCGGGCAACTTCTACGCCCTGCCGCAGTCCCCGCAGCTTCTGAAGCAGCTGCTCATGGTCGGCGGCGTCGAGCGCTACTACCAGGTTGCCAAGTGCTTCCGCGACGAGGACCTGCGTGCTGACCGTCAGCCCGAGTTCACCCAGGTCGATATCGAGATGTCCTTCGTGGACCAGAACGATGTCATGAGCGCGCTCGAAGAGGTTCTTGCCGATGCCTTCGGTCGCATGGGTGTCGAGATGCCCACGCCGCTGCGTCGCATGGACTACTGGGAGGCCATGGACACCTATGGCTCCGACAAGCCCGATACCCGCTACGGCATGCACCTGGTCGACCTGACCGACATCTTTGCCAACTCCAAGTTCAAGGTCTTTGCGACTGCCGCAAACGAGGAGGGCTCTGTCGTCAAGGCCATCAACGCCAAGGGCGCCGGTGCCTGGGCACGTGCCAAGATCGATAAGCTCGCCGGCGTGGCCTCCACGTTTGGCGCCAAGGGCCTGGCCTGGATCGCCTTCCGCGAGGACGGCTCCATCAACAGCCCCATCGTCAAGTTCTTCTCGGACGAGGAGATGGCGGCTCTGCGCGAGCGCATGGACGTCGAGCCCGGCGACCTGGTGATGTTCGCCGCCGGCCCGCGCCTGCTCTCCGACGAGATCCTGGGCGGCATGCGTTCTCACATGGCCAACGCACTCGAGATCAAGCGCGAGGGCCACGACTTCCTGTGGGTCGTCAACTTCCCGCTGTTCCACTGGGATGAGGACCGCAAGGCCTATGCTGCCGAGCACCAGCCCTTTACCCTGCCGACCGAGACCGACATCGCTAAGATCGAGGCCGATCCGCTGGCAGCCGGTTCGTGCACCTACGACTTTGTCATGGACGGCTTTGAGGCCGGTGGCGGCGGTATGCGTATCCACAATGCCGAGATGCAGATGTCCATGCTCAAGCTTCTGGGCTTTACCGAGGAGCGCGCCGAGTCTCAGTTCGGCTTCCTCATGGAGGCGCTCAAGTTTGGTGCACCCCCGATGGGCGGTTTCGCTCTGGGCCTGGATCGCGTGTGCATGCTGCTCACCGGTTCCGACTCCATCCGCGACGTCATGGCGTTCCCCAAGACGGCCAGCGGCTCCGACCTTATGTCGGGCGCTCCGAGTGCCGTTTCTGGCGCCCAGCTCAAGGACGTCAGCCTGCGCCTGATGTAGGCGAGCGGCTACATATTGCCCGCAACGAGGGAAGGACGCGCACCTCCCCTCGTTTTTTATGCGCCGAGGTTGTGAGGGCATGGGGCGACCGGACGTCGCGGAAACTACGACCCGGAATTTGCGTCCAAAACGGGTCGCAGTTTCCCAAACAGAGTCCCTTTGGAAACTGCGACCCAGAATCCAGCCAAATAACGGGACGCGCTTTCCGATTGAGCCTTCTGGCGGAAACTGTGTCCCATCATTGACGCTCGAAGTGGGATGCGGTTTCCGTCCCGCCCTCAACAAGCATCTAACGCTACAATAACTACCACGTGGCTGGGTTTGCCGGCCGAATGTGCGATGCCGCGGGAGGGGACATGGTCGAGTTTACAAAGACGATTAAAGATCCGTTGGGACTACATGCCCGCCCGGTTGCGCTGCTCTATGACATCATTGCCAAACATCGTAGCGACGTGTCAGTCAGTATCGGCGACCGCCACACGGATGGCCGCGATGTCATGGGGCTCATGGCCCTCTATGGTGAGTGCGGCGAGAACGTCGTCTTTCGTGTTTCGGGCGTGGATGAGGCCTCCTGCGTCACATCGATCAGAAATCTCTCGCTCTAGGCATGATAGGGCGCGGTAAAGGATAGTCCTTTGCCGCGCCTTTTTGTTTTGTTTCGTATAGGAAACTTTTTCGAAAAACTGAACAGGACCCTTTCCAAAAAGTTAACCACGTGCTAGTTTACTAAAGCGAACATAGACGTGGTTAACTTTTATCGCGTCGATGTTGAGGACGAACTGACGTTAGGAGCCACTCATGTCTTGCGGACCGCAGATGTCGGCCATGCCGCTTTCGATGGTAAAAGCGGGCGAAACCGTGCGCGTGTCTCGTGTAAAGGGCAATGAGGACATGAAGCACCACCTCAAGGACCTCGGCTTTGTCGAGGGCAACGAAATCCACGTTGTGAGCTCGAGTGGCGCCAATATCATCGTCACGGTGCTGGGCGCACGCTTTGGTATCGATTCCAAGGTTGCCATGCACATCATGACCGTCGGTTAGTCAGCAGCATTTCATAAAAACCGAAAGGGGGACAAGAGGATGAAGACGTTGGGTGACGTTAAGGTGGGCGAGAGCTCCACCATCGTCAAGCTTCACGGTGAGGGTGCGCTTCGCCGCCACCTTATGGACCTGGGGCTCATCAAGGGCACTTCGTTCAAGGTCGTGAAGGTTGCACCGCTCGGTGATCCGGTCGAGATCAACGTGCGCGGCTACGAGCTTTCCATCCGTAAGGAGGAGGCGGCCGTCGTCGAGGTCCAGTAAGGGCTCGCGACGTATATTTCTGCAGATAAAGTTAGGTATTTCTAACTTAATGCTGCACTTTGAAGCACATTATCCAGCCTGCGCGGAGAAAGCAGCGCAGGCACACAAGGAAGAAGGATTGAATGGCGGATTCTCAGATCCATGTCGCGCTGGCGGGTAACCCCAACTGCGGCAAGACCACGCTTTTCAACCTGATCACCGGCGCCAACGGCTACGTTGGCAACTGGCCCGGCGTCACGGTTGAGAAAAAGGAAGCCAAGCTCCTAAGCGACAAGAACGTTACCATCACGGACCTCCCCGGCATCTACTCGCTTTCCCCCTACAGCCCCGAGGAGCAGTGCTCGCGCGACTACCTCATGAGCGGCGAGCCCGATGTCGTCGTTCAGGTGGTCGATGCCACCAACCTCGAGCGTAACCTGTACCTGGCGCTTCAGGTCATCGAGACCGGCCTGCCCGTGGTCGTTGCCCTCAACATGGCCGACTTGGTCGAGAAGAACGGTGACAAGATCGACACCGACAAGCTGTCCAGGAAGCTCGGCTGCCCGGTCATGATGATCTCGGCTCTTAAGAACAAGGGTATCAAGGAGCTGTTCGAGCAGGTTAAGAAATCCGCCGCTTCCAAGGGCCAGGTGCCGGAGCACAAGTTCGACTCTTCCATTGAGGACGTTCTGACGCACATCGAGAACAACCTTCCGGCGAGCGTTCCCGCCAACAAGCGCCGCTACTACGCTGTCAAGCTGTTCGAGCGTGATGCAGACGCCTGCAAACTCATCAACCTCACTAAGGAGAAGGCCGCTCGCGTGGAACAGCTGGTCGCTCAGTGCGAGCAGGACTGCGACGACGACGCTGAGTCCATCATCACCGGTGAGCGCTACGGCGTGATCGCGCACATCATCGACGAGTGCCTTACCAAGGCCCCTGCCAAGATGAGCACTTCCGAGAAGATCGACCGCGTGGTTACCAACCGCATCCTGGGCCTGCCGATCTTTGTGGTCATCATGTTCTGCGTGTACTACATCGCCGTTTCCACCCTGGGCGGCACGGTGACCGACTTCACCAACGACCAGCTCTTTGGTACCGACGGTTGGTATGTGCTCGGCCAGGGCCGCGACGCCTACGACGCAGCTGTTGAGGCTGCGGGCGACGACGCCGATTCGGTCGATCCGGCGCAGTATGGCCCCTATGTCCCCGGTATTACCACCATGGTGCACGATGCCCTCGTGGCGGGCGGCACCGAGGATGGCGGTCTGGTCGATTCGCTCGTCTGTGACGGTATCGTTGGCGGCCTGGGTGCCATCTTCGGCTTCGTGCCGCAGATGTTCCTGCTCTTTGTGATGCTGTCCTTCCTGGAGGACTGCGGCTATATGGCTCGCGTCGCCTTCATCATGGACCGCGTGTTCCGCCGCTTTGGTCTGTCCGGTAAGTCCTTCATCCCCATGCTCGTGTCCTCGGGCTGCGGCGTCCCCGGCGTCATGGCTACCAAGACCATCGAGAACGAGAAGGACCGCCGCATGACGGTCATGACCACCACGTTCATCCCCTGTGGCGCTAAGCTGCCGATCATCGCCCTGCTCATGGGCTCCATCATCGGTGACTCTTCCACCACCGCCGCGTGGATCAGCCCGCTGTTCTACTTCCTGGGCGTCTTTGCCGTCATCGCTTCGGGCCTCATGCTCAAGAAGACCAAGCTCTTCGCCGGCCGCCCGACCCCGTTTGTCATGGAGCTCCCGGCTTATCACTTCCCGGCGATCCGCTCTTGGGCGCTGCACGTGTGGGAGCGCTGCTGGGCCTTTATCAAGAAGGCCGGCACGGTCATCTTCGCCTCCACCGTCGTGGTTTGGTTCCTGTCCAACTTTGGTAGCTATAACGGTTCCTTTGGCTTCCTGCCTGCGATGGACGGCATCCCCGAGGAGTTCATGGACTACTCCGTGCTCGCCATGCTCGGCAACCTGGTCGCTTGGATCTTCGCCCCGCTCGGCTTTAGCACTTGGCAGGCCACTGCGCTGACCGTCTCGGGCCTCGTCGCCAAGGAGAATGTCGTCGCTACCGCTGGCTCGCTGCTGTCCGTTGCCGATGCCGGCGAGACCGATCCGAGCCTGTGGACCGCATTTGCTGGTATGTTTCCGACCATGGGCGCTTGCGTGGCATTCGGTGCCTTCAACCTGCTGTGCGCCCCCTGCTTCGCCGCCATGGGTACCATCCGCAACCAGATGGACTCCGGCAAGTGGACCGCGATTGCTATCGGCTACGAGTGCCTCTTCGCTTGGGTGATCGCCCTGTTCATCAATCAGTTCTACAACCTGCTTGTGTTGGGACAGTTTGGTATCTGGACGGTTGTGGCCATTGTGCTGCTGGTTGCGATGCTCTTCCAGATCTTCCGTCCCATGCCCAAGCACGCTTGGACCGACGAGGACGAGACCAACACTGCTTCCGCCGCAGTTTCCGCTTAAGTCTGAATAAGGATTAGCCCCTTTCCAAAAGCCCGGGTGTCCCAGCGACACTCGGGCTTTTTGGTGGGGAGATGTGGCGTTTCCGCAGATAAAATCGACCAAAATAAACCTGTCCCTTTTTGGTAGGTGGAGAATGGGGTAAAGTAAGCGGTGGTTAACTAGAGGAGGCTTGCTATGGCACCTATCGATATTGTTGTACTGGCTGTTATCGGTATTGCGTTTGTCGCCGTGTGCGTGCGCATCTACCGTAAGGGTACCTGCGCCGACTGCGCTCAGGGCGGCGTTTGCACCGGGCATTGCTCCAACAAAAAGACGTGCGCCGCACTTAAGGGCGTGGACAAAATCGCCGAAGACTTGGGCCGCGGTATTCATTAGCCGACCGGCGTTTGGGCATGTTTGACTGCGAATGCGGCAGTTGCTGATAGGATAAGTACGTTAGCAACTGCCGCCGAGCGGCTTAAACGAAAGGAAGCCTGTATGGAGTCATCCGCCTACCCGATGCTCTTTAGCCCGATCAAGGTCGGTACGACCGAGGTCAAGAACCGCGTCTTTATGCCGCCGGTGTCCACCAACCTGGCCGATCATGGCTATGTGACCGACGACTTGGTCGATCATTACCGTGCCCGTGCCAAGGGCGGCGTTGGCCTGATCATCACCGAGGTCGTGACGGTTGAGCCCACCTATACCTATCTGCCGGGTGACATGTGCTGCTACGACGACACGTTTATCCCTGGCTGGGAAAAGCTCGCCGCAGCCGTCCACGAGTATGGCTGCAAGATCATGCCGCAGCTCTTCCACCCCGCCTACATGGCCTTTAACATTCCGGGCACGCCGCGCCTGCTCGCTCCGTCCTTCGTGGGACCGTCCTATGCCCGCGAGGCACCGCGTCCTATCACGGTCGATGAGATCCACGAGCTCACGCATCAGTTTGGCGACGCTGCCGTGCGTATGCAGAAGGCCGGTGTCGATGGCGTCGAGGTCCATGCTGCACACGCCCACGGCATGCTCGGCGGCTTTTTGACCCCGCTCTACAACAAGCGTACCGATGAGTACGGCGGCTCGCTCGACGCCCGCATGCGCTTTTTGCTCGAGGTCATCGCCGAGATTCGCGAGCGCTGCGGTAAGGACTTTATCATCGACGTCCGCATCTCGGGCGACGAGTACACCGATGGCGGCCTGACCCTCAACGACATGATCTACGTCTCGCGTCGCCTGGAAAAGGCCGGCGTCGACATGATTCACGTGTCGGGTGGCACCACCATCAAGCGCGGTTCCGCGATTCCCGCCGCCGGCACGCAGCAGGCCTCGCACGCCGCCTGCTCGCGCGAGATCAAAAAGCACGTCAACATTCCCGTCGCCACCGTCGGACGCATTAACGAGGCCTGGATCGCCGAGGAGCTGATCGAGGACGGCGCTGCCGATATCTGCATGATGGGCCGCGCCAATCTGTGCGATGCCGAGTTCTGCAACAAGGCCGCTGCCGGCAACGCCGACGACATCCGTCCCTGCATTGGCTGCCTGCGCTGCCTGAACGGCATTATGTTTGGCAAGCGCATCTCCTGCACCGTCAACCCCGATGTTGAGCGCGACGAGGCCGGTTACGAGCCTGCCGCCGAGGCCAAGAACGTGCTCGTTGTGGGCGCTGGTCCTGCGGGCATGGAGGCAGCCTACATTGCCGCCGAGCGCGGCCACAACGTGGTGCTCGTGGACAAGCAGGATGAGCCGGGCGGCGAAATGCGCATCGCAGCCGTGCCGCCGGCAAAGCAGGAACTCACCCGCGTGATCAAGTACCAGTACCGTCGCCTGGCCGAGGCCGGCGTGAAGTGCGTCTTTGGCACCGAGCTTTCGGCCGAGGACATTCAGCGCGACTACGCAGGTTACGAGGTCGTCCTGGCCTATGGCGCCGAGCCCATCGCTCCGGCCTTCATGCAGGGCTTTAAGCAGGTTATGACGGCCGACGACCTGCTGGGCGGCAAGGCTTTCCCGGGCAAGAAGATCGTCATCGTGGGCGGCGGTACCGTTGGCTGCGAGACGGCCGATTACCTGGCCCCGCTGGTCAACGACCTGTCGCCGGCCAATCGCGATGTCACCGTCATCGAGATGACCAAGACGCTTGCTGCCAACGAGGGCGGTGCCGGCCGCGCGGTGCTCATCACACGCATGCTTTCCAAGGGCGTTCACGTGCTGACCGAGGCCAAGGTGACCGAGATTACCGAGGATGCCATCAGCTACGAGAAGGATGGCGAGGTCCACACCATCGCCGATGCCGATACGCTGGTGCTTGCCATGGGCTATCGTCCCAATACCAAGTTGGCCGACGACCTTGCCGCTGCCGGCGTTACCACCCACGTGCTGGGTGACGCCAACAAGTGCGGCAACATTCGCGACGCCATCGGCGATGGCTACAAGGTTGCCTGCGAGCTCTAGTCAACCCTTTGTGCGTGGGGGACAGGTTACTTTGCGCTAAGTTGATGCATGTAAACCTGACCCCATTGACGAGGTTGCCGCCATCCCAGGGCGGCTTCATGGAGTAACGCCCATACGCATCGAATTTCTCCTCCCATAGATGTGCGGCACAAAGAGCCCCGAGTTCATACGAGCTCGGGGTTCTTTTCGTTTGGATTGCAGACGTATTATAAGACGAAAACTGTTTGCGTCTTGGATAAATCAATACGCAAACGGTTTTCGTCTTATAATACGGTTATGAATGGTACGAAACGAGGGGGTTGTGCATATGGTTGTTAGAGAGAGCCCTACAGTCGAATACAAGGAAAGCGTTACGCCGACGTTTCTTAAAACGGTGAGCGCTTATGCAAACTACGGGACGGGCAAGATTGAGTTTGGCGTTGATGACGAGGGCGTGGCTGTCGGTCTTGCGGATCCGGTTGCAGAATGCCTGCGCATCGAGAACATGATTAACGACAGTCTTGATCCCGCGCCCCGTTACTCGCTTGAGCCCGATGAGAAACACGGGATCGTAATCCTTACGGTTTATGAGGGGCAGGACAAACCCTATCGAAGCAAGGGAAAGGCCTACAGACGAAACGATTCGGCAACGGTGGAGGTCGACCGGTTTGAGTATGGCAGGCTGACGCTCGAAGGCAGCAACGTAACGTTCGACGCGCTCACGTCGGCTCGCCAGGACTTGGGCTTTCATACGCTCGAGCATAAGTGTGTTGAACACCTCGGCATTTCCGAGTTAACGCCGGATATCATGCGTACGCTCCGCTTGCTCGGCAAGGATGGCTATACCAATGCCGCGGCGATTTTGGCGGATAAGAATGATTTTCCGGGCATCGACTGCGTCCGTTTTGGCGATACCGAGGATGTGATCTTGGATCGCGAGACGGCGACAAATGTATCCGCAATTGAGCAGGTGGACAGGGCGGTGGCTATGTTTGCACGCTACTACCGTTATGAGCGTATCGAAGGGATGGAGCGCGTCCAAACCGATCGAATTCCTCTTGAGGCATTCCGCGAAGCTGTTGCAAACGCTTTGGTGCATCGGACGTGGGACGTTCGAGCGAACGTTCAAATTGCCCTGTACGATGATCGTGTCGTTGTGACCTCCCCCGGATCGCTGCCCGCCGGTTTGACGACGGAACAATACCTGTACGGGCAGATATCCGTGCTCAGAAACCCCATCGTTGCAGAGGCCTTCTTAAAGCTGGATTACATCGAGAAATTTGGTACGGGAATCGCGCGCATTAGACGCGCCTATCGCGATTCGATCAATCAACCAATTTTTGATGTTCGCGGCGGCATGGTGGCCGTCACATTGCCCGTTACCGATGCCTTTGAAGGGTCCGAGGAAGAGGTCCGGGTTCTCAAGGCCTTGTCGGGCGGGCGAATTATGTCGCGAAGCGAGATTGAAAAACAGACGGGGCTGAGCCGCATGCGGACGTTGGCGGCACTCGAATCTCTGCTTGAACGGAATGCAATCGTAAGGCAGGGAACCGGGCGGGCCACGAAATATGAGCGCTCTTAGTCCAAAAGAGCCATGGTACAAGACGGACCCCAAGCCAGCGTTGGCTTGGGGTCCGTTATATCCCGGATGGTAACGGGCCGATTATTGTCAAGTTATAGCAAGATATAGCAAAGTATAGCGACGTACAGCAAAGTATAGTGAGAAATAGCAAGTCGTATAGCGCGCCCTGATTATCAACCGTCCGTATTTCATAGCAACTTATAACAGGCTCGAGGTACCAATTTGGGGTGCAGTAGTGCTGCGCCACGAAAAGGGCCTATCTACTACGTTTAAGCCGCAGGGGTCAACCATAGTCGGCTTTTTCGAAAATCGACAAGCTGTCTACCTGCGGTTTTGTTTTCACGGTTTTCGGTATGGCCGAGGCTATCCGTGTTAACGTAGTAGATGGGCCACTTTTGTGGCAAGGGGGCCGATCTGCGGGCCAGGGTAGCTAAAAGAGCCCCGTCCCAAAAAGACTGATTGGGAGCTGGGGCGTGTCGATGCGATAGTATTACGTGGTGAAATTCGACAAACCGTGAGCTTCATCCGAGGGCTTTATGGAACAACACCAGCATAATCAGAGCCTGCAAGATCAGGCATACAACGCACTGCGCTCCAAGATCATCTATGCCGAGCTCAGGCCCGGCACGCGCCTTTCGGCAATTGGTCTGGAAAAAGAGACAGGGATCGGGCGCACGCCCATTCGCGAGTCCTTTGTGCGCCTGCGCGAGCAAGAGCTGGTGGAAACGCGTCCCAAGAGCGGCACCTACGTCTCTAAGATCAGCATGGAACACGCCGAGAATGCCTGTTTCTTGCGCGAGAAACTCGAAAGAAGCGTACTCATAAAATGCTGTTCGGCCGCTTCGTCCGAGCAAAAGCATCGGCTCGAGCAGATTCTTGCCGAGTCCGAGTCGCTCGACCATAGCGAAACGCGTCGTTTCTTTGACCTGGACAACCTGTTCCATGAGACGTGTTTTGAGATTGCTGGCCGTCACATGCTGTGGGATTGGATGAAGAGCGTCAACACGCATTTTGAGCGATACAACTGGTTGCGTATGGTGTCGCAGGACCTGGATTGGGAGCCGATTCGCCGGCAGCATCGCCGGATTCTCGAGGCCATTAAGAGGGGCGATACCGACACGGCGAGCTATCTGGCAGAGACGCACTTGCATCTGATGCCCGAGGAGCAGGGCCCGGTTATCGCCTTGCATCCCGACTACTTTGAGCTGCCTAAAGACTCGTCAGTCTAGTCCATCATCGCATCTGCTCGAGGCGCAAAAACGATGCCGCTCACCTACAGCGTTTTGCAACCGAGATTTTTAAAAAAATGCCTAAAATGGCTCAGACCGCCGACAATTGGGAAACGGGGTGCGTTATGGCGCAGATGAGAATCAAGGACATTGCCGCCGAGGCGGGCGTGAGCCCGGCCACGGTCTCGCGCTATCTCAACAACCGTCCCGGGCAAATGACCGAGGAGACCCGTGCCCGCATCGCGGCGGTTATCGAGCGCACTGGCTATCGCCCACGTGCCGCCGCGCGCAATCTGCGGAGCTCGCGCACCAACCTCATCGGCGTGATCCTGGCCGACATCGCCAACCCGTTCTCCAGCGCCATGCTCGAAGGACTTTCCGCCAGCGCCGCTGCGCGCGGCTGCTCGCTCATGACGGCCATTAGCGGCAGCGACCCCGCCAAGGAGGCAGAGTCGCTCACCAGACTTATCGATGCCGGCGTGGACGGCCTGGTCGTCAATACCTGCGGAGGCAACGACAAGGCGATCGCCGCGGCCGCGGGGCGCTTGCCCGTTGTGCTGCTCGACCGCGATGTTGCCGACGGCGGCATCGACTTGGTGACATCTAACAACCGTGAGCTGGTCGCTGGCTTGGTAGACGAGCTCGCCGCTGCGGGCTGTGAGCGCCTGTGCATGCTCACCGAGGCAAGCGACGACAGCCCCGTGCGTCGCGAGCGCGCCAAGGCCTTTACTGACGAGCTTTCGCACCGTGGCCTTGCGGGCGAGGTTATCACCTTGGCCGACGGGGGCGCCACGGGCGTCAGCCGCCTGGACGAGACCATCCGCGACTATGCGGGCAAAAAGCTCGGCCTCATTGCTGTCAACGGCCTGGTTTTCCTGCGTCTGACCGAGGCGCTGGCGCAGCTTGGTCCCTCGCTGCCGGCGGGGCTCAAAATCGCGACGTTTGACGACTACCCCTGGAACCATGTGCTCTTTGGCGGCGTGACCACGGCCGCGCAAGACACCCTTACCATCGCCGAGCGCGTGGTCGGGTGCCTCTCCGAGCGCATTGACGTTGTTACCACCACCGTGGGCGAAGCCGCAAAGCTCGCCCCCAAACGCATCGAGATTCCCGGTCATATCGAACACCGCGCATCGACCTTGCGCTAACCATTCGTTCGCAACTGCCTGTTCACACACGTTTTTTGAGCGCTTGATACGCTTTAACCCTGCGGAAACATTTTTCTGCGATAGTATCTGCGATATAGACCAGTCGAAACCCGCCCGAAAGAAAGGGGAGCGACATGAACCAGCAGAACATCGATTACGTACTCCGCTCCGTAGAGCAGCGTGACATCCGCTTTGTTCGTCTGTGGTTTGTCGACATTCTCGGCCGCCTCAAGAACTTTGCCATTAGCCCCGAGGACCTCGAGGTCGCTTTTGAGGAGGGTATTGGCTTTGACGGCTCCGCCATCGAGGGCTTTGCCACGCCCGAGGAAGCCGACATGCTGGCGTTTCCCGATGCTTCGACCTTCCAGATTTTGCCGTGGCGCCCGAGCCACAACGGCGTCGCCCGCGTGTTCTGCGATGTGTGCACCCCCGACCGCAAGCCCTTCGCCGGCGATCCGCGCGATGCGTTGCGCCGCATGTTCTATAAGGCCGAGAAGGCTGGCTACCTGCTCAACGTGGGCGCCGAGCTGGAGTATTACTACTTCCCCGACGAGCACACCCCCGAGCCGCTCGACAACGTGGGCTACTTCGATCTTTCGGTGAGCGATGCCGCTCGCGACCTGCGCCGCAACACGGTCCTCACGCTCGAGAAGATGTCCGTGCCCGTGGAGTACACCTTCCACGCCGCCGGCCGCTCGCAGCACGGCATGAGCCTGCGCCACGCCGAGGCCCTGAGCATGTCCGACGCCATCACCACGGCCAAACTCATCATTAAGCAGCAGGCCTACGAGAGCGGCTGCCACGCCTCCTTTATGCCCAAGCCGTTGGCAGGCGAGGACGGCAGCGCTATGTTCCTGTGCCAGTCGCTATTCGACCACGACGGCAACAACGTCTTTTGGGGCGAGGACGACGAGAAGTACCACCTCTCTGACATCGCCAAACACTACATGGCCGGCATCCTGGCGCATGCCCGCGAGATCAGCGCCATCACCAACCCCACGGTCAACTCGTACAAGCGCATCACCACGGGTGGCGACTCCGTGCCGCAGTACGCCACGTGGGGCCTGCGCAACCGCGCGAGCATGGTCCGCATCCCGGTCTACAAGCCCGGCAAGCAGCTGTCCACGCGCATCGAGCTTCGCAGCCCCGACCCCATGGCCAACCCGTACCTGGTCAACGCCGTCACGCTAGCGGCCGGTCTGGACGGCATCGAGCGCAAGCTGGAACTCCCGCCCGAGGCAACTGCCGAGACGCTCAAGCTTACCGACCGTCAGATGGTCGAGGCCGGCTACACGCCGCTGCCGCGCTCGCTCAAAGAGGCACTCGACGTGTTTGAGGACTCGCAGTTTATGAAGGATGCCCTCGGCGAGCACATCCACAGCTTCTTCCTCAAAAAGAAGCGCGCCGAGTGGCATAAGTTTGAGTCTACGATCACCGAGTGGGAGATCAAGCACTACCTGGCGAACTCCTAATCGCGCTGGCTTGTTCCAGTACGATTGAGCTCATTTCCTTGGAGGCCGATATGTCCGAAAAGAGTGCCCTGTTCATGGCGCGCACGACGCGCTTCCACGAGTTTGCCCGCAGCTTGACGACCACCCTGGGTGTCGAGGTGAGCCTGGCTACTCCCGATTCGCCGACTGCGGCGCACGACTTTGACCTGCTGATCCTCGATTCCGATGGCATTCGCAGCGACCGCATCGATCAGATTGCCAAGTGGCTTGACGATCGCGGCGGCGTCCCCATGTTGGTGATCGTTGACGACGAGGCGCTCGGCACCCTGCGCCTGCCGAATCACGCGCATGCCGACTTTGTATGCCCCACGGCGACGCCCAACGAGCTTAAGGCTCGTGCGCAGCACCTGATGGGCGAGGAGGAGACCGTCGCCGCCGACGATGTACTCAACATCGATAACCTCGAGATTAACCTGGCCACCTACCAGGTGACACTCGATGATGAGCCCATCGACCTGACGCTGATGGAGTACTCGCTGCTGAGCTTTTTGGCGACGCACCCCAACCGCGCCTACAGCCGCGAAGTGCTGCTGCACCGCGTGTGGGGCTTTGAGTACTGCGGCGGCACGCGTACCGTCGACGTGCACATCCGACGCATCCGCTCCAAGGTGGGCCCGCAGATCGCGGCACACATCACCACCGTCCGCGGCGTGGGTTATCTGTTTAAGGACTAGATTTCCACCACAAAGGGGACAGGCACCTTTGTGGTGGTTTTGACGCAGGTACGGGTTCCTTTTGGGCCTGCAGCAGAACTTAAGCCTTCCTAAAAGATTGCGTTCTCGTACACGTTCGCCCGCATATTGGGGTACAACTCAACGTGAACAATGATGGCCCGCCACATGTTTGGCGGGCCTTTGGTTATTTGACGAAAGGATCGCAGCTATGAGCGAGAACGATTCCCAGCGTCCCCAGGACGTGGGCAACGCTGGCGAGACCCAGCAGCAGCCGCGTGTGCAGGTGGAGTCGACGCCTGCCGGCAGTAACATTCCCTACGTGCAGGCTTACGATACACAGACCGGCCAGCCGCTGGGCGGTCAGCAGGTTGTAAACAAGCACACGGTGGTCAAGACCAAGACCAAAAAGCTGCCGATCTTTATTACGGCACTCGCCGGCTGTGCCTGCGGAGCCCTGTTGGTCATTGCGCTCATTATGAGTGGCACGCTCGATATCGGCGGCGGCAGGAACGCCGTGACGGCGGGTGCTTCGGGTTCATCGACGCAAAAGATCACCATCGACTCCGAGGACACCACGCTGGCCGAGGCCGTCTCTGCCAAGGCGTTGCCCTCCGTCGTTTCCATCACCGCCACTTCGAGCGGCAGCCAGAATGGCTCGCTTTCGCAGTCTGCTGATGAGTCGGACGGCTCGGGCAGCGTCGGTTCGGGCGTGGTGCTCGATACCGAGGGCCACATCCTCACCAACAACCACGTGGTCGATGGTTACGACCAGTACGTGGTGACCATGGACGACGGCACCACCTACGAGGCCGAGTTCGTGGGCAACGATGCTTCGAGCGACCTGGCCGTCATCAAGCTCAAGGATGCAGACGCCTCCAAGCTCACGCCGATTGAGATCGGTGATTCCTCCAAGCTCAACGTGGGCGAGTGGGTCATGGCGATCGGGTCGCCGTTCGGCAACGAGCAGTCTGTCTCCACGGGCATTGTGTCGGCGCTGTATCGCTCCACGGCCATGAGCTCTACCAGCGGCAACACCATCTACGCCAACATGATCCAGACCGATGCCGCCATCAACCCGGGCAACTCCGGCGGCGCACTCGTCAACGACAATGGCGAGCTGGTGGGTATCAACTCGCTCATCGAGAGCTACTCGGGCTCCAGCTCGGGCGTGGGTTTTGCCATTCCGGTTAACTACGCCAAGAACATTGCCGACCAGATCATCGACGGCAAGACGCCGGTGCATCCATACATGGGCGCTACGCTTTCGAGCGTCAATGCGCTCAGCGCCCGCACCAACAAGCTGAGCACCGATAGCGGCGCGTATGTGGCAAGCGTCGTCGAGGACGGTCCTGCCGCCAAGGCTGGCGTCCAAGAGGGCGATGTCATTACCAAGCTGGGCGACGATGAGATTACGAGTGCCGATGGCCTGATCATTGCGCTGCGCAGCCACGAGGTGGGCGAGAAGGTCGAGATCACGCTCATGCGCGGCAAGGACGAGAAGAAGGTCACGGTTGAGTTGGGCTCTGACGAGGAGCTGCAGAGCCAGCAGCAGGACGACAGCGCGACCGACACCGGCAACGGCGGCATCACCGACGAGCAGTTGCGCCAGTACCTGGAGGAGCTGTTGGGCCAGCAGGGCCAGGGTCAAGGCTACGGCCAGGGTTACTAGCGAGCCGTTTCGCACATATCGAGGCCAGAGGGGCTGTCCCATCAACGTGGGACAGCCCCTCTTTTCTTATTGATCCGTTGGGGACGGAGGAAAACGGATCATTTAGAGTTGATAAGAGCATGGTTGGATCGCGCGATCCACCCCGGTCTAGCGGCTGCCGATTCGGTGCGGTTTGAGACCGCTATTCGGCCCCGTTGCGACCGGTGGTACTCTTGTATCCGTTTGAAATCGAGCGAAGGAGTGCCGCTATGGAGCAAT
>URRJ01000020.1 GCA_900550205.1 uncultured Collinsella sp. | reverse complement strand
CGAGCCGGCGGCTCGTCCGCGCCCGCGAACGGCGCCGCAGGGGCGTTCCCAACGCCCGAACCCCCGAAGCTCGGGTGGCGGATATAATCGAATCGATTTGAATTCGGACCCGTCGGCGCGTCTGCGCACCGACGATAAGGGACCGCGCGTACGAAGGGATTACCATGACCGATAAGATGACCGTTGCTATCGCAGCTGGCGGCACGGCGGGACATATCAACCCTGCGCTCGCTTTGGCTGAGGAGTTGCGCGACCGCGGACATCATGTTGTGTTCGTGGGTCAGTCACACAAGCTCGAGGGTCGTTTGGTTCCCGAGGCCGGGTTCGATTTTGTACCTATCACGGTCACGGGCTTCGACCGCTCCCGTCCTTGGACCGCGCTGACTTCGCTGTGGCGCGTCAATAAGGCCAAGCGCTCGCTTGCCAGTCATTTCTCAAAGGTTGGCAAGCCCGATGCTGCCATCGGTTTTGGTGCCTACGTCGAGGTTCCGCTGCTGGGCTGGTGCAAGGATGCGGGCGTTCCGTATCTGCTGCACGAGCAGAACTCTGTTCCGGGTCTGGCCAATAAGATGATGAGTTCCCATGCCGCCCGCGTGTGCATCTCGGTGCCGGCTGCGCGCTCTGTCTTTGAGCACGAGGGCGACCCTGAGCATGTGCTTATGACCGGTAATCCGGTGCGCCGCTCGGTCATTGAGGGCGATCGCACCCGCGGCCGCGAGGCACTTGGCGTGCCCGAGGACGCTGTGCTGCTGCTTGTCTTTGGCGGTTCGCTCGGTGCCCAGCATCTTAACGAGCGCGTAGCCTCGCTCAAGGGCGAGCTGCTTTCGCGTGAGAATCTCTACATTTTGCATTCGACGGGAGCCGATGGCTTTGAGGACACCGAGCGTGCTTTGGCGCTGACGTCCGATGAGACGAAGCGCTATCGCGTCCAGCCCTACATTGACAACATGGGCGACATGCTAGCTGCCGCTGACCTGGTGCTCTCGCGTTCCGGCGCCTCGAGCGTGGCCGAGATTGCCGCCCTCGCCGTGCCTTCGGTGCTCGTGCCGTATCCGCATGCCACGGCCGACCACCAGACGACCAATGCGCGCTATCTGGTCGATGCCGGTGCCGGCGTGCTTTGTGCCGATGCCGATATCGATGCTCCGGCGTTTGCCGAGGAGCTGCTGCATCTGGTGGATGACGCCGCCGCGCGCGATGCCATGCGTCAGGCGGCGCGCGGGTTGGCTCAGGACCGCGCCGCCGCTCTTCTGGCCGATGCGGTAGAGGGTTTGCGTTAGTTAGACGGGATATCGTCGGTCTCCCTCGCGCTGATGCGGTAGGTGCGGTACAGTTAACGGGTTACAGGCAGTGTTTACGCAAGGAGTACACGAGCACATGGCTGATTCCCAGACTGCAACCTCCGCGCCCGAGTTCAAGAGCGCCCACTTTATCGGTATCGGCGGCGCCGGCATGAGCGGCATCGCCCTCGTTCTGCACGAGCGCGGTTATGCCGTTACCGGCTCCGACCTTAAGACGTCACGTTATATCCGCCAACTTACCCGCGCTGGTGTGAAGGTGCATGTGGGCCATGAGGCAGCCACGATCGACGAGGTCAAGCCCGACGTGGTTGTTGTCTCCACCGCTATTCCGGAGTCCAACCCTGAGCTCGTGCGCGCTCGCGAGCTCGGTATTCCCGTGTGGCCCCGCGCCAAGATGCTCTCGGCTCTGGGCCACGGCTACACTACCATCGCTGTTGCCGGCACGCATGGCAAGACCACCACGTCTTCGATGTGCGCCACCATGCTCGACCGCATGGGCCTGGATCCCAGCTTTTTGATCGGTGGTATCGTAGAGGGCTACGATACCAACGGAAAGAACGGCTCGGGTGACTATTTTGTCGCGGAGGCCGATGAGTCCGACAGCTCGTTCCTGTTCCTGAATCCCAACGTGGTCATCGTGACCAACGTCGAGGCCGACCACCTCGATCACTACTCAGGTATCGAGGAGATCGAGGCCACCTTTGCCAAGTTTATGGGCCTGGTTGGAGAGAGCGGTACCGTCATCGTTTGCGGTGAGGACCCGCATCTGGTCGAACTCGCCAAGTCGACGGGTCGCCACGTGCTTTCCTATGGCTTTGCCGAAACCAACGATGTCGTCTGCGTGCATCCGGATGTCAAGGGCATTCAGAGCGACTTTATCGTTCGCTTTGAGGACGGGACCGAGCATGCTGTCAAGATCAAGAGCAACCCCGGTCGCCACAACATGCTTAACGCCACGGCAGTGCTAACCGTTGCCCATGTCCTGGGCCTCGACGTCGACGCCGCAGCCGAGGCGCTTTCGAGCTTTGAGGGCGTTCGTCGCCGCTTTACCCATGTGGGCGATATTGACGGCATCACCGTGGTTGATGACTACGGACATCACCCCACCGAGATCAAGGCGACGCTTGCCGCCGCCTCGTCGCTGGGCTATAAGCATGTCGACGTTGTGTTTCAGCCGCACCGCTATTCGCGTTTGCAGGCGCTGTGCGATGACTTTGCCGATGCCTTCGCCAATGCCGATAAGCTGCTGCTCATTGATGTGTTCTCTGCTGGCGAGATGCCGATTCCGGGCGTTACCTCCAAGATGCTCGCCGACACTGTGCGCGCCAAGCACCCCGGCAAGGAGGTCGTGTACTGCTCCAGCCGTCTCGAGCTCAATCGTGAGCTCGAGAAGATGGTAGGTGAGGGCGATCTGCTGCTTACTATGGGCGCCGGCGACGTTACGACCGTTGGCCCTGAGTTCATCGAGTATCTGACTGCCAAGAAAGACGCTTAGCCCCTATGGGTCTGTTTAACGCCGTCATGGCGCTTTCGGGCATGATTGACACGGATGTAGTCGAGGATGAACGCCTTGCGCGTCATACGAGTTATCGTATCGGCGGCAAGGCCGACCTCTTCGTTACGTGCCATAGCTATCATGCCCTTCGTCGTGCCGTGGCAGTGCTCGACCGCGAGCAGGTGCCGTGGGTCATTATCGGCAAGGGATCTAATCTGCTTGTTGCCGATGCGGGCTATCGCGGTGCCGTCATTTCGCTGGGGCGTGAGTTTCAGCGCACGGTTGTTGCCGAGGACGGTTGCACGCTGACCGTTGGCGCGGGCGTTATGTTCGCACGTTTGGTCAACGATGCCCTGTCGCGCGGGCTTTCGGGCCTTGAGTTTGCGGTTGGCATCCCCGGCTCGGTCGGCGGCGCCGTATCCATGAACGCCGGTACGCGGACCGAGTGGATAGGTTCGCTTGTCGAGGATGTGGTCACGTTTGACCCGGCATCCGGCATTAAACATTATGCGGGGTCTGAGATTGCTTGGGGCTACCGTGAGTGCAGCCTGCCGCGTAACGAGATTATTCTCGAGTGCGTGCTTAAGCTCAAGCCTGCGCCCAAGGCCGACATTCGCGAGCGTATGGAGCGGTACCTGACGCGGCGCAAGCGCACGCAGCCCATGGGTCGCGCTTCTTGCGGGTCGGTCTTTCGCAATCCGCCCGACGCGAGTGTTGGCAAGCTGATTGAGGATTGTGGATTAAAGGGTTTTTCGATTGGCGGTGCGGAAGTTTCGCCCGTACACGCTAATTTTATCGTTAATAACGGTACCGCCTCGGCCGATGACGTGGCCGCGGTTATCAGGCATGTGCACGGAAAGGTGAGGGAGGCGTATGGCATCGAGCTCAGACCGGAAGTTAAATTCCTCGGCTTCTAGAGCATCGAAACCTACCTTCCGCCGCGCCGGAGGGCGTTCCGGCGCACCCGTCCAGTCTCAACGTAAACCCTCTGTGTCCCCCAAGCCTGCTGGATCCGTACGGTCCGCCAAGCGTCCGGTCGTCGGCTCGCAACTTGGTGGGCGCCCTGTCGCAAAAAAGACGGTTCACCCGGCTCCGCGCCCCTCGGTGACGTCCAAGCCGGCGATGGGTGCCAAGCCCTCTCGCCCCATGGTGACGCCCAAGCCCTCGCTGGGGGCTAAAGTGACGCATTCCGGCCGTACGTTGGGCGCTGCCAAGCCGCGCTCGTTGACGTCGGTGCCCGCCGCTAAGGCGTCTGCGACCAAAAAAGGTATCAATCCGCTGTCGTCGCTTGGCGCCATGGCGAGAAAGACGTCTGATGCCGCCTCTGCCGTTAAGGGCAAGGGCAAAATCGTGGGCGGTATCTTGGCGGCTGTGGCCGTACTTGCCGTCGTTGCCATCGTCGTTATCAATTCCGGCCTGTTTGCCGCTACCGATATTCAGATTGAGGGCAGCGAACACGTGACCAAGCACGATGCCATACAGCTGATCAACCTGCCCGAGAACACATCGCTCTTTAACGTAAATCCCGACCAGATCACCGAAGACCTCAAGCAGAACCCGTGGGTCTCGGGCGTGGACGTCCAACGGCAGTTTCCCCACACGCTCGTCATTACGCCGACGGAGCGCAAGGTTACCGCGATCGCTTATATAAGTTCCGACGATCTTGCCTGGGCCATCGGCGACGATGACACCTGGATCGCACCGCTTTCGACCTCTGTGGAGGTGGACGACCAGGGAAATGTCGTCACTTCGGGGGAGGGCGCCAACACATTGAGCGGTATCGATGCTGCGTTGGCGCTTGCCAAGCATTACGGAGCCGTGCTGCTCACCGATGTCTCGGCTGATGTCGAGCCGGTCTCGGGGCAGGCTGTTTCTTCCAAGGCCGTTAAAGCGGGCCTGGATTACGTGCGTGGTTTTTCCGACGAATTCTTGGCGCAGATCAAGGATATTTCCATACCTTCGGTCGAGGCTATCTCTGCGAATCTTGATAATGGCGTTGAGGTCTCGCTGGGCGATTCTGATGATATCGCCAAGAAGGAACGCGTCGTGACCAAGCTTCTTTCGCAGGTAGAGGGCGTAACCTACATTAACGTTCGGTCTCCCGGCAACTATACGTTTAGAAACGCACCGACTGCTTAGCGTCGTTCGTGGCTTTGTTGAGGGGCTATACCACGCCGTTTATCTGGTTTGTTTGGTTTTCACGGTCAATTATTTGACTGATACGTTCATAATGTGCAAACATAATACAGTTTACCTTTGCATTTACTTTCAACCTGAAGGTTAATGTGCGCAGGGGTCAACCCATGCTATGGCTATAACCTTTGTTCGGAGGACGGACAGGCACAGACAGAGATCAACAACTACCTTGCCGTCATTAAGGTGGTCGGCGTCGGCGGCGGCGGTACCAACGCGGTCAATCGAATGATCGAAGAGGGCATTCGTGGCGTCGAGTTTGTTGCCATCAACACCGATGCTCAGGCGCTCGCGATCTCTGATGCCGATATCAAGGTCCACATCGGTACCGACCTTACCCGCGGCCTGGGCGCTGGCGCCAACCCCGAGGTTGGTCGCAAGGCTGCCGATGAGTCCCGCGATGACATCGCCGAGGCGCTCGCTGGCGCCGACATGGTGTTCATCACCTGCGGTGAGGGCGGTGGCACCGGCACCGGCGCTGCTCCCATCGTTGCCGATATCGCGATGAACGAGGTCGGTGCGCTGACCGTCGCCGTCGTGACCAAGCCCTTCACCTTCGAGGGCCGCAAGCGTAAGAAGAGTGCCGAAGAGGGCATTAAGACCCTTTCCGATTGCGTCGACACCATGATCGTTATCCCTAACGATAAGCTGCTCGACATCGCCGAGAAGAAGACCACCATGCTCGAGGCCTTCGCTATTGCCGATGGCGTCCTTTCCCAGGGTACCCAGGGCATCACCGACCTCATCACCGTCCCGGGCATCATCAACCTGGACTTCGCCGATGTTAAGACCATCATGAAGCAGGCCGGAACCGCCATGATGGGTATCGGTACGGCTTCTGGGGACACTCGTGCCGTCGACGCCGCCCAGCAGGCTATTTCCAGCCCGCTGCTCGAGAGCTCTATCGATGGAGCTACGCGCGTCCTGCTCTCCATCGCCGGCTCCAAGGATCTGGGCATCCAAGAGATCAGCGACGCTGCCGACGTTGTCGCCAACGCCGTCGATCCCGAGGCCAACATCATCTTCGGTACCGTTGTCGACGAGTCCCTGGGCGACCAGGTGCGCATCACCGTTATCGCCACGGGCTTCTCCGACTCTAACGTCAACCGTCAGGACGAGCTCTTCGCTGCTCAGCAGTCCCAGAGCAAGGCCGCTGCTTCTGCCGAGCCGCAGCGCACCGCTCCGGCTGCCAGCCCCGCTCAGGCTGCCCCGACTCGCAACGTCGGCGGTACCGAGCTCCCCAACTTTGGTAACGACCAGTTCGAGCTCCCCGATTTCCTTAAGCGCGGTAGCTTCTAAGCCGTTCTCTGCATTGTGTTGCACAGGGGCGTGTCCGTATGGATGCGCCCTTTTTGTATCAACTTTGTAAACTAGAGCATCCAATCTCCTTACGTTCCCTTTACGATTGCCTCCAGTACAGCGGGTATCCTTTTATGGAAGTATGACAGCCGTATAAATGCAGGCTGCGCGGCGACGCCGCGGTACTTGTTGTATTAGGAGGCTTTAGTATGGCAGCACGTGCGGACAACGTTTCGCGTGTCGACCATGATGGAGTTACGTTGGTGGAGGGTGCGACGACCGATGTTCGTTTTGCCTTTACCGAACGCACCGGTGGCGTTTCCGAAGATGCGTACTCCTCGCTCAACCTGGGCTCGCATGTAGGCGATGACCCCTTTGCTGTTCAAGAAAATCGTCGTCGCGTGCTCGAGGCCATGGGTGCCTCCGAGTGCGAGCACAATCTACTCGTTCCCAATCAGGTGCACGGCGATCATATCGTTGCGGTGACCTCGAGCGGTGCCGACGATCTCGAGGATATTCGCGAACAGATCGCCGAGGGCTGCGATGCCATCATCTGCACGGCCCATGGGGTGCCCGTGCTGCTCTGTTTTGCCGACTGCGTTCCCGTGGTACTGGTGGCTCCCGGCGGCTTTGCTGTGGTGCATTCTGGCTGGAAGGGCACGATTGCGCGCATTTCCGCCAAGGCGTGCCAGGCGCTTTGCGATGCCGCTGGCTGCGACGTGAGCGACGTCTGCGCCTATATTGGTCCCCATATCTTGGGTGATGAATACGAGGTATCCCAGGAGCTCATGGATCGCTTTGCCGCCGAGTTTTCCTGCATCGATGCGAGCGCCTCTCGCATGCTCGACCTTTCTGCCGCAATTCGCGAGGCGCTGCTGGACGCCGGCGTCGATACGGACAATATCGTAGACACGCAGCTCTCCACCGTGCGTCAAAACGACCGCTTTTACTCCTATCGCAACGAGGGCGGCACCTGCGGGCGCCATGCTGCGATCGGCGTGATGCTATGAGAAAAATCGTATCGGTTCTGAGTGCAGCGGTACTCACGCTTACGCTGTGTGCCTGCTCCTCGGGATCTTCCACTTCTTCCATTACCGTGGCGGGTTCCACGACCTGCCTTCCTATCGCCGAGATTGCTGCCGAAGGCTTTAAGGAAGAGACCGGCACCGACGTGCTCGTCTCTGGCTTGGGCTCCTCTGCCGGCATCGAGGCTGTCAGCGCCGGTACCGCTGATATCGCCAGCTCCTCCCGTAGCCTTAATGCCGATGAACAAGACCTGGGCCTGACTCCCATCGTTATCGCCCACGATGGCATTGCGGTCATCGTGAATGAGGACAACCCGGTCGAGAATCTCTCGACCGAGCAGCTTCGCGATATCTACGCCGGTAAGATCACCAACTGGAAAGAGGTTGGTGGCGAGGACCTGAAGATTCAGGTTATTAACCGCGACGAGGCTTCCGGTACGCGCGAGGCCTTCCGTACCATCGTGATGGATGGCACGCCGTTCGATCGTCGCTCGGCCGTTCTTTCGGGCACGGGCCAGGTACGCGATGTCGTGTCCCGCTCTCGTGGTGCTATTGGCTACATCTCGCTGGGCTTTGTCGAGAGCCTCAATGCCAAGACTTCGGTCAAGGCCGTCTCGGTCAATCACGTCGAGGCGTCCGAGAAGACAGTCGCAAGCGGTGGTTATCCCATCTCCCGCGACCTCTACTTCTTTGTGAAGGGAACGCCTTCGCAGCAAGCGCAGGATTACATCGACTACGTGACGTCAGAAAAGATGGACAAGCAGATTCGCGAGGCGGGCTTTATTCCCGTCACCAACGACGGAAAGGGGAGTGAGTAGCATGGAAGCACAGGAAGCCCCCCATACTGAGCAGAAGGCTCAGGCGCCCAGGAAGCGTGAGCTGGCGCTCGTGTCGCGCAGCACCTATATCAAGGAGAAGGCGCTACAGTGGATCTTCTTTGCCTGCGCGTTCTTGGCGGTCGTCACCGTCATCCTGATTTTTGTCTTTACCACGTACTCGGCGCTGCCGGTCTTTACCGACATCGGCCTGGCGGACTTCTTTAGCTTTATGTGGGCGCCCTCTGAGGGTCACTACGGCATCATGTCGCTGCTGGCGGGTTCTGGTCTGGTGACCGTCGGTGCCCTTGCCATGGGCGTGCCGTTGGGTGTGGGCACAGCCGTGTATCTGGTCGAGATTGCCAGCAAGCGCGTACGCAAGCTCATCAGCCCTGCCGTCGACCTGCTGGCGGGTATTCCCTCCATCATCTACGGCTTCTTCGGCATGATCATCATCCGCCCGTTTATCGCGCAGCTGACCGGCGGCCTTGGCTTTGGCGCACTGACAGCGTGGTTCGTCCTTGCCATCATGATCGTTCCCACGATCACCACGCTCACCATCGATGCCCTCAACTCCATTCCCATGGGCATTCGTGAGGCTTCCTATGCCATGGGTGCCACCAAGTGGCAGACCATCTACAAGGTCGTGCTGCCGGCCGCCAAGCTGGGCATTGTGGACGCCATCGTTTTGGGCATGGGACGCGCCATCGGCGAGACCATGGCCGTGCTCATGGTCGTGGGCAATGCTCCGGTCATTCCCGATAGCATCGCGAGCCCCATCTCAACGCTCACGAGCCAGATTGCGCTCGACATGAGCTACTCCTCGGGCTTGCACCGCTCGGCGCTCTTTGGCATGGGCGTGGTCCTGTTTATCATCTCCGCCGCGCTGGTGGGCATTGTCCGTTTGATTTCCAAGAAGAAGAGGGGGTAGGCTATGTCCGATTCCGTTGACACGACGGTCGATACGACCTCGTCGCGCGAGCGCATCAAGCGTGCCCTTTCCCACGGCAAGAAGGGCCGCATCAACAAGGACCTGTCCAACAAACTCATGCTCGGCGTGTTCCGCGTTGCGGCCTATATCACTACGCTGGTGTTGGTCGCCATTATCGCCTACGTGGTCATCAACGGCTTGCCGCATATCTCGCTCGACTTTATCTTTGGTTGGCCCCAGGGCGTCAACGCCGAAGGCGGTATTTGGCCCACGATCGTCTCGACCATCTACGTGACGGTGCTTGCCATGCTCATCTGCACGCCGATTGCCGTGCTGGCGGCCGTCTATCTTGCCGAATACGCCAAGCAGGGTAAGGTCGTCGAGCTCATTCGCTATGCTGCCGACGCTTTGGCCTCGGTGCCCTCCATCGTTATGGGCCTGTTTGGCTACGCCTTGTTTGTCGAGGCCATGGGCTTGGGTCTTTCGATGGTCTCGGCCGCTTTGGCGCTCGCGCTCTTGATGCTTCCCATCGTCATGCGCACCACCGAGGAGGCCATTCGCGCCGTGCCGCGCTATATCCGTTGGGGTGCGTACGGCCTGGGCGCCACCAAGTGGCAGGTCGTTTCCAAGATCGTGCTTCCTTCTGCCTTTGGCCGCATCGCCACCGGTATCGTCCTTGCCATCGGCCGTGCCATCGGCGAGACTGCGGTGGTGCTCTACACCATGGGTCAGGCCATCAACCTGCCTATCTCGCCACTCGATTCCGGCCGCCCCATGACGGCCCACCTGTACCTGCTTGCCAACGACGGCATCAACATGAACGCAGCCTATGGCACCGCGCTCCTGTTGATGGTGATCATTTTGGCTTTCAACCTGTTTGCGCGCTTCCTGTCGCGCAAGCGCCGCTAGTTAAGGAGTCCCATGTCCGTCTATCAGTCCGCTCCCACGCTGGAGCAAGCGGCCATCACGGCCAAGGATTTCAACTTTTGGTACGGTGACTTTCATGCGCTGACGGGGCTCGACCTCAACATCGCCAAGAACGCCATCACCTCGTTTATTGGCCCTTCGGGCTGCGGCAAGTCGACGTTTTTGCGCTGCATCAACCGCATGAACGACCTGATCGAGGGTACGCGCGTCGAGGGCACCATGACGCTTGACGGCAACGATATCTATGCCGAGGGCGTCGATCCGGTCGACCTTCGCCGTCGCGTGGGCATGATCTTTCAGCAGCCCAACCCGTTCCCTAAATCCATCTACGAGAATGTCGCTTTTGGCCCTCGTCTGCAGGGCGTGACTAGCAAAAGCGACCTCGATGACATCGTGGAAGAATCACTCAAGCGCGCCAACCTCTGGAAAGAGGTATCCAATCAGCTCAACAAGGATGGTTTGGCGCTCTCGGGCGGTCAGCAGCAGCGTCTGTGCATCGCGCGTGTGCTTGCGGTGCAGCCCGATGTCCTTCTGATGGACGAGCCCTGCTCCGCCATCGACCCCACGTCCGTCTCCAAGGTCGAGGATCTGATGGCCGAGCTGGCGCCCGAGATGACGATCATTATCGTCACGCATTCAATGCAGCAGGCAGCTCGAATTAGCGAATACACCGCATTTTTCTTGCAGGAAGTTGCCGGCGAGCCCGCCACGCTCATCGAGTATGGTCAAACCGACGCGATCTTTACCAGCCCGGTGGATTCGCGGACGGAAGACTATATCACCGGCCGCTTTGGCTGATCGGTGCGACTAGTCCCAAGCCGATCGGACCTTGTCCGGTGCGTATTCACCGTGCGGGCGGCATGACCGCACCCAACTGATTGGAGTGAACCATGCGCAAACTGTTTTCCCGTCAGCTCATCGAGGCCCGTCATGAGATGCTGAGCATCTACGAGGCCGTCGATCTGGCGCTTCACGACGCCGTGAAGGCCTATGCGACCGATGACCGCAAGCTTGCCACCAAAACCAAGAAGCGCACGCTTTCGATTGACGCGCGCTGCGCCAACTTAGAGGCCGTGTGCTACAACCTGATCGCCACGCAGTCGCCGGTCGCTTCCGACTTCCGCTTGCTGCAGACGATCATCTACGTCGACTTTAACCTGCAGCGCATGACCGATAAGGTTCGCCAGATCTGCCGTGCCACGCGTCACATGGTCAAGGCCGACATCTCGCTGCCCCAGGAGCTCGTCGGTACGGTTGAGGCCGAGGCCGAAGCTGTTTACCAGGTGCTGGGCTCGTCGCTTTCTGCGCTCGTCACCAACGACATGTCCATCATCTGCAACCTGGCCGTCGAGGACGAGCCGGTGCACGCCGCCTATGAGAAGTTCTTCCGTACCTTCAACCGCATGGATGCCGGCGAGTTTATGGATGACGATAGCAACTACGACGACCTGCGCCGCGCCATCATGGTTTCGCGCTACCTCGATCGCATCGCCTCGATTTCTATCGATGCCGCCTGCCGTCTGACCTTCCTTTTGACCGGCCAGCGTATGAATGCCGGCGATATCGCCCGTACGGACGAGGACGAGCTTGAGAGCATGCGCGTACCTTCGGGTGAGGGCGTCATCATGAGGCCCGCTGTCGATGCGCGCTACGTTGCCAAGGTGCCCGCTCACGAGGTGAGCGAGGGTCTTCGCTACCTGCTCGAGCACCTCGAGGACGAGGACGATACCGAGGATGACGAGGAGTAGGGTAGCTCCGTTCGTCGAAAGATTGTAAATACCTAAGTGAGCGCGGCCTTGCACATGCAGGGGCGCGCTCTTGCGTTAGCATGGGACTACTTGTATGGCTGTTAGCGGAGGCGATTGGCAATGGATAATTATTTGGACTTGATGCGCGCTCGCCGCGAGCAGATTCTCGAACGCTTTTATGCCGCACTCGATCGCGCAGGCCGTTCTCACGATGCCGCACGTCTGATTGCCGTCTCCAAGACCGTTGGCGTCGATGAGACCGTTGCCGCCATTCAGGCAGGGTATCGTCATTTTGCCGAGAACCGTCCGCAGGAGCTTGTTCGCAAGCTTGCGGGCTTGGCTGAACATCCAGAGCTGCCTGCGGTGCGTTTTGACATGATTGGCAACCTTCAGACTAACAAGATCAATGCGGTGTTGGGTTCGGCCGAGCTGATTCATTCGGTGGGATCGCTGCATTTGGCGCAGGCTGTTTCGAGTCGCGCGGCCCGTAAGATTGAGGCGGGAGAGCTTGCCGGCCCTCAGCGTGTGCTGATCGAGGTCAATGTGAGTGGCGAGGAGTCAAAGGGTGGATTTTCGCCCGACGAGATTCGCGCCTCCGCCGGCGAGCTCGCGGAGCTTGAGGGAATTTGTGTGCAGGGGCTTATGACCATGGCGCCCCGGGGGAATAAGGATGTGGCGCGCCGCACCTTTGCCGGGCTGCGCGAGCTGAGGGATGAGCTGGAGGCGGCATATCCCGATCTTGAACTGCCCGAGCTTTCCTGCGGCATGAGCGAGGACTTTGAGCCTGCCCTTGAGGAGGGCTCAACGCTTGTTCGCCTAGGCAGGGTGGTATTTAGCCCGGAGTTTGAAGTAAAATAATGCTTTGAAGTGCGCAATGATTATCAGAGCGCCTGCACTAAACCGCGAGAGGACACAACCATGGGCTTCCTTGACGAGATTAAAAATAAAATGCACCTGGGCCAGCAGGGTTACGACCAGGGTTATGGCCAAGATGACGACTACGGTTACGATGACGGCTACGACGATGGCTACCAGAACAACGGCTACAGCGGTGCCTCGGGCGAGGGCTTCTACACCCAGGATGAGCCGAGCAACGGTCTTCTGGGTCAGACGCGCCGCGGCGAGGCCGAGTCGGTTGCCGTGTACACGCGTTCCGGTCAGCTGGTGGGCGATGATTCCCGTCACGCTACGACCTACAACCCGCCTTCTCGTTCGCAGGAGACGGCCGCTGGCGGTTATCGCCCCGGTGCCTACGACACGCCGTCGAGCTACGCCGAGAACACCCGCGTTCGCGCTGCCGCTCCCGCGCCTGCTCCCTCACCGAGCGATGCTTCGACCTAT
Source organism: uncultured Collinsella sp. (assembly GCA_900550205.1). GTDB lineage: Bacteria > Actinomycetota > Coriobacteriia > Coriobacteriales > Coriobacteriaceae > Collinsella. The sequence goes on along the minus strand of URRJ01000020.1, from coordinate 5,696 downwards.
GCGAACAACATCATCAACGCCACGCCTCAGCTGCCGGCATACGTTCTTCGCCCCGAGAGCTACGACGACGTTGAGACCGTGGTGCGTCGCGTACGCACTAAGCAGCCCGTGGCGCTGATCTTTGTGGGCGTGCGTACCGAGGTCGCCAAGCGCGTCCTGGACTTCTCTTATGGCTTTGCCTGCGGCCTGGGCGCCACGGTCAAAGAGGTGGGCGACCGCGTGTTTATGGTGCTGCCCGCCGGCTGCGAGGTCAAGGATTCCGACCTCAAGAAGCTCCGTGCCGACGGCTACCTTAAGTAAAGACAAGACGAGGAGATTCTCATCAACATCTACACCATTGTCCAGCTGGTCAATACGCTGTTCAACTTTTACTCCACACTCATCGTGGTCTACTGCCTTATGACGTGGATTCCCATGAAGCAGGGCGGATTGCTGCAGGATATCGCCGCAGTCCTCGATAGCGTGTGTGGCCCGTGGCTCAATCTGTTCCGCCGGTTTATCCCGCCGATGGGCGGCGTCGATTTTTCGCCGGTCGTTGCGATTATTGCGTTGCAGTTGGTGCAGAAGCTGGTTCTGCAACTTCTTATAGGTATACTCATATAAAACTGGCTTAGTAACTCACGTCGGGCGCACGGCGCCAAGGCGAAGATAAAGGAGAACTTGTTATGGCTATTACCCCTGCTGACATTCAGGCTCAGACCTTCTCTGAGGCCAAGCGCGGCTACGATCCCGCCGAAGTCGACGTCTTCCTGGAGACCCTGTCCTCTGAGGTCGACGCCATGCTCGCCAAGATTGTCGATCTTAAGGGTCGTCTGACCGCCACCGAGCAGCAGCTCGCCGACACGCAGGCCCAGCTCGCTCAGGCTCAGGATGCTGCCGCTCAGGCCGTCCCTGCTGCCCCGGTCGCTGCTCCCGCCCCCGACTTCTCTGCTCAGGAGCGTCAGATCTCCGCTGCTCTCATCGCGGCGCAACAGACTGCCGAGAGCATCGTCAGCGATGCCAATGAGAACGCTGACCGCATCCGCAACGAGGCCGACGCCAAGGCCCGTGAGGTCATCCGCCAGGCTTTGACCGAGAAGCAGGCCGAGCTCGAGGAGATTGACCGTCTGAAGGCTTCCCGCGAGGAGTTCAAGGCCGAGTACCTCAAGCTCATCCAGCACTTCATGGACGATGCGCAGAACTCCTTCCCGGCCGATCTTATGGCTTCCACGCCGGTCGGTTCTGCCGCTTCTCCCGCGGTGACGATGAGCCGCTGCCTGTCGCCGAGCCGGTCATTCCTGTGGCCGATCCCTTCGCCCCGATCGATAACTTCGCTGCCGACGACCTGGACTAGCTCCAGAGTTAGAATCTAGTGTCTCTGAGAGGAGCTCGCGCTTGCGGGCTCCTTTTTTGTGGCTGTAAACCGGTTGGAAAACAAAACGCCGAGCCTCGCGCGTGGTGGCACAGGGCTCGGCAGACGGGCTGGAGGTCAAGGGTGTGTTAAGGCGTGCTCCAATAATCTACTGGAGGATGAAGTCGGAGAGGGGAATGGTGCGGGCCTCGCGATGCTCGGGGTCGGCGATGTGGTCGGCGGGATAGCCGCAGACGAGCATGTGATAGGGATAGACGCCCTCGGGCAGGTTGAACTGCTCGCGGGCTAGCTCGGGCTTAAAATGGCACACCCAGCACGTTCCCAGGCCCTGCTCCTCGGCCTCCATCATCATCTGATCGCAAACGATCGAAGTATCGATGGCACTCGAGTTCATCTGGTCATAAGGGCGCACCCAAGCATCGTCGGTAACGCTGCAAATGAGGAAGATGAGCGGAGCACCAAAGATGGACCCATCACGAGCAAACCGAGGCTGACAAGCAGCAGCCTTTTCCAGAAACTCAGGCGAATCCAGGACCATCACGCGGGTTGGATGGTTATTACAAGCGGAAGGAGCAATCCGCCCAGCCTCAACAATGGCATCCACCACAGCCTGCTCAACAGAACGATCCTCAAACTCGCGACAAGAATAGCGACCCCGAGCCAGATCCAAATACCCCATAACCAAACCCTCCAAAGTCAGCAAATCAATCCAAAGTAAACCAAAGGGTACCCAAAGCCCCATCCACCCAAACGCCCGCCAAATGCCAAAGTAATACCCTGGGCAATCAAGGGCCATCACAGCAAAGGCCCCACCATGCCCAACCTCTCAGCCAAAGTTCCCAATGGCGGTACGTAAGGCGAAGGGCCGGCCACGGTTTACTTTCGAACGACTCTGCAAAGCAGCCGGAGTGAGAAAGCAAACCGTGGCCGGTCCTTCGCCGGTGGGATACGTACAGCTAATTAACTGTTCTTCATGACAATCGAATCCACAACATCGGCCACATTCTCACAGCAGTCAGCACAGTACTCCAGGAAGGCGTACACGTCACGCCAAGCGATGACCTCGAGCGGATCCTTGCCGTTGACATGTAGGTTGCGCATGGCGTTGATGTAGAGCTCGTCGGCCTCGGACTCGATCGTGTTGATCTGGATGACGAGTTCGCGCAGGGTCTTGGACTTGCGGTAGTTGGGCAGCTCGACCATCAGGTCCTTCATGGCGCGGCAGGCGTCGGTCACCTTGTGGGCGATCACGATGGCATCGGGGTGGATGCTCTGGATGTTGGTGAAGTAGACGCGCTGCACGACGCCCTCGATACGATCGAGCACGGTGTCGAGCGAGCAGCTCATCAGGTCCAGATCCTCGCGCTCAAGCGGGGTGATAAAGGCCGTGAGCAGGGCGTCCTCAAGCTCATGGTGCTTCTTGTCGGCCGCATGCTCGATCGCGTGCATCTTGTTGAGCATATCGTGAATCTTTGCGGGGTCGAAGTTCTCGAAAATCTTGGTGAGCAGCTCGGCGGCCTGGACGGCAAGGTCGGCGCAGGCGACGTAGTTGTCGAAGTAGAACGAATCGGGTTTCTTTGCCATGAGTGGGTCCTTTCGAGGCGAAGACGGGTGGGCGAAGTATTACGGTCCGGATGGACGCTCGGTTTGACTAGATGAACATCATGAACAGCTTGGCCATGACAAAGCTGATGAGTCCGCAGGCGGGGAAGGTAAAGAACCAGGTGAACATCATGTCCTTGACCACGCCAAAGTTGATGGCCGAAAGGCGCTTGACGGCACCGACGCCCATGATGGCGCAGGTCTTGATGTGGGTGGAGGACACGGGGATGCCGGTAAGGGTGGCAAGCAGCAGGTTTGCGGCGCCTGCGAGGTCGGCGGAGAAGCCCTGGTACTTTTCGAGCTTGACCATGCTCTGGCCGACGGACTTGATGATGCGCTCGCCGCCCACGCTGGTGCCGATACCCATAGTGGCCGAGCACAGCAGCATAATCCAGATGGGGATGCCTGCATCGCCGACGCTCGTTTGGCCGCTGGCAAAGGCCACGCCTAAAAAGAGCACGCCGATGAACTTCTGTCCATCCTGCGCGCCGTGCATAAAGCTCATGGCCGCAGCGCTCGCGATCTGAGCGTATTTAAAGAAGACATTGGCACGTCGCCTGTTGGCGGCGGCGAAAAGAATCGAGACGAGCTTGCACAGGACCCAGCCCATGACAAAGCCCAAGCCGATGGAGAGCGCCAGACCGTAGATAACCTTCATCCACTCGTGGACGTTGACGCTGCTCGCGCCGCCGAGGGCGATAGCGGCACCGGTCAGGCCGGCGATGAGGCTGTGGCTTTGCGAAGTGGGGATGCCAAAACGCGACGCTGTGGCGCCGTAGACGACGATGGAGAACAGCGCCGCGCATAGGCAGGCGAGCGCCATGGTGCTATTTCCGCCAAAGTCGACGATATGTGAGATGGTGTTGGCGACGCTCGCGTTAAAGTGCGTCATGATGAGTACGCCGAGGAAGTTGAATGCGGCGCTCATGAGAATGGCGGCACGGGCGGGCATGCAACGCGTAGTGACGCAGGTCGCGATGGCGTTGGGCGCGTCGGTCCATCCATTGACGAAGATGGCGCCCAACGCGAGGATCACGGTGACGGCAAGGACTGGGTTCGACACAATTTGGCCGAGGAAGGTTGAGAACGTTACGTCCATATATGGGCTTTCTCGAAGTTTGCAGGCACGTTACAAAAACATGATAAATCGTATCACCTCCTGCGGGTCTCTTTACCGAGTTCTGATGGGAGAAGTGAACTTTTTGGCACTAAAATTGAATATTTGCCCTGTTGACCGCGGGTGTTCTTTTTGCTAACACGCCATGCGGACACGTGCGATTACTACGACACCCCAAAACCACAGCCTGTTCGCTTTACAACATGCAAACATGCGTTCGATAATAGGAGGCATGGAATATCGACAGACAGACGGCAAAACTCGGCGCGTACACAAGCAGTATGTGGACGTCGTGGCTCGCATCCTCGCGGGCGGACAGGTTGTGCCGGTTACCGTCTGCTGGGTTGACGGTCGCTGCTTTACGATTGACGAGATTGTCTCGTCCACCGGTTTTGGCCTGACGGTTCACGGCATTCGTACGGCGACTTATAAGGTTCGTTTTGGCGGACATGCGACCGAACTGTATCTGGAAGAACAGGCACGCGAGCGACCGGATGGCTCACAGACTCATCTGATGCGTTGGTGGGTGTGGGCGTTCGACCGAACACTCGAGAGCGAGCGTCGCAGGTAAGAACGCGTGGCGTTCGGGTACAATGGCAGGAAACTTGTCAGCTACGGCGCCGTCGCGGTGCTTTTGAAAGGACGAAGTATGAACGATATTCAGGGCTATCAGAACGGCCCCATCGAGACCGGTGCAAGCCGTGCCAAGGAGATGTCGCCGCGCGCGTACAACCTTGTCATGTCTGCCCTGATCTTTTTGGGCTTTTGCGCCATGGGCGCCGGTGCTTACTTTACGAGCACCATGTCGTTTGCGCGCATGATGATGAGCGGCGCCGCTTTGCCGCTGGTCTTTGGCTCATTTATTTTGACCATTGTCGGCATGGTCATGATGTCAGCTGCTGCCAGCAAGCAGTCCGTGGGCCTGTCGCTCGTGGGCTACGTGGTCTTTGCGAGCACCTTTGGCCTGACGGCGTCGTTTGGCCTTGCCAACTACGACCTGCCTACCATTAACACCGCCTTTATCGCCACGGCCGCCATCACCTTTGTCTTTGGTGCGCTGGGCGTGACCTTTCCCAAGTTCTTCCAGCGTGTGTATGGCATTGGTTTTGGCATCCTGCTTGCCACTATTCTGGTTGAGATCGCGCTGATGTTCATGGGCGTTTCGCAGTCCATCACCGACCTGATCGTGATTGTGGTGTTCGCCGGCTTTATTGGCTACGACACCTATGTGGCAACGACGGTGCCGCCCACGCTGCCCAACGCCGTGCTTATGGCGTCCAACCTGTTCGTGGACATCATCAACGTGTTCCTGCGCATTCTGAACATCCTCGGCCGTCGCGATTAAAGCGCGGTATTGCGACGCTTCCTGCCGGACACGGTAAAACGATGCGAAAGGCGGCCCTTCGGGGCCGTCTTTTTTGTGCGCGGCGGGGTATCATGGATGGGAAAAAGCCGATAGAGGCAGTGACAGGAAAGGTGGCCACGTATGGCAGACGTTGACAACAGGAACCGTAACCGCAGGTCCAACCGAGCGGGTCAGCCCAATCCCAAGCGCGAGGCGCGTGCCAAGGCCGCCGAGCGCCATGTGGCGGCTGTGTCCGAGGCCTGTGCCAAGGATATCGAGCG
>URRJ01000019.1 GCA_900550205.1 uncultured Collinsella sp. | reverse complement strand
TCCATCCTCGCAGTATCCGGTTCTCAAGGTGCACGCCCCGCGGCTGATCCGGTTCCACCGGGCCGCGCGGCAAGGAGATATATTGCCAGACCGGAGGGGCCGTGTGGGCGGGAATCCGGTACTCCATATTTTGTTCACAAATGAATAGGTCCCTCAGTCGCATCACTGGGGTTAAAACTGAAGCATTGGCTTCTGATATTGGCGATGACCAGCTGTTTTATGAGTATTGAGGCATCGGTCATCTCTGGAGCGCCACTTTACTCCAAAAGCATCAGCTATTTGTTTCCCATCGGTAAAAGGCGGGTATTGTTCGCCAAGCGTTCTTATATATAGATTGATACGGGTTCGAACCCATGCACCGGCAACAAAAAAGCGACCAACCGGAGTCGATCGCTTTCTGTTTTATGCTGGAGCATCCAGAGGGTGCTTACGAACTCGTTTTCTCGCTGCCATTCATGCTTTCGAAGCATCTTTCGACCTTCGCAGTCTCATGTTTTGAGGATCTGCCGTGTTTATCGCTGTTATTAATGAGTGTGTGAAAGTGATCCTCATACAGATTCATGCGATCCGCCAGAGAACTGAGTAGCATCTTTCTGCAGCCCTCGTTGTCTATCCACGCATCTCTCAGGTCTTCCGGAAATTCACAAGCAGTCTTAGGGTCAATTTGTTTCTGCTTTCAGAGACTTGTTTGAGAGTTTTTAAAGACAGTTCAAAACAATAAGTGAGACACCATAAAGCAGAGCAAGATGTGCCGGATAGAAAATGTAGAAGAAATATTTGAGCTTCAGCCCTCGCTTGCCATTATAAAGATTGATAAGCAGCAACGAAACGACCGCGGCAGCAACATCAGGATTAAATACATTAGCTGTAGCAAACTCAAATCCGCCGCCAACTATATGGCATGACGAAAGGAGCACTGCGCATACTGCAGCAAAGAACATCTTGGCCTTGCTGTCGTGGAATAAATAGAATGCAGCCACAAGCAGAATGCCATACACACCGCCATCCAGTTTAGTGTATTCAGCTGCCAGTGCTGTCAAAACAATCAGAGCAGTTTCTGCGATGTACCTTTTCCATTTTGAAAGACTTTGTATCTTTTCCAGAATAATCAAAAAGACCAAGGAAAGCAGGAGCTCATACATAACATTCTGTTGCCGAAGGTCAAATAGCTGCCCGGTTTGAACGAAATCGTATATGGGCTCCGCAATGATTGCGAAGACAAGCATATTTCGCAGGTACTTCTTTATGTCATGAGTATGCAAAAATCCCTCAACTATCAAAAAGCAAAATAAGGGAAATGCAATTCTGCCAAGAACATGAAGCACATCCGAAGCCTCGCTTAGAATCGCCCACTGTTCGTCTGATATCTGATTGTACGATGCGTGAGTCATGATTCCATTGGTCAGGACGATCCTGCTTACATGATCGAGAACCATCGAGATGGCCGCTATTATCTTTAATGTGCTGCCGCTAATTCCGTATCTATCTGTTTTCATTTCTTTTTCCTTTCTTTGGGTGGGCCGTCAGGGGTTCAGCCTGCTCCGCAGGCGGCCGCTGCGGCGCTTTCGCGCCTTGCGCGCTGCGCTGGCAAACGCTCACGCGTTTACTCAGCTCCGCGCCCCGACGGGTTCGAACCCATGAAAGGGCGACAAAAAAGACGGCCAACCGGAGTTGACCGTCTCAACAATCTTGGGTGGGCCGTCAGGGGTTCGAACCCTGGACCTTGGGATTAAAAGTCCCCTGCTCTGCCAGCTGAGCTAACGGCCCGCGGGTGGCATTGTACCACGGTCTGGAACTATTCCCAACTCCATTGGCCGTTCTGGAAAATCACAACTTCACGTCCATCGGGCGTAACGCCCGTAATATCGATGTCGTCCGTGCCAATCATAAAGTCGACGTGCGTGCTCGAGACGTTAACGCCATGCTCCAGGAGTTCCTCTTTGGACATGTCGTACCCGCCTTCGATGCATTCAGGGAACCCAACACCCAACGCAAGGTGACAGCTGGCATTCTCGTCATAGAGTGTGTCATAGAACAGAACACCGCTTTCGCGAATTGGCGTGTTCTTGGAAATAAGCGCGACCTCACCCAGATGAGCAGCACCTTCATCGGTGTCAATAATGCTCGCAAGTGTTGCCTTGCCCACGCGAGCGTCGTAGTCCACCACGCGGCCACCCTCGAACTTAATCCAAAAATCGTCGACCTTATTGCCGTGGTGGATGAGCGGCATGGCCGAGTACACGATACCGTCGGCACGCATACGATCAGGCGAGGTAAAGACCTCCTCGGTGGGGATGTTCGGGAAGAAGGGGTGCCCGTCGGGCGTCTTGCCCTTGCCGCCGGCCCACTCATGGCCCTTCGCCATACCAATCGTCAGATCAGTTCCGTTCGAAGCGGTGTAGTGCAGGCAATCAAATTGATTATCGTTTAGGAAACGCAGGTTCTTTTCGAATGCGGCGTCATGGAGCTCCCAGTCGCTCTCCGGGTCCCGGCCATCGGCGCGAGCAGTGTGCAGAATTGCATTCCACAGCTTATAGATTGCGACCTCATCGGCGTCTCCCGGGAACACCTCGCGCGCCCAAGCCACGACCGGAGCGCCGGCGATACACCACGGGTTGATGTTGTAATCCAGTCCACGGCGAAAGACCTTGCACTGCGTATTCCTTGCCTTGGAAGCCGCGGCGGGCTTGGCGGGATCGATACCCTTGAGAGCTGCAGGGTCCGCACCCTCGATAAAGATAAAGCAGGCACCATCTTGGGCCAAAGAATCCAGCTGCAGGCGCTTCCACTCGGACGTCTGCTCAAAATAGCTTTTATCGACATGCTCGTACGCAAGCCTTGTCACGGCATCGTCAGCCCAAATAACCGTCACGTGACCGGCGCCGGCGGCATAAGCCTCCGCGACCACCACGCGCGCAAACGGCGCGCACTCGACCGGAGACTGAACGACGACTTCCTGGCCGGGTTTAACGTTTACGCCCTTGCGGACAACCAGACGCGCATAGTTTTTAATCTTGGGCTCCAGGGACTTCATACCCTCCAGAGCCTCTTCGACCGTCAGGGCAGCTCGAATCATGTGCCACTCCATCTATCTATAGGACAATAAAAAGGCGCGCCGCAAAAACGACGCGCCTTATATCTTAGCGATAAGTATGTATGCAAACGTTACTTCTTCTTGGAGTCCTTTTTGTCCTCCTCGGCAGCCGCGCGCTCGATAAAAGCGTTGAGCTTGTTCTCGGACATGCCCTCGGCCTGTGCGCGGTACATGTTGCGCAAGGGACGAATACGAGCGAAGTCGTAGATAAAGTCACCTAGGATGATGACATAGGACAAGACGATGCCGACCATCTGAACAGGGCTGGACACCGTGCCGCCGGGAGCGAAGTAGAGCGAAGCCCAAATTGCCACGACGAGCACCATGCCGATAGCGAGCACAGCCCACCAAATACGGCGGCGCTTGGTGTAGTCCTCATCCTGCTTGAGAAGGATATTCGACACCATGTAGATGCGATCCTCGTGGGCGCGCTGCTTGGCCTTGCGGGCGCGTTTTTCCTCCTTGGAAAGGCCTTCCAGGTTTTCGCCCTTCTCGAGCTCTTTGCGGCGTGCCTTGGATGATGCCGGCACGACGTGAACAGAGCTCGCTGCCTGACGGGCGGGCTTAGCGGATGCGGCGGACTTGCGCGCAACCCCGGTAACCTCGCGGGATTGCGTGCGCTTGTTCGTGGCGCTACGGGTACTCACTTACGCGTTCTCCTTCATGCTTGTGAACTGGGAGCCCGTGATAATCTGGAAGGCCTCGCGATAGCGTTCGGACGTGCCATCGATGACCTCGGCGGGCAGATGCGGGGTCTCCCCCGTCATATCCCAGTTGGCCTTGAGCCAATTGCGGACGAATTGCTTGTCGTAGCTAGGCTGGATCTTGCCCTCCTCGTAGCTGGCAGCAGGCCAGAAACGGCTGGAGTCGGGCGTGAGGCACTCGTCGATCAGCGTGACCTTGCCATCGATGACACCAAACTCGAACTTGGTGTCGGCGATGACGATGCCACGGGTCGCGGCGTACTCGGCAGCGGCCTTGTAGATCTTGAGAGACAGATCGCGGATCTGCGTGGCGATGTCCTCGCCAACGATCTCGCAGCAACGCTCATACGAGATGTTCTCGTCATGGTCACCGATCTCGGCCTTCGTGGAGGGCGTGAACAGCGGCTCAGGGAGCTTGGACGCCTCCGTCAGGCCCTCAGGCAGCTGAATGCCACAGACAGTGCCGTTCTCGTCGTAGGTCTTCTTGCCCGAACCGGTCAGATAGCCGCGGACGATGCACTCGATAGGAATCGTCTGCGCCTTCTTGACCAGCATGGCGCGGCCAGCGAGATAGTCACGGTACTCAGCAAACTCCTCGGGGAAATCCGCCGGGTCGATGGAGACGAGATGGTTAGGAACAATGTCGGCAAACTTATCAAACCAGAATGCCGAGATGCGGTTGAGCACCTCTCCCTTAAACGGAATCTCGTCGGGGAGAATAAAGTCGAACGCAGAAATGCGGTCGGTGGCGACCATCAGCAGGTTTTCACCGGCATCGTAGATATCACGAACCTTGCCACGGGAATCCGGACGACGCTCCATCGTTGTCACGTGAGTCACTCCTTACCTAAATACGACAGTAATGCGGGTTCTTCCCCGCACGTTTTCGCAAACTCGGAGCGGCAGGGACGAAACCCCTCCTTCACCGAATAGCGAAAAGCTAGTGCTCCATTGTAGTAGATGCCGCGTCCGCCGTGTGCTCGCGTGGCAGATGAATCGTAAAAGTCGTACCCTTTCCAAGCTCCGACTCCACGGATATATAGCCATGGTGGCGCTCGACGATTTGCTTGGTCACGGCAAGGCCCACGCCCAGACCGCCCGCCTCGCGGGCGCGGCTGGCGTCGGCACGCCAAAAACGTCCGAAAATGCGCGACAGGTCTTCCTTGGCGATACCGATACCCGTGTCCGAGACCGCAATATCGACGTGTTTACGGTCACTGAGCACCGACACCACGACCCATCCACCCTCGGGGGTATAGCGCATGGCGTTACTCATGAGGTTGATGACGCATTGCGTGATCATATCGGGATCGGCCTCGACGACATCGTCATGTCCCTGGGTTTCATCTGCAAAGCGAAGACGAAGGTCACGGTCGGCAAACAGACGCTCCTGGCCGTTCACTATCGATCGCACGAACGGAACCATGTCCACCGGTTCGAGATTGAGCGGAGCAGTGCTATTTTCCATGCGTGACAGGTCAAGCATCTGCTGCACCAAACGAGCCAGGCGACGCGTCTCGGAGGCGACTGTCTCCAGATGCTCGTCGTCGGTGGGGTACACGCCGTCTTGCATGGCCTCGACCGTTGCAAGCATTGCCATGAGCGGCGTGCGAAGCTCGTGTGCAACATCTGAGGTCAGGCGCTTCTCGTGCTTCATGTCCTTCTCGAGTGAAGTGGCCATCTCGTCGAAGGTCTCGCCCAGTTGATCGATCTCGTCATCGCCGCGCAGGCCTGTACGAGCGGACAGATCGCCGTCGCGAATTTGCTTGGCCGTGCTCGTAATTCGATGAATCGGCTTGGTAAGCATGCGCGACACAAGCGATCCGATAACGACCGAGATGCAAACCGCAACAACCGCGGCAAGGGCCATGGCGTTAAAGGTCTTTTCCCTAAACGCAGAATCTGCCTTGGTGAGCAAGGCATCGGAGCCGATAGCCCACAGCTTTACCTGTCCGACATGCTCGCCAGAAGACGTTATGATTTCGACGTTGGCAACGCTATCGGAGTCGGTGGGCGCCGACGAAACCGGACTATGCGAGGCCTTTTTACCGCTCGAGCTGCTCGACGCCGATTCGCTCTCGCGCACATCGGCGGTCGCACTTGCCGAGGGCCATGAGTCGTCATAGACGACAACGCCCTTTTTGTTGACGACCTGCATGCCAAGATCGTCGGACACCAGACTCGATGTCGCGACCGTGCGCAGCTCGCCCGCAGCCCAATTGCCGTTTTCCTCGTACGACGTCGCAAGCTTTTCGGCTGCGGAATTGGCGATCTCGACGATATTGGCGCGCGTGTAGTCCGAAAAAACCGTACCCCATACAACGGAGACCACGCCCACCAGCACCAGTACCGTCATGAGTGATGTCAGGGCAAAAGCCAGGGCCATGCGCGAGGGGTAGCTCATCGTTGGCCGCGAATCGGAGCGAGGCGTGTTCCAACTAGCCTTGGAACCCGCCTCGCTCTCCTGCTTATGCTTTTGCCCGATTTCAAAGCGCGCAGGTGTCATATGTGATTTTCCTTATTTCTCGTCCGACTTATCGGTCTTTGCCGGAGCCTCGAAACGATAACCAACGCCGTGAACGGTGTAGAGCCACTTGGGCTTCTTGGGGTCGTCACCCAGCTTGGCGCGAAGGTTCTTCACGTGGCTGTCGATAGTGCGCTCATAGCCCTCAAAGTCATAGCCGAGCACCTTTTCGACCAGCTCCATACGGTTGTAGACGCGTCCGGGATGGCGGGCAAGCGTGGTGAGCAACTTGAACTCGGATGCGGTCAGATCGACTTCCTTGTTCTCGACCAGAATCTTGTGGCCCGAGATATCGATGACTAGATCACCGAAGTCGAGCACCTCAACAGCCGGCTCGTCGGCCTGATGGGCGCGACGGAACAGGGCGCGCACGCGGGCGACGAGCTCGCGCGGCGAGAACGGCTTAATCAGGTAGTCATCGGCACCCAGCTCGAGACCGATAATGCGGTCCTCGATCTCACCCTTAGCCGTAAGCATGATAATGGGCACATCCGAGGTATCGCGAATGGTGCGGCAGACGCGCTCGCCCGGAATCTTGGGGAGCATAAGATCGAGCACGACCAGGTCGAACTGATGCTTCTCGAACTCCTCGATCGCGGACTGGCCGTCACCGACGCCTACAACCCAGTAACCCTCGCGCTCGAGATAGGCTGCGACAGCGTCACGGATTGCCTTCTCGTCCTCGACCAGCAGAATCTTTTTTGCATCTGAAGCCATAACACGGCCCCCCTGTCTCAATTAGCTAAGAACAAGCCCATTTTAACGCACCTGAGCCCACCGGGTATCGCATGGACGCGACAGCTCGGCAGGCGGTACTCATAGTTACAAGGCGCTTATTCCCCTGTCGGCGCCTTTTTAACCCCTCGTAAACTAAAGAGAGAACAGGCGGGCGGCGACCGTCTCGGGAACGCCTTGACTGTTTCGAACCGTGGCGTACGTCAGGAACGTATCCGATTTGCCCGCCGTAGCAGGATAATCGCCATACTCAAGGGCACGATCGGGAGACAGCAACGATCCATAGGTCTTTGCCGACGTGTCGATCAGAAAATGGGACGACTGGACCTTGACTAGGAACTTATTCTTTTTTCCCGCGGCGCATGCGAGCGGTTCACGCGACAAAAAGAGATACGGGCCGCCCTCGTTACCGATATAAGTGCCCATGTTGCCTAGGCTACCGACGCCGCTATACGTCGCCTCGATGGAAAAGACAAACCTGTCGCCCATATAGACGGCCTCGAAAGGAGACACTGAGGAAGGCAGCACAAGCTGGGCTCTCTTGGTATTGTTGCCGTCGTCCAAATCAATCGCGGTCATGCCGTAGTAGACGCCCTCGTCGTTGCGCACGCGCGGCGTGATGGTCAGGATGCCGTCGCTCACGCGCGGTGCCGATGCAAAACGACCCGTCGACTTCCAAATAGTCTCGGGCTTGGACTCGTCGAGCGACTGGCGGTAGCAATACGAATCGCTGCCGGTCTTAGAACCTCCAGACGCTGGCATTTTGTACCAGATAACCGATGATTCATACGCGGTAAAGAGCGGCGGGTCGTAATCCTTGCCGCCGCGATCGAGCTCGACAGCATCACCCGTACGCGATGCACCCGACAGCCCCTGAGCGTAGAGTTTCCACGCAGAGTTCGCGTAGTTCATCTCAATCCACGCAAACACGTTATCGGTCGCGCGAACATCATAAAACGCATAGCCTGTTCCCTCGACGGGGTCTTCGACCAGCGTCGTCAGTGAGCCATCACTCAAACTGAGCACACCGAGCGTATTGGCATGTTGGGCCGAGGCGGGCGCCATCATTGCGGCAGATACGTCACCGTCGCAGTAGTACAGCAGCGTGCCAAGCGGCAGCGTCCACGAGGCGGTCGGCTCAAGATCTATGTCGACAGCCTCATACTCATCTGTAATCGAGACAATCTTGGAATCGTCCTTGATGACTTGCGGCTCACCGGCGGCATCGTCGCTGGTGCCCGTCTTTGACGAGCACCCCGCTAGCAGCGTGGCCCCGCCGCGGCACCGCCCAGCACAAAGCCCCGACGCGTTATTCCATTTTTAAATCGGTCGACGATACCCATTAGGCAATCTCGGCACGAGCGGCTTCGATGGCGCGCGTGAGCTGATCAGCACAGGAGGTCTTCTTCATGCCGCAAGTGTTGCCGGCGAGCACTTCGACCACACGGTCGGCGGGAGCGCCCTCAACCAGCTTGGAAATGGCCTTGAGATTGCCGTCGCAGCCACCGGTAAACTCGACACCCAGCACTTTGCTGCCGTCATCGGAAAGATTAAGGTGGATATTGCGAGCGCACACGCCCTGCGGCTTGTAATCAAACGAAATCATGCGATCCCCTCTCAGAATGTTATTCGAGACGACTATTATCCCCGTCTTTCCCTAAATGCAACGAGGCGCTTTGCCGGCAACACACATTACCAGCAAAGCGCCCTAAAAAGCTAACGTTATGCCCGAACCTACTCGAAGCTCAGCTGCTCCAGACGATCGAAGACCGTATCGATGCGGGTGAGGAAGTCCCACGGATCAAAGATCTCGTCGAGCTTCTCCTGGCTGACGGTACAACGCGGATCGGCCTCAAGGCGCTCCTTAAAGGTGGGACCGGAAACGCAATCCTGCACCTCATGCCACGTGGCCATGGCGTTTTCCTGCACGATGGCATAGGCGTCCTCGCGGGTGATACCCGTGTCGACGAGTGCGAGCAGCACCTTGGAGGAGAAGATGAGGCCGCGGGTCTTGTTGAGGTTGGCCATCATGCGAGCCGGATATAGTTGCAGGCCGTCGATAACGCGGATGAGGCACTGGAACATGTGGTCGAGCGCAATGAAGCTATCAGCCTGGGCAACACGCTCAGCGGAGGAGTGCGAAATGTCACGCTCGTGCCACAGGGCGACGTTGTCGAAGGCAACCTGCGCGTTGGCCTTCACGACACGCGACAGACCGCAAACCTTCTCCATGGTGATGGGGTTGCGCTTGTGCGGCATAGCGGAGCTGCCCTTTTGGCCCTTGCGGAAGGGTTCCTCGGCCTCGAGCGTGTCAGTCTTCTGCAGGTTGCGAACCTCGGTTGCGATGCGCTCGCAGGTGGCTGCCGTGGTGGCGAGCACGCCGGCGAGGTAGGCATGGTGATCGCGGCTGATAACCTGCGTAGATAGCGGGTCGTGAACCAGGCCCAGATGCTCGCAGACATACTCCTCGACGAACGGCTCAATGGAGCTGTAGGTGCCGACAGCACCCGAGATGGCACCGAAGGCAACGTTCTTGCGAGCATCCTCAAGACGATCGAGATCGCGCTTGAGTTCCCAGGCCCAAGAGCCAAACTTCATGCCGAAGGTCATCGGCTCGGCGTGGATGCCATGAGTGCGGCCGGCGCACAGCGTGTTGCGCTCCTCGAAAGCGCGGCGCTTGCAGATCTCGCCGAGCCTCTTGACGTCCTCGATGATCAAATCGCAGGCCTGGGTGAGCTGATAGCACAAGGCCGTATCGCCCAGGTCGGAGCTGGTCATGCCGTAGTGCACCCAGCGGCTGGGCTTCGGCTCGCCCTCGGGAACGTCGGCGTCGATGTACTCCTTCATATTGGTCAGGAAGGCGATGACGTCGTGGCGCGTGACTTCCTCGATCTCGTCGACCTTTGCCTTCTCAAAGTTGGCATGGTCGCGGATCCATTGGGCCTCGTCTTTGGAAATACCGATCTTGCCGAGCTCCGCCTGGGCCTCGCAGGCCAAGACCTCGATCTCCTGCCAAATGGCGTACTTGTTCTCGAGGGAGAAGATATGTCCCATCTCCGGGCGGGTATAGCGATCGATCATAGCGGCTCCTTTTTGGTTATTGGCACGTTGGTCGTAACTCGACTATTGTACCGTGCGCGGGCGCGAGTATGGGCAGCAGGCATTAACCAAACATTTTGGAATTGGAGCGGGCAGAAAATGGGCTGCGGTGTCACCGCAGCAAGCGGCCATAGTTCCGTGAACTAATGTAATTTCATTCGCTATCTGCGAAGCTACATGCAAAATTACATTAGAAGGAGACGTACTGTTTGCCGTTTCCCCTGGCAGCTGCCCTGCAAGGTCAATGGAAAGCGCAAACATTGTATGTATTGAAATACATGAGCTCACAGCTGGTCTACAGTCTTATATGCGGCTGACTAATGTAACGAGAGATATAATTACATTAGTTGCGGATTAAATTACATTATATGGAGTGCCATGATACGAAAAACGAATGAAATGCCCGCCCTGCTCCTGCGTATCATTGCCGACGTCGAGACCGAGGTCGTCGAATACAAGGCAGCAAAGCAGAACTATGATTTCGAGGACATTGGCAAGTATTTCTCCGCCCTCAGCAATGAGGCCAATTTGCGCAAGGCAGAGTGCGGATGGCTTTTCTTCGGCATTTCAGACAACCGTCAGATAAAGGGAACTGCCTACCGCAAAGAATCCCAAACGCCAAGCGTCGGCCTGCGACGTCTAAAACACGAGATCGCCCAATACACAAATAACGGCATGACTTTCGAAGAGATTTACGAGTTTGAGGTTGATGGCAAGAGAGTCATTGCTTTCCAGATACCGGCTGGCAGCTTCGCAACGCCAACGACTTGGCACGGAATCCCCTGGTCACGTGAGAATGAATCCCTCGTAGAGATGCCCAAGTTCAAACTCGACGCCATCTACGGGCAGAGTCGACCCGACTGGTCGCGTCAGATTGCCTACGAGGCAAACCTCGATGACCTTGATCCAGAGGCAGTTAGCTTTGCATGCTCCAAATTCGTCGAAAAGTTCGGAGAAAGCCAGCCCGCCGTTCGTAGCCTCGATGAAGAATCCATCCTCAGCAAAATGGCGCTTGTAATCCACGGCCACGTGAGCAATGCGGCGCTCGTTCTTCTGGGCAAACCGGAGTCGAGTGTCTTTCTGGGTGGCATCGAGCCACGCATTACTTGGACACTCTACGCAAGTGACGGCTCCACTATGGCCTATGAACATTTTGAACCGCCGTTCATTCTGCAGGTCGATCGTGTTCTGGGAAAGATAAGAAACGAAAAATACCGGTTCTTCGACCGTGAAGAGACACTGTTCCCCACCGAAGCGCATCGCTACAGCCCCGAAGTCATCCGAGAGCTTCTTCACAACGCCATAGCTCACCAAGATTTTAGAATGTCGGGAAAAATTAACGTTCTTGAATATGAGGACAGGCTTGTATTCAAGAACGAGGGCGCTTTTATCCCCGGGACGATAGAGAATGCGCTCGCGAGCGGTTACAAGCCGCCGTACTATCGTAACCCTCTGCTTTCAAGTGCCATGAACAAGACGGGCATGATGGACCGCAACGCCATAGGCATTCGCAACGTCTTCGATATTCAGCGTAACCGCCTGCTACCAATGCCCACCTACGATCTATCTGAGGTTGGACGCGTTGCCGTGACACTGTATGGTACGGTACTCAACGAGGACTATTCTCGACTTCTCGCAAGCAATCGAAATCTTGATTTGGCGACAGTGTTGCTGTTAGACCTCGTTCAAAAGGGACTACCCGTCACAAAGGAACAGTCACGCCTGCTTCACGAACAGGGCCTTGTTAGAGGTCGTTACCCCAAGCTGACGGTCTCAGCCGAGGTGGCAGCGGCCACCGGTGCCCACAGCGAGTATGTGCGAAACAAAGGCGTAGACAACAGTGTCTTCAAGGAACTGATTTTGGAACTCCTGCGCGTGCGCCCATGTTCAAGAGCGGAGATTATCGCAGGGCTGGATCATGCCTTGCCGGCAGACCTTACGGCAAAGCAAAAAGGCGACCATGTAAGCTATCTGCTCCAAAGCCTACGGAAAGCTGGTCGCATCACCAACGCTGGAAGCACTTCGGCTGCTGAGTGGCACATAGTCGAGTGATATGGCTCGCGATTTCGATTCTGCCAAACAAGTACATTCCAAGCCAAGTGCGCAACTAGCCCAGAATGTGTCTGACTGCCAGTCGTGATAGGACACATCCTTCGTCGCCTAGCATCGCACAGCGTCAGGCAACAGCGCATATGGTTGATCCAACTGAAGTCGACACCCAATCGGGCATTGCAACCTTGAGAGACGGCAGTCTCATACAACAGCAATAGCTCCCTGCCACTCCATGCATGAGCGGCAGGGAGCGCTCATGGCGGACCATTTCTCAAGTTCCACCTTCCTCAACCGTAAAAACGCCCAACGTCTTAGAGGCCGTTTTTACGGTTGTTGGCTTCTTTTTCTTTAATTAAAAATCATCCTTTACCTGCTGATTCGCGATATTTCGCTTGTCTATATCTAGGTATAGACCTATACTAATTCCTATTATGACTAAGCTATGCCCTTGGGAGGTGTCATGCCGTCAGAAGCTCAAAAGCGGGCCGATCGTAAGTACAAGCACGACAAGACCCAGCAGTTCTGTCTGCGGTTCTATCCCGCCGAAGAGGAGATCTGGTCATTCCTCTCTGCACAGGAGAACAAACAGGGGTTTCTTAAAGATTTGATTAGCCGCGAGATGGGCGGCGCATCGGACGGCCCCGTGCACGTTGGCAGCAGCACCAAGGTTGGAAGGACGGAATCGTAATGTCGCAAGTGAGCAAGGCTTCGATCATCCAGCCGGAGACCATACTGGACTTCATCGACGGTGTGACGCAGCGCAGGGACACCCCCGAGGAGCGAGTGCGCCAGGAAATCCTAAAGTCCCTCGTGCGTGAGTACGGTTACAAGAAGGAACAAATCGGGGTCGAGGAGTCGATCAAGTTCGGCAGCAACCGAAAAGCGGTCGACGTCGCCATCTGGGAGCCGGGAAAAGCGCACACCCAAGAGAACATCTACATCATCGTCGAGTGTAAAGACCCCAAGACCAAGGCAAAGGGCAAAAAAGACGGCGTGGACCAGATGCATTCCTATGCGTCTGCCTGCATGAATTCTACCTACGGCATGTGGACCAACGGCGACGAGCTGCTCACCTTCCGTTACGTGGTGGACGATGCTGGCAAGCGCGGCCCCGAAGCTGTGCCCGACCTGCCGCATGCCGGCGGCGAGGTACCCGACGACGCGCCGCGCTTCGACCAACTGCGCCCCGCCGCCAGCGACTCACTGCTGTACTCGTTCCGCCGCTGCCACAACTACATCGCCGGAAACCAAGGCATCCAAAAGGCCGAGGCATTCCTTGAACTGCTCAAAATCATATTCTGCAAAATTCAGGACGAGCGCGACTCCGAGACGCCGACGTTCTACATCACGCCGACCGAACGCCAGGGCGCCGCGGGTAAGAAGAAGTGCCGCAAGCGCATCGAGGCACTTTTTGGAAGCGTCAAGCGGTCGTACGAGACAATCTTCAAGGCCGATGAGCACATCGCGCTAACCGACGACGTGCTTGCCTACATCGTGGCGCAGCTGCAAATGTATTCCCTACTCGAGAGTGACGTGGACGTTAAGGGCCACGCGTACGAGACAATCGTGGGTTCCAACCTGCGCGGCGACAAAGGTCAATTCTTCACACCACGCAACATGTGTCACATGATGGTGCGGATGGTCGACCCATCCGAAAACGACGTCATCCTCGACCCCGCCATGGGCACCTGCGGCTTTTTGGTCACGGCCATGAATTACGTGCTCGAGAAAATCGGCAACTCCGTCGACGCGAGCGGACGCAGCAAGACCGCCAAGCAAGAGGCGCTGATCGCGCGCAAACGCGAGTTCCTGTCCAAACACATAGTGGGCATCGATTTTGATCCCATCTTGGTACGCGCTTCCAAGATGAACATGGTCATGAACAACGACGGCACAGGGCAGCTGTTCCACGCAAACTCGCTCGAGCCGTTCTCGGGCTTTGAGCCCAAGCTGCAGAAGGCGCTGCGCCTGGACGCCGCCGACGTCGCGGCAAATAAGGCACTGCAGCCGGGGCACGGCGTTACGGCGATTATGACCAACCCGCCTTTTGGCTCCAAGATTCCCATCGAAGACCCAGCGATTCTGGAATCCTTCGACCTTGGACACACCTGGTCGTGGTTCGAGGAGGATGCCGAGTGGAGGATGGAACCTAAGCTCTTCTCATCCCAGCCGCCCGAGATCCTCTTCATCGAGCGATGCGTCCGCCTGCTTGAGCCCGGCGTGGGCGTAGCAGCGCTCGTCATTCCCAATGGCATCCTGGGCAATCCGAGTCTGGGCTACGTGCGCCAGTGGATTTTGCGCCATGCACAGATCCTGGGCTCGGTGGACATGCACCCGGACGCCTTCCAGCCCAACGTGGGCGTGCAGACATCTGTCCTTGTGCTGCGGCGCTGGGACAGCGAGGAAGAGGCGTACTGCAAGGACGGCACCTTCCAGGATTACAAGATGTTCATGGCCATCTGCGACCACGTGGGGCACGACAAACGCGGACAGACCACCTACGTGCGCGACGACGACGGCTACCCAATCGTGCGGGAGCAGACCACCGCGGTGACAGGCAAGGTGGGATCCGAGGAGGAGAGCGGTCACACTTCGACGGAGCGTGTGGTGGATGACGAGACGATGGCAATAGCCGATGCCTTCCTTGAATGGAGGCGCGACCAATGACGAACGCACCTTTGGTGAAGAGCATCCGGCTTTCCACCGTGCTGGGCGGCGACGTGCGGCTCGAAGCCTCGACCTACCTGCGCGACGGGTATGGCTTCGTGAGCCTCGCCAACCAGTGCGACAACCATAAGAGGCTTGGCGACCTTGCCGACATCTGGCAGCCGAACAGACTGACGGGGTACACCGTGCCGGAAGGCAAGGGGTTGCCCTTCTTTACCGCCGGCCAGGTGTTCGAGGACTTCCCCCGTGTGAGAAAGTGGCTCGCAGCGCCCTTCGTGCCCCAGGCTGATTCTAGATACGTCAAGCAGGATTGGTTGCTACTTTCGTGCTCGGGCGTGGTAGGCAACGTTACCGCCGTGTACCCACATCACGTGAACAAGGTCATCACGCACGACCTGCTGCGTATCGAGCCGAAGGACCAGGCCGAGTACGGCTGGCTCTACGCGTACATGAAGACGGACTTCTTCAAGCAGATCGCGCGGGCGGCCCAGTACGGCCACATGATCAAGCATATCGAGGTGGCCCACGCCAACGAGTTTCCGGTCATCATGCCCGATGCGGCCACGCGCAAAGCCATCGGCGACAAAGCCACCGAGGCAGTACGCCTGCGCGGCGAAGCATGGAGGCTGCGGGACGAGGCGTTTAAGCTGCTGGAGAAGGAGGTCGGTATTGCTTGTGAGGCAGAAAGTCCTGCAGGAACATGCGTGGTGAGTTTATCCAAAGTTATTGACAACAGATCGCGCCTTGATGCTGACAGTTATGCCGGCTCCATAAGCGCCGTAGACTCATTGGTTGACGTAATGGAGTATGCGCCACTTGCTGAACTTGTAGAGGACGTCGAAGAGCTTCCTCGCTTCAAGCGGTTTTATGGCGATTCCAACGTTCCCTTTGTGGGTGTGTCCGAGGTCTTTGACGTTAACACTCAACCGACAAAATTTGTTTACGCCAAGCTCATTAAAAACTGGGAGCGTTACATCCTAAAGCCGGGAACTCTCGTCATGGCATGTTCTGGTCAAAAGTACGGCATCCTAGGACGAGCTCTTTTGCTCACGGAGAATCATGAGGGAATGTTTGGCAGCAACCATCTGCTGAGAATCTATCCCGACGTTACAAAGATTCGAACTGGCTACCTGCTCGCTTTTCTGAACAGTCCCACCGTTGGCAGGCCGTCGGTCGTTCGTTGCGCATACGGAACCTCGGTGCCTCAACTTAGCCCTATCGATATCAAAAAAATTCGCGTCCCTCGCCTCGGCGCGGACGCTGAATCCGCCATCGCCGACCTTATGGACAGGAGCGTGAGCACCTCGGCCAAGGCTGACCGGCTTGAGAACGAGGCTACCAAGCTGGCGCAGGAGCAGATCGATATCGCCATCGAGAAGGTTGTCTCCAACACCTAGTGAGGCGACCTTTTAACCGCCGTTAAGCCCATAGCCTCAACGCAAACAGAATGCAAACGTACCGTAGTGAGTTGGTTAACGGCATAGTGTGAGAATTCACACTTGCTCATTTGCTTAACGCTCGCACCCTGGCGGGTTCGAGTCCCGGCACTTTATTGAAAAAAGCACGGCACCGTAATGGTGCCGTGCTTGTGCTTTTTACTGGAGCGGGCAACGGGACTCGAACCCGCGAGTGTCAGCTTGGGAATCTCCAACTAAATAATTCAAAGAGATAAAAAGAGCCGCTATCGTTGCAGGTAAAACGTTCGTTATGTGCCATAATGTGCAACGTGCCGCAAAGAGGAACATACGATTTTGCGGCGGTATTGCGGCGTATTTTGCGGCGCACGGGGTGAACGGAGCATCTGCCATGAGATATACGACGGTCAGGGTCAGGGAGCGCAAGGGGCGCGGCCTCATTGCCGAGGCCTCGTACAAGGACGAGGGCGGCAAGTGGCGCAAGCGCTCAAAGACGCTCGACGCGACGGGCAAGAGGGCCGCCCAGAAAGAGGCTGAGGCGTGGCTAGCCGCCTTGAACGCCGAGGAGGAGCGCAAGGAGCGCGAGGGTTCGGCGTTGGCCGTTCTGGGGTTCGAGCCGGAGACGGTGCTTACCGTGGCCGCCTACGTTCGCCGCTATATCGACGGCAAGCGCCCGAGCATCGACCCGTCAACGTTCAACGAGTATGGGCGTCTGCTCGACAACATCATTTCCCCGCTGCTCGGGGAGGTGGCGCTTTCCGACCTCAACCCGGACATGGTGAGGGCGTGGGTCGCCAAGATGGGCGAGACGTACGCCCCCGGCACGATGAAAAAGGCCCTCACGCTGCTACGGTCTGCGTGCAATCAGGCCGTCGATACCGATTTGTTGGGCAAAGACCCGACCCGAGGCGTAAAGCCGCCCAAGGCCGGACGCCCGCGCCCCAACTCGCTTACCGCCGAGGGCGTGCGAACCGTGCGCGAGGTGCTCAGGGTGGCGGGCATGACGCCCGCCATGCTCGGGGTCAAAATCGCCCTATACACGGGCATGAGGGAGGGCGAGATATGCGGCCTCCGGTGGTCGAACGTCGATACCGATAGCGGCGTGCTCAAGGTGGAAGACAGCATAGGCCGCGACGGGACGAGGTTCTACGCCAAAGACCCCAAGAACGACGGCAGCGCCCGCGCGGTGTATTTCGGCTCAGAGCTTGCCGCCGATCTCGTGGCCCGGCGCGATGAGATGGAGGCCGCCTGCCTCGCTGCGGGCGTGCCGTTCACCGGGGCGCTCTACGTGCTCGGGGACATTCGCGGCGGTTTCATGCGCCCAAACACGATTTGGCAGAGGTGGCGCAATCTTGCCGAGGCGCTGGAGCTGAAAGGGACGAGGGGAACCCGCCCGACGTTCCACGACCTGCGGCACACGTTTGCGACCATGGCCGTGGCCGCCCACGTGGACATTAAGGCCATCTCGGCGTCTATGGGGCACTCCAACGCGGCCATGACGCTCAACATCTACGCCGACGCGACCGCCGAGGGCAAGCAACGCGCGGCCCAGACAATGCAGGCCGTTTTGTCGGGCGGTGAGGCGTGATGGGCGCGGACTATATCGAATATCAGGACAAACACGGTAAACCGATAGCGCTTTCGTTGAATATCGAGGCCGTCGAAAAACTCACTGAGGCGGCGGGGCGCTACGGCGTGCCCCCGTTCTCGACTTTCATTGACGGCGGGCGCGGCGTTGCGGGACTGCTCGAAAGATTCGACATTCCCCGGAAAGAGCTAGCCGCCGAGTTGCAAGTATCCAAAGCGACGGTGACGAACTGGACGAGGTGCGGCGACCTCGAACCGGTCAAAGCCGAGCGTGTGCTTGACGCGGTATCAAAGATTCTTGGGCGGCGGGGAGCCGCCGACCATGACGCGGATATTGCGGCCTATGTTGCCCCAAGAATGGCCCCTATCGTGTCCATAGACGTGCCGAGGGCAAAACGTGGGTTTGTGTCTGAGACATTAACGCAATTGACAGAATCGCAGGTCGATATACTGCTGGAGGTCATGCGCGGGCTGCTGCTATGCAACGGGGATACGGAGACGGCAGATAACCTAGCGAGGGCCGTCGCCGCTGTCGAGGCCGTCAAAGGCTGAAAATCTTTTCAGTTCGTGCGGCGTTTCTACAGGCATTGCTAAATTGCAGAGACATACCACCAGCACAAATGAACCGAATATTTAACGACACGACGAGAAACAAGCGTCCTACTAAATAATCGCAGGTAGGACGCTTATTTTATGTTTCGTTGCAACATGGCTATAACCGTTACAGAGCGCTCAGAGAGAAAGCAACCGAACCACTGGAGGGACATACCCATGTGCACTCAGGAACATTTGGACGAACTCAGGAAAGCCGCGAACGAGGGCCGCTATTCCGATATTCCCAACCCGCTCACGGCACCCGAGGCGGCGGCTATCGCCCGTCGCTCGCGCGTGACTATCGCCCGCGCCTGCCAAAGCGGACAGCTCAAAGCCTCGAACACGGGCACCCGCTGGAACGTCAACCGTGACAGCCTGCTCGCATACGCGGGCCTCATCTAGGGCGCGGCGCATGAGGCCGATCAGGACGGCG
>URRJ01000018.1 GCA_900550205.1 uncultured Collinsella sp. | reverse complement strand
CGGGGCTGGGGAAGTCGCGTTTGGGATCGTTGCCCACCATAAGGACCTCGTGCGGCTCGAGCCCCATCACCTGAAGCTGCTCTAGATAGTAGGTGGCATCAGGCTTGCAGCGGGTGGCGTTTCCCATGTGCGTGACGAGCTCAAAGGGAGCGTCAGCCAGGTCGCCCCAACCCATGCGGCACTCGATGGCCCCCTGGGGAAAGCTGGGGTTGGTAAAGAGCGCGCAACGCAGCCCTGCGTCCTGTACGGCCTGGAGCGCGGCGTGTGCGCCCGGCATGGCGTGGGCGTTGATGACATCGTCGTTCTTGTACGGAAGAACTTCGCGCTCGTAGTAGGTAAACGCCTCGTAGATGATGGGATCGGAGAGGCAGATACCGCATCGGCGCTCGACCTCGGTGCGGTAAAACTCAAGATTGGTGCGATTGTCCGTGCCTCTGCGGCGATTGGCGTTGAGATCGACCAAGATGGTGCCGAGGCGTGCCATCGTGCCACCGCGGCTGCGGCGCCCGATATCCGCGAGCATCGATGAGACATCCTTAAAATAGCGAAGGATGAACGCATTGAGGTTGATGCTAAGAAGCGTCTCGTCCATATCGAAAACGACTGCTTTGAGCACGCGGGCACCTTTCTCGTAAATTTAATCTAGAGTCGTTGGCTCCGGATACTTTACCCCAAAGCCGAATGCCTGGCTGGTTATCGTCAAGTTGTGGAGACGTGTGTTCATAAGATTACGAAAAAGTCTCCACACGAGTAAAAAATCGCAGTTCGCGCTTGAAATCGAACTCATTTCCCCGTAACCTATACGAACGTGATTGCATAAGCGTCACATTAGTATCTGTCGGCTCCCGAGTGTTCCTAAACGTTGTGTGCTTGTCGCACCCTTCTGTAGGTCCTAGCAATCGGGGCCCCGTAGTTCGAAAGGGGTCCACCTTTGAGTGAGATTCAGAACTCGTCCATTTTCTCTCTTGACGATGTCAATGAGGAGGAGATGAACAACCTCATCGACGGTACGATTACCGACTTTGATGAGGGCGATCTCGTTAACGGCACTGTCGTTAAGATCGAGCATGACGAGGTGCTCGTTGACATCGGATTCAAGTCCGAGGGCGTTATCCCGGTCCGCGAGCTGTCCATCCGCAAGGACGCTAACCCTGCAGACATCGTTGCACTCGGTGATCCCATCGAGGCTCTGGTTCTCCAGAAGGAGGACAAGGACGGTCGTCTTGTCCTGTCCAAGAAGCGTGCCGAGTACGAGCGTGCTTGGAACCGCATCGAGGAGAAGTTCAACTCCGGCGAGAACGTCGAGGGCGAGGTTATCGAGGTTGTCAAGGGCGGCCTGATCCTCGACATCGGCCTGCGCGGCTTCCTGCCCGCTTCCCTCGTCGATCTCCGTCGTGTCAAGGACCTCACCTCCTACATGGGCACCCGCATCGAGGCCCGCGTCATCGAGATGGACCGCAACCGCAACAACGTCGTTCTCTCCCGTCGCGTCGTGCTCGAGGAGTCCCGTAAGGCCGAGCGCTCCGAGATCCTGTCCAAGCTCAAGTCTGGCATGCGTCTCCAGGGCACCGTTTCCTCCATCGTCGACTTCGGCGCCTTCGTCGACCTCGGCGGTATCGACGGCCTCATCCACATCTCCGAGCTCTCCTGGAACCACGTCAACCATCCTTCCGAGGTTGTCAAGGTCGGCCAGGAGGTCGAGGTCGAGGTTCTCGACGTCGATCTCAACCGCGAGCGCATCTCCCTGGGTCTCAAGCAGACCACCGAGGATCCGTGGCGCGCACTGGTCAAGAAGTACCCCGTCGGCGCTATCGTCGAGGGCACTGTGACCAAGCTTGTCCCGTTCGGCGCTTTCGTCGACCTGGGCGAGGGCATCGAGGGCCTGGTGCACATCTCCGAGATGGCCAACAAGCACGTCGACCAGCCTTCTCAGGTCACCCACGTGGGCGACAAGGTTCAGGTCAAGGTCATGGAGATCGACCTCGACCGTCGTCGTATCTCCCTGTCCATGAAGTCTGCTGCTGAGACTCTGGGCGTCGAGATCGAGGTTACCCCGCTGCCTTCCGAGAAGAAGGACGAGGAGGCCGACGCCGAGTAAATCGGTTTGACGATCACTTGTTTTAAGGGATCCGTCCGCAATGGACGGGTCCCTTTTTGCATTTGCTGTTGAGGTGCGCGATGCTGCCCGGGCTGTCCACAGGCTATTGGGTTGTCAGTGCATGAAAAATGCCGACATCCCGCCTCGGGGAGGAGGCGGGAACACACCGAGTAGACGGAGGGGTGCGGAGCGCGGTCGCGTCTCGACTGACGACGTTGCCCATCGACAGGACCATTGTAGCGCATGGCAGTTCTTGGTTTATCGTGTCGAGCGTTTGCGTCGTGCCATTGCCTGCGGCAACGGTGTGTTACACTCTTGCACTGCTGAGTGGGCCAGACGGTCGCGCGATGTGCTGCTTGCAGTACGCGTGAGGAAAGTCCGGGCTCCAGAGGGCGGGATGCCGGCTAACGGCCGGGCGGAGTGATCCGACGGAAAGCGCCGCAGAAAAGAAGACTCCCACCTGCGCCGCAAGGCGTAAAGGGAAAAGCTGAAACGGTGGTGTAAGAGACCACCAGCGTCGTGGTAACACGGCGGCTTGGCAAGCCCCATCCGGAGCAAGCGCGAATAGGAACGCTATGGGCCGGCCCGGTCCGCGTTCGGGTAGCGTGCGTGGAGCTGCATGGTAACGTGCAGACAAGATAAATGACCGTTCACGACAGAACCCGGCTTATAGGCCCACTCGGCACTTTGTTGACGCTGCGAACCCGTCAGCGCGGCAATCTGCCTTTCAAGCCTTCGGGCATGACCATAAGGTCAATGCCCTCGTCTTTCAAGGCACCTTGCTCGCGCTGACGGGTTCTCGCTTCCGTTGACGGAATCATCGGCGTCACCATTCTTGGTGTCTCGCTGTTTTTGCCTGGTCATCGGCGTCGCCGTTCTATTTACCGGGGTTATCGGTACGGGCTTTGCCGTATTATTGAGGCTGTTTGTTGCTTTGCTTGTTGTTGAGGGGCTTTGTTGGACAGCTATTTTACTCTGCAATCGAATATTGAGGCTTCAGGCGAGTTTGTGGACCGCAAGAGCCGGTTTATTGCCCAGCTGGTCCATATTGAGTCCGAGGATGAGGCGAATGCCTTTATCGAGACCGTTCGCAAACGTCATTACGACGCTCGACACAATGTTCCCGCGTGGATTTTGGTCGATGGACGTGAGCGTCAGAGCGATGACGGTGAGCCGAGCCGCACGAGCGGGATGCCGACGCTCGAGGTGCTGCGCGGTGCGGGGCTCAAAAATGTTTGCTGCGTGGTGACGCGCTATTTTGGCGGCACGCTGTTGGGACCTGGTGGATTGGTGCGCGCCTATACCACGGCGACGCAGGCGGCGGTGGCAGCTGCTCAGGAGGCCGGGCAGATCGTTGAGATGACGAGTGTCGTGCCTGTTGACGTGCGTGTGGCCTATCCGCAGTATGAGCAGGTGCTTCGTTTGGCGCAGGATTCGGGTGCCAAGGTTTCGGATACCGATTACGCGGATGCCGTGACGATTCATTTGGTGTTTAAGGCGGGGGAGCAGGAACCGTTTTGCGCTAAGATGCGCGAGCTTATGGCAGGGCGCGAGGAGATCGAGGTCGGCGCTCCCGAGTTTGCGGAGTTCTAACGACGACGGCCGGCATGCTTTTGGATGAATCCCAAGCGCGCCGGCCGTCGATTTATGTTGCTGCCGTTTACTCGGCGAGCTGCTTTAGCACATCGCAGGCAATCTCGACGGCATCGTCGATGCAGCCGGGGCAGCTGCGGAGCGGACCCTTGTCCGATCCGATGCCCTTGAGCGTGCCGCAGACGGTCGTCGTGTTCTTCTCGCCAAAACGCTTGGCGATTTCGCGCGACAGCTTGTAGGTCTGGCCCTTGGTCTTGGGGTTTTCCATGCCGTCACTCATTACAAAGCCCATGATGGCCACGGCGCCCGAGATGGCGCCGCAGGTTTCGGTCATGCCGCCCATACCGGCGCCAAAGCCCTCGGTGAGGGTAAAGGCGGTCTGGGGGTCGAGCCCGATGGCAGGCGCGAGCGTGCAGGCGACGGCCTGGGCGCAGTTAAAGCCACGGGCGTGGTATTCGGCAGCCTGAGCCTGGCAGGCGGTGATGTCGAGCTGGGCCGTATCGATTTGCTTCATCGTTGTCTCCTTTGTTACGGTGTACCCGCCTATGGTACCCGTGACGGCGCATGTAATCATCGAGAGCTTCATGCGTACCTCATTTTTATCTATCGAATAAATGCCAGGATCTGCGATAAATACCCAGACTAATTTGTTCCATAACCTACTTTGGGGATGGGTTGAGAGGGGTGCAGGGTAGCGGTATCGTGAATCGAATAAAAATGTAACCCAGCAAGGGAGCAAGATATGAGCGAGCAGACCATCGGTACGACGTGTGTTCAGGGCGGTTATCGCCCGGGTGATGCAGAGCCGCGTCAGGTGCCTATCTACCAGTCAACCACGTGGAAGTACGACACGTCCGAGCATATGGGCAAGCTGTTCGACCTGGAGGAGTCGGGCTATTTCTACAGCCGTCTGCAGAACCCCACGTGCGATCTGGTTGCCGCCAAGATCTGCGAGATGGAGGGCGGCACCGCTGCGATGCTCACGAGCTCGGGCATGGCTGCGAACTTCCTTGCGATCTTTAACGTTGCCGGTGCCGGCGATCACGTGGTCGCGAGCTCTGCTATCTACGGCGGTACCTACAACCTGCTCGCCCATACCATGGAGCGCATGGGTCTGACCTGCACGTTCGTTGCCCCCGACTGCACCGACGAGGAGCTCGAGGCAGCCTTCCAGCCCAATACCAAGCTCGTCTTTGGCGAGACGATCGCCAACCCCGCCCTTGCCGTGCTCGATATTGAGCGCTTTGCCAAGGCCGCGCATGACCATGGCGTGCCGCTGATGGTCGACAATACCTTCCCGACGCCCGTGATGTGTCGTCCCTTTGAGTGGGGCGCCGACATCGTTACGCACTCCACCACCAAGTACATGGATGGACATGCTGCTTACCTGGGCGGCGTCATCGTCGACCATGGCCAGTTTGACTGGATGGCCCATGCGGACAAGTTCCCTGGTCTCACCACGCCCGATGAGAGCTATCACGGCGTGACCTATGCCGAGAAGTTCGGTCGCGAGGGCGCCTTTATTACCAAGGCTACCGCGCAGCTTATGCGCGACCTCGGCCCCATGCAGAACCCGCAGGCGGCATTTTTCCTGAACAGCTCGCTCGAGAGCCTGCACGTGCGCATGCCGCGTCATTGCGAGAACGGCCTGGCCGTTGCCAAGTTCCTGCAGGACCATCCCAAGGTGCGCTTCGTGAGCTATCCGGGCCTGGAGGGCGACAAGTACTATGACCTGGCTCAGAAGTACATGCCTAACGGTACCTGCGGCGTCGTGAGCTTTGGCTTTAACGGTGGTCGCGCGGCGGCCGAGACCTTTATGAAGAGCCTTAAGCTCGCCCAGATCGCTACGCACGTGGCCGATGCGCGTACTTGCTGCTTGCATCCGGCAAACGCTACCCATCGCCAGATGAACGACGAGGAGCTCATCGCCTGTGGCATCTCCGCCGATATGGTGCGTCTGTCGTGCGGCCTCGAGGACACGGCCGATCTGATTGCCGACCTTGAGCAGGCGCTTGAGCAGTGCTAGGCTAGCTTCCCGTATGAAGCGACGGTGCCCCTTGGGGTTCCGGTGACATATAGTTCCGATTCCGTAGGCGGGACCCCAATCGCGGTTGTTTGCTGGCGATTGGGGCCCCGTTTTTTGCGTTGGGCCACTCGAAAGGATGGATATGGAAAAAACTGCAGAGCAGCTGCGCCGCGAGCACCTTGCCCTAGAGGGCGACACCCATGGCAAGAACAAATGGGCGATTCTGTTTACCGTGCTCATCATGACGTTTATGGTGTGTCTGGATTCGACCGTCGTGACCGTGGCGCTGCCCGTGATGCAAAAGGAGCTGGGCGTGGGCCTCGATCGCATTCAACTGGTAAGCTCGGTGTATCTGCTTGCGACTTGCGTGGCTATGTTGCCGTTTGGCCGTCTGGGCGACGTGCGCGGCAAGGTGAATGTGTTCCAGCTGGGCGTCATCGTCTTTTCGGTCGGCTCGCTGCTTTGTGGCCTTTCGGCCTCGCTCGAGGTTCTTATCCTGGCACGCATTGTTCAGGGCGTCGGTTGCGCGGCGGCCATGGCTAACAACATGGGTATCATCACCGAGTCGTTTCCGGCGCGCGAACGAGGCCGTGCCATGGGTATTCTTGCGACCTTCGTGGCCCTCGGCATGATGTGTGGCCCCGTGCTCGGCGGCATGCTGGTGGCAAGCTTTCCCTGGGAGAGCATCTTCCTCATCAACCTGCCCATTGGCGTGATCTCGTTTATCGTGGGACTCTACACGCTGCCGCATGTTAGGCCGGAGGTCGGCGAACGCCCCATGCCCCTTGCCGAGGCCGCTCGTCGCTGCTTTGCAAATTCGGCCTTCACCATCAACCTTGCCTGCATGCTCATCGTCTTCGTTGGCATTGGCGCATCCGAGTTTATCCTGCCGTTCTATTTTCAGGACGCCCACGGTTTTGGTTCCGACATCTCTGGACTACTCTTTTTGGCGCTGCCAATGGTGAATGCCTTTATCGGCCCGCTTTCGGGTACGGTTTCGGACCGTGTTGGCTGCGAGGGCCCCACGGCAGTCGGCCTGGGCGTGTACGTGTGCGGTCTCTTTGCGGTAAGTACGCTCGACGAGCATTCTTCTATCCCTATGATCGTGTGCTGTGTCGCGTTTATGTCGTGCGGCACGTCGATTTTCCAGAGCCCCAACAACTCGCTGTATATGGGTTCGGCTCCGCGCGAAGCGCTCGGCTTTGCGGGCAGCTTGGGCAGTTTGGCGCGCTACGCCGGCATGGCACTCGGTATTACGGTGGCGTCGCATATCCTGTATGGGCAGATGAGCGTGGCGATGGGCGAGGCCGTGACCAGTTTTGTTGCAGGTCGTCCGGATGTGTTCCTGTTTGGCTTTCGCTCGGTGTTCTACGTGCTCATGACTGTGGCGGCAGTGGGTTTTGCGCTCGCCATGGTGCGTTTGGTGAGGATACGCGTCCGCCATTAGCGTGTTGGGAGGCTGTCTGCCACGAATCGGGCCTATCTACTGGTCTTGCAGCTTTATGGTGCGATGTGGCTTGTGGGGCGGGCGGGGGTCGGTCCGTGGTAGACTATCGAACAACGTTTATTAATCGCGCGGTATCGTTGCCGCGAGAAGGGGTTGCGCCATGCAGGAGCTTGAGGATCGTATTCGCCATGACGGCATCGTAAAGGCCGGTAACGTCCTTAAGGTTGATGCCTTCCTCAACCACCAGTGCGACGTTGAGCTGTTCGACCACATGGGTGCCGAGTGGGCCCGTCTGTTCGAGGGTGTCGAGATCAACAAGATCCTGACGATCGAGGCTTCGGGCATTGGTATGGCCTGCATCGCGGCTCAGCATTTTGGCGGCGTTCCGGTGGTCTTTGCCAAGAAAGCCCAGTCCATCAACCTCGACGGCGAGCAGTATGCCACGACCATCTATTCCTTTACCAAGCAGAAGGAGTACCCGGTTATCGTGGGTAAGCGTTTCCTGTCCGAGGGCGATAAGGTCCTGATTATCGATGACTTCCTGGCCAACGGTTGCGCGCTCGAGGGTCTTATCAAGATCTGCGAGGCCGCGGGCGCCGAGGTTGCCGGCATTGGCATTGCGGTGGAGAAGGGCTTCCAGGGCGGTGGCGATAAGCTCCGCGAGCGCGGCTTCCGCGTTGAGAGCCTGGCCCGTATCGCCGATATGGACTGCGAGACCGGCGAGATCACCTTCGCCTAAGCGCGCAACACAAGCGATTGGTATGCGATGTGACAAAGGGATCGTCCCTTTGTCACATTTTTTTGTATGAGGGGAGGTGTTGATATGGATGAGAACAAGATGGGATGGCGCGAGTATGCGCGCTATGCCGAGATGTCGGCCGAGGAGTTGGCGCGCGATTGCGAGGTGCAGGTGTTTCGCGCGACGGGTCCGGGCGGACAAGGCGTCAACACGACGGACTCGGCGGTGCGTATGAAACATGGGCCCACGGGGATTGTCGTGACGGCGCGCGAGAGCCGCAGTCAGTTCCAAAACCGTAGTAGCTGCCTGCGTAAGCTGCGCGCTGAGCTTGAGCGGCGCGGGCGCCCACCGCGCCGACGCGTAAAGACCAAGGTGCCTCAGTGCTCTCGCCAGCGCAGGCTCAATGACAAGCACTTCAACGCCATGAAAAAGGCCAACCGTCGCAAGCCGGGCAGCGATGAATAGCCTCCTCATAAGTTGCGGTGAAATAGGGGTGGCTAGCGGGTGGGACGCCAGACATGGAGGGCGCCGGCGAGGATGTCGACCTCGATGCGCGAGGCGACAACGGGCTCGCCGTCGGCCTGGATGGGGTAGTCGGGCTCCTCAAAGGTCAGCTCGGCATGGCGACAACGTCGTATGCGAACCGGTGGCAGCTTGGTGTGGTGGCCGTCTTTGGCCGAGAGGAACATAGGCAGGGCAATCGCGCGAGGGACGGGGCCGCATGCGTAGCAGACGTCGAGCATGCCGTCGCAGGGGTCGGCATCGGGGCAGATGCGATAGCCCGAGCCATACGTGGGGCCCAGCTGAATCGCCATGATGATCGCCCTCACGCGCTCGGCGGGCGCGCCGTCAAAGCTGGCTGTCATGGGGTAGTTGCGATAGCGTAGGCCAAACTGCTCAAGTCCCGAGAGGGTGTAGAGCGGCGCGCCGGTGAGACCCGTCTTTTTGCGCAGCTCGGCGGTGCCAAGGCCGATGGCGGCATCGATGCCGATCGAAAGCGTCTGGTCGTAGTACTCAACGGTAGCCTCGCCGCTGCCGCTCGCAGGACTCCAAGAGCGAATGCGCCCGATGTCCTGACGCTGCAGCTCGCAGGTGAGCAGCGCGCCAAAATCCTTGCCGGAGAAATCGTCGATACCGAGCGTCTGGGCAAAATCGTTGCCGGAGCCCACAGGTAGGATGGCAAGAGCGGGGCGGGCGTCCTGCTCTTGCGTCATAAGTCCGTTGACGACCTCGTGAATCACGCCGTCGCCGCCAAGGGCGATAACGGTGCGATAGCCCTGAGCCTGTGCGGCCAGCTCCTTGGCGTGTCCCATGCGCTCGGTCAGCACCAGGTCAAACTGGGATGCGCGTGCGGTCATGTCCAAAAAGCGTTGCAGGCGCTCGGCAACTTCGCGCGCCGCACCCGACTGGGCGGCTGGGTTGGCGATAATGAGCGTGCGGCCAAAATCAGTTGCGTGCATGGGGCGACTCCCGGCGTGTGACATGACAGTGCGGTCGCGCTCAGGTCGAATTGACCCCGATTGTGGCTGCACGGCGATTATTACATCTACTCTATCAGGTCGTTGTGGCGCTCGATAGCATCCGCTACCGTACCGCCCTCATCCACAATAAGCGAACGGCGCTTGGGCGAGATGATGCGCTGGGCGGGGTACACGCCGCGGTGTCCGCCGGTTAGGTAGCTGATAAAGGCCACGATGACAAAGTACCCGGCGGCCGTGCCGTGGAACAGGTCGATGGCCATCATGCAGGTGGTGATGGGCACGTTGAGGCCGGCGCAGAACACGCCGAGCATGCCGAGAGCCGCCAGAAAACTGGGGTCGAGTCCGGTGAGGCAACCGATCCAGCCACCGAGTGCCGCGCCGATGCCAAACAGGGGCGTGACCTCGCCGCCTTGGAAGCCCGCGCCCAGGGTAAGCGCTGTGACGACCAACTTGATGGCTGCGTCCGCCAGGGTGGTGTTGCCGGCAAATCCGGCGCCGGAAAGCCATGTGGAAAGGCCGGCGTAGTCCCAGGCGTCGAGGAGGGCATACGCGGCCAAAACCACGAGTGCTCCTATAAGTGCGCGAACGAGGTAATTGGTGATAAAGCGACCGTACAGGCTCTTGACGGTTCGAACCGACCACGCAAAGAGGCGTGCCGTCAGACCGAAGATGATGGCGCTGATAACAACGATGACGACCGTTTTGGGCGTCATGGCGGGAACGCTGGCGATGACATTCGCTTCGTACTCGGTACCCAGGGCGATTGATGTAAAGTAGCCGGTAAACGAGGCGACCAGGCAGTAAATGCCCGCGGTGTAGTCAATCTTGCCGATAAAGCACATCTCCATGCCAAAGAAAGCTCCGGCAAGGGGCGAACCGAATACGGCGCCAAAGGCCGACGAGATGCCGGCGAGCATGAGGTCGTGGTGGTCATGCTTTTTGAGGTGGGCGAGGCTCGAGATGTTGCTGGCGATGGTGCCGCCAATCTGCACCGCGGCCCCCTCGCGACCGGCCGATCCGCCCGTTAGGTGCGTGAGCGTGGAGCACACAAACGTGAGGACGGCCATGCGCATATGGATGAGGCGTGTGCCCAGAGCGGAGTCGATGACCAGGTTGTTGCCACGCTTTGCGGCGAGACCGTGGTTCTTGTAGACCCATGCGGTGGCCATGCCCACAACGGGAAGCAAGGCGTAGACCCACGCATGGTGCTCGCGATAGTCGGTCGCGATATTCAGCGAGGCCAAAAACGCCCAAGCGGCAACGCCCATGGCGAGCGAGACGATGACGACGAGTGCGAGCAACTTGGTGCTCGCGAGTAGGTTGCGGGCGTTGCGGCGCGTGTCGGCAGCCAAGAGATGCTCAGAGCGGGTGAGCTGATGCCTGCCTGCCGTGATGACGTCGTTCAGGGAGAAAAAACCGCCTTCGTCGAGCGGCTGGGAATGATCCTGCGCTTCGTTTGCGCTTTCGGGTTTGTCGTTATGAGCCATACGTTCCTCTTTTAGGTTGCAACGCAAGCATTATAAAACGCGGTAAACGCGACGAGCCGGTGGGTTGGTTTCCATTCTGTTTCGCGGCCTGCAACCGACAGGTGTATTTGCGGGTATAGGCCGAGTCGCGGTCGTGCGTCGGGGGATTATACTGAGACAAGCATAAAGATTCGGCGCCCCTGTTGTGCGCCGTGGCATTAAGAGGTGCATATGGCAGAGAAACTCATTCCGCTGGAGGACGCGCAGTCGATTGTTCTGTCGCACGTTGCTCCGACCGATCTCGTCGAGATTCCCGTGTGGCAGGCCGCCGGTCTTCCCTTGGCCGAGGACGCGGTGGCCGATATCGACATCTCGCCGTTTGCCAACAGCGCCATGGACGGGTATGCCGTGCGCGCAGCCGATCTTGCTGCGGCCGCCGGTGACACTCCGGTGACGCTCTCCGTCGTAGGACACGAGGCCGCGGGCCATGTCTTTGAGGGCACAATCGGCGCGGGCGAGACCGTCCGCATCATGACGGGCGCGCCGGTGCCCGAAGGTGCCGGTGCCGTGGTGAAGTACGAGATCGTCGACGTGCTCGACGGCGATGGCAACGAGGGCTCGCACGTTCGTTTCTCGGCGCCTGCCAAGGTAGGGGAGAACGTTCGCTCTGCCGCCGAGGAGGCCCATGCCGGCGATGTTGTGATGCATGCCGGCGAGGTCGTGGCCCCGGCGGGCGCCGGCTTGCTGGCAAGCGCCGGATACGCGAGCGTGAAGGTACATGCCGCCCCGCGCGTGGGCATTATCTCGCTGGGCACGGAACTGGTCGCACCGAGTAAGGTACCGGCGCGCGGTCAGATTCGCGATTCCAACTCCTCGGCGCTGATGGCCGAGGCGCTCGATGCCGGGGCAGATCCGGTGTTCTACGGTATTGCGCCCGACGATGAGCAGGCGATTGCCGAGCTGGTGCATCGCGCCACGCGAGAGTGCGATTTTGTCATTACAAGTGGTGGCGCCTCGGCGGGCGATTACGACTACGTGACGGCGCTCGTCCGGCGCGAGGGCGAGGTGCTGTTCGATCGCATCTCGATGCGTCCGGGCAAGGCCATCACGTTTGGCTTGCTCGGGGGTAAGCCCTACCTGGGGCTTTCAGGCAATCCGGCCGCGGCGTATGTGGGCTTTGAGATGCTTGCCCGTCCGGCGATTCGCAAGATGCGCGGTTTTTCCGAGGGTGCGCGTCCCGTGCAGCAGGCGACGCTCACGCACGGCGTGAAAAAGCGCCAGGACCGACGCTTCTTCGATCGCGCCACGGTTTTGCGCGACCCCGAGACCGGTGAGCTGTTGGTGACCGAGGCCAAGACGCAGAATTCGGCGCTGCTCGGTACGATGCAGCGGTCCAACTGCCTGCTGCGTATTGACGAAGGACCGTGCGAGCTCAAGGCGGGCGACGTCGTGGGTGTCGTGCGTGTCGACCTGCCCGAGGGCACGGTGTTGTAGGAGGAAGACTATGGAGTTGAAGATTTCGATCGTGACGTGCTCGGATACGCGCGATCTTGCTCAGGACGAGGCTGGAGCCGCACTCGAGGAACTTATCAAGGCGCAGGGCTGGACGGTCGTCTCACATGTGGTCGTGCGCGACGACGCCAGCGAGATCGGTGATGCCATTGTGGAAGCTGCCGATGAGTGCCACGCCAATGTCGTGCTCACCTGTGGCGGCACGGGACTTTCGATGCGCGACGTGACGCCCGAGGCGACGCGTGCCGTCTGCGACCGCGATGTGCCGGGTATTGCCGAGGCGATCCGTGCATACTCCATGACCAAGACACGCCGCGCCATGCTCTCGCGCGCCGTGTGCATGCAGCGTGGGCATACGCTTGTCATCAACTTTCCGGGATCCACGAAAGCGGCCCGCGAAAGCTGGGAGGCCGTGAGCGATCAGCTGGAGCATGCGGCCCAAATGACGGCGGGCGGCGGGCACGCCAAATAAGCGCACTACCTGCGGCGGAGCGACCTTACGGGCTGCTCCGCCTTTTTTATGCAGCGGCAGTGCGGTCATCTCGGGGTTATCGGTAAAAGA
Source organism: uncultured Collinsella sp. (assembly GCA_900550205.1). Taxonomy (GTDB): domain Bacteria; phylum Actinomycetota; class Coriobacteriia; order Coriobacteriales; family Coriobacteriaceae; genus Collinsella. The sequence continues at coordinate 6,984 of URRJ01000018.1, read as the reverse complement.
AACTTATTAGACGAGAAATAATTATCACAAACATTATTCGCACGGAAGTATAATCTAGTAACAGAATAAAGCCTGCGGCGGGGTGCCCGGGTATAGCGTTCGAAAGGGTTGAACATGTTCGATATGGTTTCTCGCCGCGGATTCGTCTCGCTTTCTGCTGCCGTCGCTGCTGGCCTTGGCCTTGCCGGCTGCTCGGGCAGCAAGACGTCAGAGCCGACCGGATCCGATGCCGGTTCTGCTAAGGCATCTTCCAAGAAAGCTGTCGAGCTGCAGGTCTTTGCCGCCAACTCGCTCGAGAAGGCTCTGCCCGAGGTTCAGGAGCTCTACACCGACCAGACCGGCACCACGTTTGCCGACACGCAGTTTAAGGCGTCTGGCGACCTTGTCGAGCAGATGCGCGCCGGTGCAGCTGTCGACGTGCTCATCACGGCCTCCAAGGGCACCATGGATGACGCTGAGACCGCCGAGCTCGTCGACACCGACACGCGTGAGGACATGTTCGTCAACGACCTTGTGATCATTCGCGCCGAGGGCTCCGACACCAAGGTCGAGGCCATCGCCGACGTCGCGAACCTGGACGGCAAGATCGCCATTGGCGACGCCAAGACCGTCCCCGCCGGCAAGTACGCCAACCAGGCGCTGGCTTCCGTGGGCCTCTACACCGGCACCGAGGGTGATGACGGCGAGTACGCGCCTGAGATCGCCGACAAGGTGGCCCTGGCCGACAAGGTCGGCACTGCTGCGTCTTACGTCTCTACGGGCGACTGCGTGGCTGGCTTTGTCTATAGCTCCGACATCTTCCGCTACGACGGCATCGAGGAGGCCTTTGTGTGTCCCGAGGACTCGCATAAGCCCATCGTGTATCCGGGCGCTGTCGCCGATGGCTCCGAACATGCCGACGAGGCCAAGGCGTTTATCGACTTTTGCCTGTCCAACAAGAAGGCCCAGAAGATTTGGGCCAAATACGGCTTTGAGCTTTCCGCGTAGTGCGGCTTGGCGCGATAATTCCATCGTTTTGTGTTTAACTCCGTCCTTGTATTCGCTTGGAGCTTTTCGTGCTTAATAGATTCCGCATGCTTGTCGCCTGTGCTTTGACCTTCGTGCTTTGCTGGGTGCCTGGATTTGCGTTTGCTGGGGACGCTGAGGACGAGGCCCAGGTTGCTGCGACCGCTCATGGGCTTTCCTATGGGATCGAGGGTTTTGAGCGGTTGGCCAGGGGGACCGCTCGTGCCATGGAGGGCCAGCCTGAGGGCTACCGGTTTCCCGTTGACGAGGACGCGGACCTTGTGGTGGCGCCTGCTGCCGATCGCGTTGTGGTGTGGATATCGCCCAAGGCGGTCGAGAAGTATGGATTGGATCCGCAGGACAACGAGTGCGTATCGGGTCTCAAGGCCCTCGTCAGTGAGCTCGACAGCGCAAACTGCATGGGAGGTGCGCAGCTAGGGGACGTGGATCTTCCTTGGTATGTCACGACGGAAACAACGTTTGACGCCGGCGGGTATACCTATGGCTTTGACAAACGCGGTGCGGATGGGGACCGCTATGTGGTGATTGCATCAGCCTCAGGTGATGCCAAGGGCGGCGCGCGTTGGCTTGATAGCGCTCAAATGGTAGAGGCATCGTCTGTCGTGTTGCGGGATGAGCAGGGGCCCTTGACCTCTCTGGCTTCCTTTTTGGGCGATATCGACTATCGCCCGTTTTGGGTGTCAATTAAAACGAGCGGCCTTGCCCTGCTGATCTCCTTTGCGCTGGGCCTGTTTGCCGCGTGGAAGACTATGGGTACCTCGAGTCGCATCAAGGGCCTGCTCGATTCGGTTTTTACGATTCCTATGGTGTTGCCGCCCACGGTCTGCGGCTTTCTGCTCCTCATGCTGTTTGGTCGATCGACCGGGGTGGGCCAGTGGCTGATCGCGCACGGCATCTCGATTGTCTTTACCTGGCCCGCGGCGGTGATATCTGCCGTGGTGGTGTCGTTTCCCCTGGTCTACCGCACGGCACTTGGCGCCTTCGAGAGCCTCGACACGCAGATGCTCGACGCCGCGCGAACCTTGGGATGGTCCGAGTGTCGCATCTTTACCAAGCTTATGATGCCGCTTGGCTGGCCCTCGATTGCCGCCGGCGCGGTGCTCGCCTTTGCCCGCGCGATGGGCGAGTTTGGCTGCACCCTGTTCTTTGCGGGCAACTATGCCGGTATTACGCAGACCATTCCCATCGCCATCTACTTTGAGTGGATGGGCGGCAACACGTCGGTAGCCCTCTTTTGGGTTGTCGTCGTGATCGCCTTTAGCTTCTTGGTCATCCTGTTTATCAACATGTACACGGCGCACTCGCAAAAGTATCGCGAGCGGGGCCTTTCCCGCGCGGAGCGCAAGCAGGCCAAAGATCTCGCCGGACAGGGCGATTCGCTCGACCCGGCGGGCGGCGATGCCTTGCGTATCGATCGCGAGGCGCTGGCCGAGCTCATGCGCGATGATACGGCGCCGCAGGGAGGACGATAGGCCATGTCACTCGTTTTGGATATCAAAAAGCACTATCCCGGGTTTATGCTCGACATGCAGCTTGAGGCCGGTGAGGAGCGTGTGGCGCTGCTGGGCGCTTCGGGTTGCGGCAAGAGCTGCACACTGCGCTGCATTGCCGGTGTTGAGACGCCCGACGAGGGCAAGATCGTCGTCAGCGGCGTGACCTTTTTTGACTCAGCGACGGGCATCAACCTGTCGCCCCAGGAGCGAAAATGCGCCCTGCTGTTCCAAAACTATCAGCTGTTTCCCAGCATGACGGTGGCCGATAACGTATGTGCCGGTGTAAAGGACGCGGGCGACGCCGCGGCGCGAAAAAGGCTGGCCGAGCGCTATCTGGGCATCTTTGGCCTGGCCGATTTCGCCGACCGTTATCCCGCGCGGCTCTCGGGCGGCCAGCAACAACGCGTGGCGCTTGCCCGCATGGTGGCGGCGCATCCGGGCATTTTTATGTTCGACGAGCCCATGAGCGCGCTCGATTCCTATCTTAAGAGCGCCCTCGAGCAGAACATGCTCGACCTGTTCGACGTCTGTAACCGTACCGTGCTCTACGTGAGCCACGACATCGACGAAGCGTGCCGCCTGTGCCAGTGTATCTGCGTGATGCACGACGGGCATGTTGAGGAGATCGGTTCTGTCGAGGACGTGGTCCGCCGTCCGCAGACGCTGGCGGCGCTGCGCCTAACGGGCTGCAAGAATACAAGCCGGGCGTGCAAGATCGGCGACGAAGAAGTTGAGGCCCTCGACTGGGGCATGACCTTTAACGTAGGTCGCGAGGTCCCCGATGACGTGGCGTACTTGGGCATTCGCGCAAGCTACTTCCATGTGGACAACCGTGCTGAGCGGGGTCGTAACAGCTACGACCTGCATGTGGCGCGCGTGAGCGATTCGCGCTTTGAGCGGCTGGTGCTGCTGGACGTGCCGCGCGGCGATGCGCCCACGCGTCTGCAGTGGAAGGTCAACAAAGTGGGCATGCCTGTCGACGAGCTGCCGCAAGCAGGCGAGACGCTGCGCATGCATTTTGATGCCAGCAGGATCCATTTGGTTTGTCGATAGCGCCGGTTAATGCCGTCGGGGATATAAGCCTCGGCGGCTTCGTCTTGCCGTTCGCCGAATGAGGAATGACAAACCTTTATCAATCAAGATAATTATTTATTAAACGACGGCACACGACGCTGTCGTACGAATGTCAACGGTGTTCGTCTGGACGATGACCGCTGATATAGTTAATCTTGACTGGTTAAGGAGGGTGCGCACATGCCGCAGACGACATACATTCGCCGCGTTGCCGCGCGCGCCCTGTATATGGCTCGGAGCCGCATATGAGCAGGTATGTTCACGGCTCCGGGAGAGACGACGCACAACTAAATAATCGACCGCAAAGCAGGTTCCCCAGAATTCCGGGTTTAGGCGCGGCTGGGTTTTCGCCACCCACCGTGCAGCAATACCGTAGCTATTCATTTTTGGTTCGAGAGGGGAACCGTTATGGCTGAAGAATTTGATTTCCATCCGATGTGGGAGAGCCTCGGCATGAATCTTGCCGATCACGACATGCTGCTGGGCGCCGTTGGCCAGATGTACGGCGACATGTTCCTGACGCAGAACAATCGCCCCAAGTCCACGTCCTACCTGGACTTTGTGGCCACCAACATCCACAGCGGCCGTATTAAGGAGATGCTCGACAAGAAGGAGGCCGGCGAGGCCACCAAGATCGTCGGCTCATTCTGCGTGTACGTGCCCGAGGAGATCGTGTTTGCCTGTGACGGCATTCCCGTGGGCCTGTGCTCGGGTGCCGATTGGGCAACCGATAAGGTCGAGGAGCACCTGCCGCGCAACACCTGTCCGCTTATCAAGAGCTTTGCCGGCTTTAAGCTGGGCGAGGTCTGCCCCTACATTGAGTCGAGCGACCTGGTGGTGGGCGAGAACACCTGCGATGGCAAGAAGAAGGCCTACGAGTTCTTTGCCACGCAAAAGAACATGTACGTCATGGATATTCCCAACGTACACGACGAGTCGACGCTCGTGACCTGGAAGGCCGAGGTCAAGAAGCTCGCCGCCAAGATCGAGGACGAGTGTGGCGTCAAGATTACGCCCGAGCGTCTGAAGGCTGCCATCCACGCCGTCAATGAGAAGCGCCGCGCCCTGCAGCGCCTCGCTGCGACCCGCGCTGCCGACCCTGCTCCCATCAGCGGTCTCGACAGCCTGCTGACCGTTCAGGCCGCCTTTATGGACGACACGTCGCGTCTGACCGGAGCCATCAACGATATGGCGGCTGAGTGCGAGCAGCGTGTCGAGGCCGGCGAGGGCGTGGCACCCAAGGGGACCAAGCGCATCCTGTACACCGGTACGCCCATGGCCGTGCCCAACTGGAAGCTGTTCAACCTCATCGAGAAGGCCGGCGGCGTCGTGGTGGGCGAGGAGTCCTGCACGGGTTCGCGCTATTACAAGGACCTGGTCGACGAGTCCGGCGAGACGGTCGACGAGATGCTCGATGCTATCGCCGAGCGCTACTTTAAGATCAACTGCGCCGTCTTTACGCCCAACGATCAGCGTATGAAGGACATTGTCCAGATGGCCAAGGACCTTCATGCCGACGGCATCGTCGACGTGGCTCTGCAGTTCTGCACGCTCTACGAGATGGAGTCGTTTGCCGTGGAGAAGGCCGCCGAGGAGGCAGGCATTCCGTTTATGCACATCACGACCGACTACGCCGGCGAGGACGCCGGTCAACTGCAAACCAGGATTGAGGCTTTCTTGGAAACCATTTAGGACTATCCGTCCCGGCGGCTTCTCCAGGCACCCGATCTTGCCGTTCAAACCGTCGCTTGCGTGCCAAAGTACGCGGCGCGTCTCTTTCACGGCAACCTCGGGCACCTGGGAAAGCCGTTTCCTTGGTTGGTTAAAAGGTTTAGGAGTTATATGTCGGAAAATATTGAGCAGCCGTTGCCCAGCACGTTTGAGGAGTTCAACGAGCAGCGCAAGGCGGCGTTTATTCGCGTTAAGGATTACAAGCAGGCGGGTAATCGCCTGGTCGGCTTTTTGTGCAGCTATACGCCGCTCGAGATTATCGATGCCGCGGGGGCTGCGAGTGTCGCTCTGTGCGGTACGTCCGATGAGGTGATTCCCGAGGCCGAGAAGGTGCTGCCGGCAAACCTCTGCCCGCTCATCAAGTCGACCTACGGCTTTGCCTACTCGCAAAAGTGCCCGTTTACGTACTTTAGCGACATGATCATCGGCGAGACCACCTGCGACGGCAAGAAGAAGATGTACGAACTGCTCAACGAGCTCAAGCGCACGCACATTCTGCATCTTCCGCAGGGTCGCGATCGCGCCTACGAGCGCGAGGGCTGGTACGAGGAGTGCCGTCTGCTCAAGGAGGAGCTCGAGGGCTTCTACGGCATCACGATTACCGATGACGATCTGCGCGCCGCCGTACGCCGTCGCAACCGTTTGCGTGCGGCCCAGCTCGAGATGTTTGCGCTGCAGGCCAACCAGCCGGCGGCCATGAGCGGCGTCGATCTGATGAGCACCATGTTTGCCGGTACGTTCAGCTTTGATATCGAGGCTTATACGCAGCAGCTGGTGCAAAAGGTCGTCAAGCTGCGCGAGGCCTACGACGCGGGCGAGCGCCCGGTTGCGGCGGATGCCAAGCGCATTCTGATCACCGGTTGCCCGGTGGGCGGCGTGATCAACAAGATCGGTCGCACCATCGAGTTCAACGGCGGCGTGGTCGTGTGCATGGACGACTGCTCGGGCGAGCGTACGGCGGCCATGATGATCGATCCGGAGGCTCCCGACATCCTGCGCGCCATCGCCGACCGTTATCTGGATATCAACTGCTCGGTCATGACGCCCAACGACGGTCGTATGGAAAACACGCTGGCCATGTGCGAGAAGTATCATGTCGATGGCGTGGTAGAGAGCGTGCTACAGGCGTGCCACACCTTTAACGTGGAGAGCGCGTGCATGCAGGAGGCCGTCGAGGGTGCGGGTATTCCGTATATGAAGATCGAGACCGACTATAGCAACGGTGACATGGGCCAGATCGAGACTCGCATCGCCGCCTTCATCGAAACCCTCTAGCTTCCTCAGGCACCGGATCTTGCCCCTCAAACCGTCGCTTGCGTACCAAAGTACGCTGCGCTCCTCTTTCGGGGCAATCTCCGGCACCTGAGAAACCTAGATCTAAGGCGCCTGAACGCGCCGCTACCTTTGACGTTTAGATTGGGAGAGAGCCATGATAGGGATCGGGATCGATATCGGGTCTACGGCGGCTAAGGCTGCTGTGGTCGACGGGGAGGGTTCGGTGGCGTGGACGTGCGTGCAGCCAACCGGGTTCTCCTCGGTCGATGCGGCCGAGCGGCTGCGCGAGGCACTGGCAGCGGCCGGCTATGACGTGGCTGCCGACGACGTGCGCGTGGTCGGCTACGACGACTCCCCGCTTGCCTTGACGACGATGCCGACGCTG
>URRJ01000017.1 GCA_900550205.1 uncultured Collinsella sp. | reverse complement strand
GGGGCCATTAGGTGGCCAAACAGTCCGTATTTCACCGCAACTGCGGAGACTGGGGCTGGCTACTTGAGGCTGGTGGCGACGATGGGGCGGCCGAGGGCTGCCTCGAAGCGATCTGCCATCGTGGGGTCGCTGAGCGTGTCGACTTGGTTGAGCATGACGCGTGCGGTGCTGAACCCCAGCGCCTGCATCTCGGCATTGAGCACCTGGGCGACGCGCTCGGGTGTGGCGATGTCGGTGAGCTCGCAGCCGCAACGCTCGCAAAAGAGCTCGGGGCGGTGGACGGCTTCGTTGATGGGCTTGCCCAGCCCCGAGGCGCCGACGACCCAGACAGCGTTTGCCGTGCCAGAGGGAATCACCGGCTCCCAGGCGGCGTGGGCCTTGAGCGGGAGCCGCTTGCTGCCGTCCGCCTCGGCTAAGACGTAGCTAAAGCGCTGTGCCAGCTCACCGAGCGGCTCGGCGGGGGCGGAGAGCTTGCCTGTCTCCGGGTCCAAGACGCCTGCCTGGCAGATACTTCCGCGGCTCATGCCCGCGCAGGCCTCGCAGGTGCAACCGGGGACATGCGAGGCGCCCGGCTTCCAGGGTGCGGCGTCCAGGCGACGATTCGACCCGTCCCATGGCACGCCGGCGACGGGAAACATATGCGTGGTGGTGCAGAGGAGCACGCGGCCGCCAGCGCGCATAAGCTCAAGACCCAGTGTCTTGAGCAAGGTCGACTTGCCGCCGCTGCCGATAATCGCGGTAATGCCCGGCTCGATCCTGAGCGCCGAGGCAAGGTTGCCGCTAACCGTTTCCATCTGTTCACCGCCGTATAATACTGTGATAATAAATAATCATCAGAGTAGCGGTCGAACCGCTTTTGCTCTGCCCAAACCGTAGCACAGGGAGGTGCCCCGGGAATGCTCGTTTACGTTCGCGGCGCCGGCGATATCGCCACGGGTGTCGCTGCCCGTTTGGTACGCGCCGGCGTGTCGGTCGTTATGGCCGATATCGCGGTTCCCACGTGCATCCGCCGCACAATCAGTTTTTGCGAGGCCATTCGCCTGGGCGAGGTCCAGGTCGAGGGCATTCGCGCTCGCTTGGCGCAGACGCCAGCGGAGGCGCTTGAGATTACCGAGGCGGGGGATGTTGCCGTTGTGGTGGACCCCCAGGCCAAGATGCTCGATGAGCTTAAACCCGCTGCCGTGGTCGACGCGATTCTGGCCAAGCGCAACTTGGGCACCACGCGCGATATGGCGCCTGTCGTCATCGCCGTGGGGCCGGGCTTTACCGCGCCGGTCGATTGCGATGCCGTGGTCGAGACCATGCGCGGTCATTTCCTCGGCCGTGCCATCACCCAGGGCTCGCCCCAGCCCAATACGGGCGTGCCGGGTGTCATTGCCGGCTATGGCAAGGAGCGCGTTATCCACAGCCCCGCCGCCGGCGTGTTTCGGTCCGGCCGCGCGATCGGCGACATCGTGAGTGCCGGCGATGTGATCGGGTATGCGGGTGATACTCCCATGGTCACGCAGATTGACGGCTGCTTGCGCGGCCTTTTGGCCGACGGCGTTCAGGTGACCGAGGGCTTTAAATGTGCCGACGTCGACCCGCGCGGCGATGTCAGCTATATCAACTATATTTCGGACAAGGCGACGTCGGTCGGCGGCGGCGTGCTCGAGGCGCTCGCCATGCTCACCGATGTATTCCAGGGATAGGAAATTGCAATGGAAAAGCTCGATGTGGTGAATGCTGCGCTTGGCGCTCTGAAGGCCGGCAAGACGTGCGAGCTGGTGGTAGTTGCCGGCACGGCAGGGTCATCGCCGCGCGGCGTGGGCGCCTGGATGGCCGTCTTTGCCGATGGCAGCCAAGCGGGCACCATCGGCGGCGGCAAGATCGAGCTCTTTGCGCTGAACGAGGCGCGCGAGCTGCTGGCCGCAGGGCAGTCGCGTCTGGTCCGCTACACCATGGGCGGCGAGAACTCCGATACTGGCATGATCTGCGGCGGAGCCATCTGCCTGTGCTATCTGCACCTGGATGTATCGCAGATGCCGTTGTTCCAGTCGGTTGCCGACGTCTTGGCATATCGACGCATCGGCGACTTTGTCATCGACTTTGAACCGTTTATCGCAAACGCGCTCGAGGGCGATGTGGCCGAGTACCATGGCGGGGCATCGCGCCATACCATTGCCGGCTGCCCCGAGCTTTCGTTGGTGGAGGAGGGGAGTAAGGTCACCTACCCCAACGCCGCCTCCGAGATTCCCCCGGCGCACATCGAGACGCTCTGCCCCGAGGGCCTGACCTACATCTTTGGCTGCGGACACGTGGGCGCCGCGACGGCGCGCGTGCTCACGGCGGCGGGCTTTGCCGTTGTGGCGTGCGATGACCGCCCCGGCACGCTGGCGCCCGAATGGGTGTCCGGTGTCTACGATCGTCGCCTGGTCGATTACAAGAACCTGAGCGAGCTGTGTCCCATCGGTCCGCGCGACTTGGTGGTCGTGGCCACAGCAGGCCACAAGTCCGATATCGACGTGGTGATTCAGGCCATGCGCGCCAAACCCGCCTATCTGGGTTGCCTGGGCTCGCGTCGCAAGACGGCCTTTGTGCGCGCCCGCCTGGAGCAGGAGGGCTTTACGCAGGACCAGATCGACGAGCTGCACCTGCCGATCGGCGTTGCCATTCAGGCCGAGGACCCCGAGGAGATCGCCATCTCCATCGCCGCCGAGATGATTCACCTGCGCCGCACCAAACTCGTCCCCCGCAAACGCTAATCGCATCCCCATCAATAAGTTGCGGTGAAATGGGGGCTGTTTATGCCTGTTAAGCCATCAAACAGTCCCTATTCCACCGCAACTAATTTGGGGATGGCTGGATGCTGAGGCTTTACCCGGCAATGTTGCGCAACAACGTTTGACAATTCACCCCTAGCATGTCTTAGAAGAGATTGCGCTCCGCTCTGTGCGCGGGCGCTCAAGCATGCCCGTCTTGAACGGGTGCCGAACGAGGGGACTTAGATGTTCTGCCGAAACTGTGGGTCGAAAATCGAGGACGGAGCCCAGTTCTGCGCCGTATGCGGCGCATCCGTCGTACCAGATGATCAAGCGCAAGCGGGAGGGGCGAACCCCTCGCCCGTTGATGCCGCAGCACCTACCGGGTCGCAGCAAGTCGACATGGCGGCTGAGGCGGTCGCGTCCAGCCCCAAGCGTTCCAAGAAGCCGTTCATCATCGCTGCCGTCGTGGTGGCGCTGCTCGCCGTGGGTGGCGGAGCCGGTTATTACTTTGGTATCTATGCACCCGAGCAGGCGCGCGAGGCGGCCGAGCAAGAGGCCCTCGCCGCAAAGCACGCCGTGCGGTTTACGGTCTCGGCCGAGGGGTGGGACACATCGGCCGGCGCGAGCAGGCTGCCGCTGCACATCACCGGCAAGGAGGCGCGCGGCAAGAAGGTCGACGTCGTTCGCTATGTCGACAGCACGGGAGCGGGCGTCGAGCTCCGTCGCGGCAGCTATAAGGCCGAGGTCGCAGCCTCGCCCATTGCAGCCGATGGCACCATCTATGCCGTGCCGGGCGAAAAGGTCGACGTCAAGGTTAGCAAGAAGCCGGAGGGAAAAAAGAGCATCGATGCCGGCAACGTTTCGCTCGCTCCGGTCGAGGCAACCGAGGTGACCGACGACGAGATTGCCGCCGCCAAGAAATACGCCGAGGAAGATGCAGGCGCCAAGAAGGCAGGCTTTTCCTTTGATGCCGACGCACTGGCACAGACCGCAACCAAACGTCGTGACGACGCCGTAGCCGACAAACAAGCCGAGGAAGAGGCCAAGCGCCAGGCAGAAGAGGCAAGACAGGCAAGAACCATCGATACGGACTACTTCACTATGGTTCTTCCCGACTGGTTCCCTATTGATGATTACGAGGTCACCGAAAGTCAGGCATCCGGCTCATTTGCCAAGTGGTTCAGGGTTCATAGGACCGGTGCGGATCAAGATGACCACTCCGCGGATTTTACCATTATCGTGCACGATAACAGCTTGGGTGGTTTCGGGCCTGTTTTCTTTAGGGATCTAGGGAAAACGTCGGAAGGTTACTCAGTTTGGCTTTCAGGTGGATCGGCCCATCCGGTAGAAGGCTCATACAAGCTCGAGGCAGACGATGCTTTCGGCATGCCAGTGGAAGACTACGCCAACATCCTCGCCTCCTGCATCACGCTCAAGTAATCGGCACGCTCCAGCCAAAGCAATCTCCCAAGAAACGAGGGACTCCATCGAGAGTGGATAATCTCCCACTTTTGGCCTGCATCTTGGCCAAAAGTGGGAGATTATCCACTCTCGTGTGTTGTGCGTCCGATAATCCACTCTCGTGCGTCCGAAAATCCACTCTCGTTTCTCTATCACCATGGACCACCTAAGTTGCGGTGAAATACGGATTGTTTAAGCCTGTTAGGCCGCCAAACAGTCCCTATTTCACCGCAACTGCTTTTGGGATCCATTTGTGCGGGGGAGTTGTGGAGTTGTGCAGGCAGACGAGGTTTTTCTGGAAATACGCACCCAATGCGCGTATAGTACCGATTGTTTTGTCGGCTCCTGCTGCGTCGAGTCCAAACCGCAAAATGCCATGAGCGGCGCGGATGCAGTCAGGAGGCACGAGGACAACCCGCTGTGGCCACGCCCCGTGCTTAAAACCCCAAGAAGGAGTGAACAATGGCAGAAGAGAAGTATGTGCCGCGTCTGAAGACCAAGTACAACAACGAGGTCAAGCAGCAGCTTCAGGACAAGTTCCAGTACGAGAACGTCATGATGATCCCCAAGTTTGAGAAGATCGTCGTGAACATGGGTGTCGGCGAGGCCGCTACCGATTCCAAGGCCATCGACGGTGCCGTGCGCGACCTGCGCGCCATCACCGGCCAGCAGCCGATGATCACCCGTGCCCGCAAGTCCATCGCTACCTTCCGCCTGCGCGCTGGTATGCCGATCGGCTGCAAGGTTACCCTGCGTGGCGACCGTATGTGGGAGTTCTTCGATCGTCTGACCTCCGTCGCGATCCCCCGTATCCGCGACTTCCGCGGTATCTCCGCCAAGAGCTTCGACGGCCGTGGTAACTTCTCCATGGGCGTCACCGAGCAGCTCATCTTCCCCGAGATTGACTTCGATTCCGTCGATCACCAGCGTGGTATGGACATTACTTTCGTGACCACCGCCAACACCGATGAGGAGGCCAAGGCCCTTCTGGACGCCTTCGGTTTCCCGTTCAAGAAATAGGTTCACCTGCCCTAAAAGCGCCGTTTCCAAAAGGGGACGGCGCTTGGGGCGAACAATACTCTATGTGAGGAGGATATAAGTGGCTAAGACATCGATGATCGTCAAGTGCAATCGCAAGCAGAAGTTCTCTACTCGTGAGTACACGCGCTGCCAGCGCTGCGGCCGTCCGCACTCTGTGTACCGCAAGTTCGGCCTGTGCCGTGTCTGCTTCCGTGAGCTTGCACTCAAGGGCGAGCTTCCCGGCGTTAAGAAGGCCAGCTGGTAAGTCACTACCAGCGTTTCAAGCATCCGTTTGGAACAGGGAAAACGCGCTAGTTAGGCTTTGCCGTTAAGGGCGGCGAAGAACCAAGAGCACGTGTTCATCAAGAACGAAGGAGAATCTGTATGAACCTTACAGACCCGATCGCAGATATGCTTACGCGCATCCGTAACGCTAACTCTGTGAACAAGGCCACGGTCTCCATGCCGAGCAGCAAGAAGCTCGTCGAGATCGCTCGTGTTCTGCACGAGGAGGGCTACATCGAGGGCTACGATGTCGAGGACACCGTTCCCCAGAAGACTCTGCACATCACGCTTAAGTATGGTCCCAAGAAGGCTAAGGTCATCAACGGCATCCGCCGCATTTCCAAGCCGGGCCTGCGTAAGTACACCGGCGTTGCCGACATGCCCCGCGTCCGCGGTGGCCTTGGTACCGCCATTATTTCCACCAGCCATGGCGTCATGACCGACCGCGATGCTCGCAAGCACAACGTCGGCGGCGAGATCATCGCTTACGTCTGGTAATTCGCTCGGTAGGTAGAAGGAAAGGAGATCACCGTGTCTCGTATCGGTAATAAGCCTGTCCAGATTCCCGCCGGAGTCGAAGTGGCAGTCAACGGCAACAACGTTGTCGTCAAGGGCCCCAAGGGCCAGCTCGAGCTCGATGTCTTTGAGAAGCTCGCTATCAACGTCGAGGACAACGTCCTCACCGTTTCCCGTCCCGACGACGAGCGTGAGACCCGTGCCCGCCACGGCCTCACCCGCGCCCTCATCCACAACATGGTTGTTGGCGTTTCCGAGGGCTTCGAGAAGAAGCTCGAGCTCGCCGGCGTCGGTTACCGCGTGCAGCAGAAGGGCAAGAACCTCGAGTTCTCCCTGGGCTTCTCGCACCCCGTGATCGTCGAGGCTCCCGAGGGCATCACCTTCGAGGTTCCCGACAACACCCACGTGAACGTCAAGGGTATCAACAAGCAGCAGGTCGGTCAGATCGCCGCTGAGATCCGCGGTCATCGTCCTCCCGAGCCTTACAAGGGCAAGGGTATCCACTACGTTGGCGAGCACATCCGCCGCAAGCTGGGTAAGGCCGCCAAGTAGTCGTAACCGACTCACTCGCATAAGACCAGCACCCCGTCAGGTGCTGGCAAGATCAACCTTTTTAGGAGTTTACGTATGAACAAGCATAAGGCGAAGCTGGAAGGCCTCAAGCGTCGTCAGCGTCGTGTTCGCGGCAAGGTCTCGGGTACCGCCGAGCGTCCGCGTCTTCGCGTGACCCGTACTAACGCCAACATCTATGCCCAGATCATCGACGACAGCAAGGGCTCCAGCCTGACGCTCGTCTCTGCCTCGACCCTCGAGGCCGAGTTCAAGGGCACCCACACCTCGAACAAGGAGGCTGCGGAGAAGGTCGGTCAGCTCGTTGGCAAGCGTGCCATCGAGGCCGGCATCACCAAGGTCGCCTTCGATCGTGGTGGCCGTATCTACCATGGCCGCGTCAAGGCCCTCGCCGACGGTGCTCGTGCCGCCGGTCTCGAGTTCTAGGAGGTATGTAGCACATGGCTCGTAATCAGAAGCAGCAGCGCGAGGCCTCCGAGTTCGAGGAGCGCGTCGTTTACATCAACCGCGTGTCGAAGACCGTCAAGGGTGGTCGTCGCATGAGCCTCGTCGCTCTCGTCGTCGTTGGCGACGGCAAGGGCAACGTCGGCGTTGGCATGGGCAAGTCCGCTGAGGTGCCCATGGCCATCTCCAAGGCGTCTCTCGATGCCAAGAAGAACATGTTCCACGTGCCGGTGACCGATCAGGGCACCATTCCGCACGAGGTTCTCGGTCACTTTGGTGCCGGCCGCATCATCATCAAGCCCGCTGTCGAGGGTACCGGCGTTATCGCCGGCGGCGCTGTGCGTCCCCTCTTTGAGCTTGCTGGCATCAAGAACGTCCTGTCCAAGTCCCTCGGTACCGACAACGGCCTCAACATCATCAAGGCTGCCGTCGAGGGCCTCAAGGAGCTCTCCAGCCCTGAGGACGTCGCGGCTCGCCGTGGCCTGACGGTCTCCGAGATGTTCGTCGGTAAGGAGAACTAAGCATGGCTGACACCATCAAGATCAAGCAGGTCCGCAGCACCAACGGTTGCAAGCAGGACCAGGTCCGTACTGTCCGTGCCCTCGGTCTCCACAGGATCCGCGAGGTTCGCGAGATTGCTGACAACGAGTCCGTCCGCGGCATGATCTTCAAGGTCAAGCACCTTGTCGAGATTGTAGAGGAGTAGCAAATGCAGCTTCACGATCTTACTCCCGCGCCCGGTTCCACCAAGAACCGCAAGCGCGTCGGCCGTGGCAATTCTTCGGGTCACGGCACCACTTCTGGCCGCGGTCAGAAGGGCCAGGGTTCCCGCTCTGGCGGCACCAAGGGTGCCGGCTTCGAGGGTGGCCAGACTCCGCTGGCTATGCGCCTGCCCAAGCTTCCGGGCTTCCGCAACCCCCGTCGTATCGAGTACACCGCTGTTAACGTTGAGCGTCTCGAGCGTAAGTTCGAGGATGGCGCTGTGATTGACGGTGCCGCTCTTAAGGCCGCTCGCATCACCAAGAGCGAGTTCGAGCCCGTCAAGGTGCTCGGCAATGGTGAGCTCACCAAGAAGTTCACGGTCAAGGTCGACAAGGTCAGCGCTTCTGCGCAGGCCAAGATCGAGGCCGCCGGCGGAAAGGTCGAGCTGCCGTGCTAAATGGTCTTAAGAATGCTTTCCGCATCAAAGAATTGCGCGAAAAGATTCTTTTTACCATAGCTATGCTCGTCGTGTACCGCATTGGTGCGCACGTTCCTGTGCCCGGCATTCCCTTCCAGGGGATGCTGGGCCTTTTCTCGACCGATAACAATTCGGTCGCCGCAGGTGCTATGGCCCTCCTGAATCTTTTCTCTGGCGGCGCGTTGAGCTATGTGTCGGTGTTTTCACTGGGCATCATGCCTTACATCACCAGCTCGATCATCCTCCAGATGCTCCAGGCCGTTGTGCCTTCCCTGCATGAGCTTGCCCGCGAGGGCGAGGTCGGTCAGACCAAGATTACGCAGTATTCGCGTTACCTCACCCTGGCTCTGGCAATCCTCAACTCCGTGGGTTACCTCTTCCTCTTTAAGAGCTTCGGCATCAGCTTTAATGGCGCCGGTGCTCCCGAGATCATCTTCGACCTCATGATCGTCGGTACGCTCACCGCGGGCGCCATGCTGATCATGTGGATTGGTGAGCTCATCACCCAGCGCGGTATCGGCAATGGCATGTCGCTGATCATCTTTGCGAACATCATGGCCGGTCTGCCGCAGGCTATTTTCTCCAGCACCGAGGGCAATGCCGGTGGCATCATCACCATGGTGATCATCTGCGCCATCATCCTGCTGGTTATCCCGCTGATTGTTTTCCTTGAGCGCGGTCAGCGACGCATTCCGGTCTCCTACGCTAAGCGCGTCGTGGGCCGTCGCATGATGGGTGGCCAGACCACCTACCTGCCCATCAAGGTCAACACCGCGGGTGTCGTGCCGATCATCTTCGCTTCGGCGCTGCTGTACTTCCCGGCTCAGATTGCCGTGTTCTTCCCCGGCATCGGCTGGATTCAGGCAGTTGCCTCTGCGCTTTCGACCGGTTGGCTCAACTGGGTGCTTAATGTTGTCCTTATCGTGTTCTTCGCGTACTTCTACACCTCCATGGTGTTTAACCCCGATGACACGGCCGACAACCTTAAGAAGCAGGGCGGCTTTATTCCGGGCGTGCGTCCGGGTAGGGCTACCGCGGCCTACATCAAGAACGCGCTCAACAAGATCACGCTTCCCAGCGCTGTCTTTTTGGCGCTCATCGCCATCGTGCCTTCGATCATCTTCTCCTTCACGGGTAACCATCTGATCCAGGCGTTTGGCGGCACGTCCATCCTCATCATGGTCGGCGTCGTGCTCGACACGGTCGATAAGCTCGAAGGCCAGATCAAGATGTATGATTACGATGGATTCTTTAAATAGGCTAGAGGAGGATTGCTCATGAACCTCGTATTGCTCGGAGCTCCGGGTGCCGGCAAGGGCACCGTCGCACAGGAGCTCGTCGCCGAGTTTGGCGTCGCCCACATTTCCACGGGCGACCTGCTGCGTGCTGCCGTCAAGGGTGGCACCGAGCTTGGTATTCAGGCTAAGAAGTACATGGACGCTGGCGAGCTCGTTCCCGACCAGCTCGTGATCGACCTTGTCAAGGAGCGCCTTGCCGCCGATGACGCCCAGCAGGGCTTCATCCTCGACGGCTTCCCGCGCAATACCGCCCAGGCCGTGACGCTCGATTCCGAGCTCTCCGCTATGGGTCGCGAGATCGACTGCGCCCTTCTGGTCGACGTGGCCCCCGAGGTCATCATCAATCGTCTGTCTTCGCGTCGCACCTGCCGCGCCTGCGGTTACACCGGCACTGCTGCCGATGCTACCTGCCCCAAGTGCGCCGGCGAGATGTATCAGCGCGACGACGACAAGCCCGAGACCATCAAGAACCGTCTCGACGTCTACGAGAAGTCCACGAGCCCGCTCGTCGACTACTATCGTGGCCAGGGTCTGCTCAAGTCGGTCAACGGTGACCAGGCTCGCGAGACCGTGTACGGGGATGTCAAAGAGGCTCTCGGTCTATGATCAAGATTAAGTCTGCAACGCAAATCGAGCAGATGAAGAAGGCAGGAGCGCTATCTAAGATGGCGCTCCGCCACGTTGGAGCCATGGTGCGCCCCGGCGTTTCGACTTTTGAGCTCGATCAGCTCGCGGAGCAGATTATCCGCATGCATGGCGGCACCCCGGCCTTTAAGGGTTACGGCGGGTTCCCGGGGACCATTTGCGCATCGATCAACGATGCCGTGGTCCATGGTATTCCCAACCCCGACATGATCCTGCGCGATGGCGATATCATCTCCATCGATACGGGAGCCGTTGTCGACGGTTGGGTCGGCGATAACGCTTGGACGTTTTTCGTCGGCACCCCCACGCCCGAGGCCAAGGCCCTGTGCGAGGTTACGCGCGATTGCCTTAAGGCTGCCATTGAGCAGGCTGTTCCCGGTAATCATATCGGGGATGTTGGTTATGCCGTTCAGTCCCTTGCGGAGTCTCACGGTTACGGCGTGCTTCGTGACTATGTGGGCCATGGCATTGGCCGCGTGATGCACGAGGACCCCAACGTTCCTAACTATGGAAAGAAGGGGAGGGGCGTTCGCCTCCAGGCCGGCATGGTCATTGCCATCGAGCCGATGGTTACGATGGGTTCCAACCATGTGAGCACGGGCTCCGACGGTTGGATTGTTACGACCAACGACCACCTGCCCGCCGCGCACTACGAGAACACCGTCGCCATCACCGATGACGGTCCGGTGATTCTTACCACGGATGCGCAAGGTTCCTGGTGCTCCTTGCAAGGCGGTGAAATGTAGGGCATGCGTCAAATGCACGCCTTAACATTTCAAATGTAACAAGTTCCACTTAGTTGTGGAGCCATTACGAAGTTATTACGATGCGTGCATACGTGTTGTAGAATACTCAATCGCTGTCGTTTTCTAGAGAAAGATGATTGCTTGTGAAGAAGGAAGACGCAATTGAGCTCGAGGGTACGGTAAAGGAACCGCTGCCCAACGCCATGTTTAAGGTCGAGCTCGAGAACGGTCATTCGGTTCTGTGCAACATTTCTGGCAAGATCCGAATGAATTACATCCGTATTCTCCCCGGTGACAGGGTTGTCGTGGAGCTTTCCCCGTACGACCTGACCCGCGGCCGCATCACCTATCGCTACAAATAGCGGCACGCATACACGCACTCCATTTCCGACTGCAGGCTTAGCTCAACCTACGGTCGGATTGTGTGTGAAGACCAGCCATAGTTTTAAACGCCTGCGGCTGGGCGAGTAGATAGTAGGGAAGTAGTTTGAGCGCTACCGAAAGGAAGAACGATGAAGGTACGTCCTTCGGTCAAGAAGATGTGCGATAAGTGCAAAATCATTAGGCGCCATGGCAAGGTCCTCGTCATTTGCGAGAACCCCCGTCATAAGCAGCGTCAGGGTTAAGAGAGGAGACTACGTTGGCCCGTATTAATGGTGTCGACCTCCCGCGTGAGAAGCGCGTTGAGATCGGTCTGACCTACATTTACGGCATCGGCCGCACCACTGCGACGAAGATTTGCGTCGAGTGCAACGTTAACGTGGATACGCGCGTTAAGGACCTCACCGAGGATGAGGTTAACGCCATCCGCGATTATATCGATAAGAACCAGATCATGGTTGAGGGCGACCTCCGCCGTGAGCGCAACCAGAACGTCAAGCGCCTTATGGACATCGGCTGCAACCGCGGCCTTCGTCACCGCAAGGGCCTCCCGGTCCGCGGCCAGCGCACCCACACTAACGCTCGTACCCGCAAGGGCCCGAAGCGTCAGATCGGTGCTAAGAAGAAGAAATAAGGAGCGCTAGATAGATGGCTACTGCTAAGAAGAACGTTCGCGCTGCCCGTCTGAAGCGCGCGGACCGTAAGAACATTTCCGTGGGCCAGGCTCACATTCGTTCTACGTTCAACAACACGATCGTTTCGATCACCGATCCCCAGGGCAACGTCATTTCCTGGAAGTCGGCTGGCCAGGTGGGCTTCAAGGGCTCCCGTAAGTCCACGCCGTTCGCTGCCCAGATGGCTGCCGAGGCTGCTGCCAAGCAGGCCATGGAGCACGGTATGAAGAAGGTTTCCGTCTTCGTCAAGGGCCCCGGCTCCGGTCGTGAGACCGCCATCCGCTCCCTCCAGGCTGCTGGCCTCGAGGTCTCGAGCATCCAGGACAAGACCCCCATTCCGCACAACGGCTGCCGCCCCAAGAAGCGTCGCCGCGTGTAACTGAAAGGATCGTATCAATATGGCAATCGACAGGACTCCTGTTCTTAAGCGCTGCCGTCAGCTCGGGATCGATCCCGCTGAGCTCGGTTACAGCAGCAAGAAGGAATCTATCCGTCAGCCCAAGCGCCGTCGCAAGGAATCTGAGTACGGCATGCAGCTGCGCGAG
The DNA here is from genome assembly GCA_900550205.1 of uncultured Collinsella sp. Classification (GTDB taxonomy): domain Bacteria; phylum Actinomycetota; class Coriobacteriia; order Coriobacteriales; family Coriobacteriaceae; genus Collinsella. The sequence goes on along the minus strand of URRJ01000017.1, from coordinate 7,568 downwards.
AAGCAGAAGGTCAAGTTCATCTATGGCGTTCTGGAGAAGCAGTTCCACGGCTACTTCAACAAGGCCCGTAAGATGAACGGCGTCACCGGTGAGAACCTCATGATCATTCTTGAGTCTCGCCTCGACAACGTCGTCTTCCGTCTTGGCTTCGCCCGCACCCGCAAAGAGGCTCGTCAGTCCGTCCGTCACGGTCACTTCACCGTGAACGGCAAGCGCGTGGACATCCCGTCCTACCGCGTCAAGGCCGGCGACGTCGTCGCTGTCGGCGAGAAGTTCCGTGACCTCCTCCCCATCAAGGAGGCCCTGATTTCCTCCGAGCGCTTTGAGGTCCCTGGCTGGCTCGAGGTCGATATCGAGAAGCTGTCTGGTAACGTGCTCGCTCTGCCGACGCGTGAGCAGATCAGCGGTGATATCAACGAGCAGCTCATCGTCGAGCTCTACTCTAAGTAGTCCATCCGGGCTGCTGAGGCTGGAGGTAATACATGTCAGAATTCATTAGGCCTCAGGTTCAGGTCGAAGAGATCAACGAGACGTCTGCTCGTGTCTCCGTCGAGCCGCTCGAGCGTGGTTACGGCGATACGCTGGGTAACTCCCTTCGTCGCGTTCTTCTGTCCTCGCTCGAGGGTGCCGCCGTCGAGGCTATTCAGATCGATGGTGCGCAGCACGAGTTCATGACCATCCCTAACATGGTCGAGGATGTCACCGACATCGTCCTGAATGTCAAGGGTCTTGTCTTCAGGGCTCTCGGCACGACCGACGAGGCGACCGCCACCATCTCGGTTGACGGCCCCTGCGAGGTCACCGGTGCGGACTTCTTTATTCCGTCCGAGTTTGAGCTGGTCAACCCCGAGCAGCACATTGCTACGCTCACCGAGGGTGGCCATCTCACCATGAGCATGCGCATCGGCTATGGCCGCGGCTATGTTTCTGGCGAGGCCAACAAGCGCGACAACGATCCCATCGGTGTGATCCACGTCGACTCGCTGTACTCGCCGGTGTCCCGTTGCGCCAAGCTCGTTGAGGCTTGCCGTGTCGGTCAGCACACCGACTACGACCGCCTTGTCCTCGAGATCGAGACCAACGGTTCCATCGCTCCGCGCGACGCCGTGGTCCAGGCTGCCAATATCATCAACCAGCATATGGCTGCCTTTATGAACCTTGCCGAGACCCCCGAGGTCGAGGAGGAGGCTTCGATCTTCGCTCCCGAGGTCACCAACGACAACGCCGAGCTGGACAAGCAGATCGAGGATCTGGACCTTTCCGTCCGTTCCTACAACTGCCTTAAGCGCGCCAGCATTCACTCGGTCCGTCAGCTCGTTGAGTTCTCGGAGAACGATCTGCTCAACATCCGTAACTTCGGTGTTAAGTCGATCGAGGAAGTGAAGGACAAGCTTGAGTCCATGGGCCTGAGCCTGAAGGCTTAATGCTTCGCATATTTGAGGAGAAACTAGACCATGCGTCACAACGTTAAGAAGGGCCTGAAGCTCGGCACCGATGCGAGCCACACCAAGGCCATGAAGAAGAGCCTGGCCAAGGCCCTCTTCGAGAACGACCGCATCAAGACCACCGAGACCCGCGCTAAGGCGCTGCGTTCGGTCGTCGATCCGATCATCACCTGGGCCAAGAAGGGCGACCTGCACTCTCGTCGTCTGGCCATCGCCAAGCTCGGCGATAAGCAGCTCGTTGCCGAGATCTTCGACAAGGCTGCTCAGGGCATGTGGCAGGACCGCAACGGCGGTTACACCCGCATCATGAAGCTCGGTAACCGTAAGGGCGACAACGCTCCTATCGTTATCATGGAGCTCGTCACCGAGCCTTGCACGCCTAAGGCCAAGAAGGCTGCTCCGGCCCCCAAGAAGGCCGCTGCTCCCAAGAAGGTCGAGGCTGTCGAGGAGACCGCTGTCGAGGAGACCGCTGAGTAGACAATCCGTCTGCATAGGCTATATTCGAGGGGTACGTTCGCGTACCCCTCTTTTTTTGTCGCGATACCGTTGATTGTTTGTTGGGAGCGCCCATGACCGCGCCGTCTAATTTCAATTCGATTCTAGAGCTCGATGCCACACTCGTTTTCCGCGTGGCTTACGATGGCTCGTCCTATAGCGGATTTGCCGAGCAGCCGGGCCAGACGACCGTTGCGGGCGAGTTGCGCCGCGCTATCGAGACGCTGCTGCGCCGCCCAATCGATCTGACGTGTGCGGGGCGTACCGATGCCGGTGTGCATGCGGTAGCGCAGTATATTAGCGTGCCCGTAACGGACGCTGAGCTGGCGTGTACGCGCCGTAGGTGGCTGAGGGCTATGGATGCCCTCCTGCCTAAAGATATCGCCATAAACGAGGTCTACAAGGCCCGTAAGGGCTTTTCTGCGCGCTTTGACGCGCGGTCGCGTACGTATGCGTACCGCATTGCCGATCGCGATGCACGCCCCGTGCTCTCGCGCGGTGCGGTGTGGTGGCATCGCTACCCCTTGGACGTCGAGGCTATGTCTGCGGCCTGTCCTGCGCTGCTGGGCGAACAGGACTTTAAGAGCTTTTGCAAGGTCGCCTCTGCCGTGGGCAAGCCCACGCACCGCTGCGTGATGCGTGCCGAGTTTGGCCACGAGGTCGCTTTTGGCGAGGATATCCTGACGTTTACCATCGAGGGCAACGCATTTTTACATTCGATGGTGCGAACGATTGTGGGCACGCTCGTGGAGATCGGCATGCGTCGCCGCGATCCCCAGTGGATGCGCGAGGTCATTGATGCCTGCGACCGTACCGCTGCGGGTCCCACGGCGCCTGCCTGCGGCCTTACGTTTATGGGTGTGGATTACGGCCCCGACGAGCTTGTCGTGCTCGACTAGGGGAGTGCTCGGCGCGTCCGTACCTGGCACATACTATGTGTGAGCTGCGCGTGTGCAACATCTGTTCTTGGCGTGCAACATGTTAGGCGGCTCGTTGCTTTTATAGCTCGGGTGTACCATGAACGACGGTTTGATTTGGCGCTGTCGAGAGGACGGAAAACTTGGTTCGACGTGGTTCGCATCCGCGACTTTCGGTGATTCTTATTGTCGAGGGTTCGCCCAGCTATGCGATGCGCGCGCTCGAGAGCGTTCAGAACCAAGACCTCTATGACCTGCAAATTGTCGTGGTTTGTCGCGACGTTGCGCCGGGCGTGCACCATTCGCTCGAAGTTGCCGCCGGCAGGGATATTCACATCGATTTGATTGACGTCGAGGATTCGGCGCACGGAGCATGTCTCAAGGCTGGTTTTGCCGCCTCGCGTGGATTGCAGATTGTTGCCATGAACGCCGACGAGTGGTTTGCCCCACAGTCTCTTTCCAAGATGGTCGATGTTGCGTGCGATGCTGCGGCAGACATGGTGATTCCCACGGCATCGCTCGACCGCTACGATGCTCATCGTGAGCGTCATTCGCGCGTGCTGGATGCCACCTCTCTTGCGATCGATGACCGTGCTTCTTTGGCGGCTGGTCTGCCTCAGATGATTTCCGGCGGCTTGATTGCCCAGACTTCCGGTGTGATGTACAGCCGCTCGTTGTTCGAGACGTGTTTGTCGCGCGGCCGTGCGCTTCGCTCGATTGGGTTTATGACATGTGCCCTTTCGCAGGCACAACGCATATCCGGGTGCGGTGGCGCCTGTTTCCATGCGGTGGCGCCACGGCTTACAGATGCTTTTGACCCCACATTGTTTGCCAAGCTGACCGATGACGCCCGGGCGCTCGACGAGCTTACTGATTCGCTTGTAGAGGCGGGCGGTGACACGCAGCTAAAGGTTGCGAGCCATATGTTTTACTTCGCCGGGCTGGTCGCCTGCATCGAAAATTTGTGCTTGAGCCCGCATGGGGTTTCTTCAATTGAGCGTTCCGCTCGTATGCGTGATATGCTCGATGCATCTCGAACTCGTCAGATGGCCGCGGCACTCAAGGATAACCATCGTGGACTCGGCCTGTTGTTTGGACCGATTGCCAGTGCCAAGCCTGCGCGTTGCGTGATGTATACGCACCTGGCCGCTTTTTTTAACCGGACGGGCGTCAAAACTGCTTAAGACGGCTATGTTCGAAACAATCTTGCATGGAATTGTTTCGAAATGCGTTCTTATTCACAAATACCCTTAAATAGCGCTAAACTATACAATCACTGATTGATTGTCTCCGCCATCTATGGAGTGAGGTTTTGTATGGCTAAAAAACGCAATGGGCGCCAGGATGCCATTAGAGATATCGTGCGCAACAAGGATGTTCGCACGCAGCGCGTGCTGGTGGACGAGCTCCGTGCCATGGGTTTCGATTGCACGCAGGCGACCGTTTCGCGCGACATTGCCGATATGGGGCTGCGCAAGCTTCCCGAGGGTATCTATGTCCTGGCTGAGGACTTGCATCTGCAGCGTATGGTTTCCGAATTGGTAACGGGCGTTCTGCGCACCGACAACCTGGTTATGATCAAGGCTCAGCCTGGCACCGCTTCGGGCATTGCCGCTGCGGTCGATGCCGCCGAGCTGCCCGACGTGCTCGGTTCGCTCGCCGGTAACGACACCATCTTGGTTATCGCCCAGACCGCCGAGGATGGCGAGCGCCTGGAGGCCCTCATCAACAAGCTGAGCAACTCTCGTAAGTAGGCGAGAACCGCGTCGTGCAGGCGGCTACAGAGCCTTGTAAGGGGGCGTCGACGATGGTCGGCGCCCTTTTTTATTGCCGTATCGTGTTGAGGCGCGTGCGAGGTTTCTCGTGACAAAAAGGCGCCCGAGCAGCATTTGATCTACTCGGGCGCCTTTGATTGGCTATGGCTGGGTGCCTACTGACCTGTAGAGGAATCGGGTGTGGGCGTAGGCGTTGGAGTGGGGGAACCGCCCTCGCCGCCGCCTTCGCCACCGCTACCGTCGCCGCCGGTCGAGTCACCGGTCGTTCCGGTGCCACCCGTGGTGTTGCCGCCCGTGGTCTCGGTGGTCGTGGTGGTCGTCGTCGTGGTCGTGGTGGTCTCTTCCTCGTCTTTGTCCTCGGTGTCGCTTTCCGCCTTCTTGGTGTTGCTGGTGCCGTAGAACTTCCAGACGTTGTTGTTCTTATACGTGGGGGCAGTGCCCGTCGGGAACTCCTCGCGGTTGGTGCCGGCAAGGACGGTGTTCATGAACTTCTTAAAGACGGGCAGGTTAGTGCTGTCGCCCAGCAGGTCCGTGCCGTACTTTTGGATGGGAATCTCACCTGCGGAGTAGCCGGTCCACAGGGCGCATGCCAGCTGCGGGGTGTAGCCGCAGAACCACAGGTTGGTGGTGTTGTCGGTGGTACCTGTCTTGCCGGCATAGGGCTGGTTCACGCTCAGAGCGCCGGCGGCACCCGTGCCGCTGCCCTGCATGACGCCGGTCAGGACATCGGTCACTGCCGCGGCCTCGCCGGTGGAGAGCACCTGTGTGGGGTTATCGGTGTGCTGGTACAGTACCGAGCCGGTTCGCGAATCAATCTCGGTGATGGCGATCGGCTGGCGATAGTAACCGCCGTTGGCAAACGTGGCATAGGCCGCGGCCATCTCGAGCGGCGAGATGGAGCCGGTGCCGAGAGTCATGACGGGAACGTCCTCGATATTGTCCTTAGAAGGATCGATGCCGAGCTTTTTGACGAGCGACATGATCTTGTTATTGCCGATAGCCTCTGCAACCTGGATATAGCCGGTGTTGGAGGAGTATGCCGTCGCCTGCTTGAGCGTGATGGTGCCGTAGCTTTGGTTGGCGTAGTTTTGCACCTCGGTCGTGGTGCCCTTGGCCTTGAGCGGCGAGTTGCAGTTGAGGGTGACGTTGGGGTTCATGCCGTTTTGGATGGCAGTGGCCAGCGTAAAGGCCTTAAACGTGGAGCCCACGGGACGCTTGGCCGTGGCGTGGTTGACGTGGTTCTCGTCGGCGTTGTAGTCGTAGCCACCCACCATGCACTTGATATAGCCGGTCTTGGGGTCGACAACGACCATGCCCATGTCTAGGCCGTCGAGCGAAAGCGTATCGAGCTGGGCGCGCACGGCGTTCTCGGCTACCTGCTGCATGGTCGGGTCGATGGTGGTCTTGACGGTCAGGCCACCCTTAAAGAGCACATCGGTGGAGAACTCCTGCTCCAGAAGCTTCTTAACATAGGCCACAAAGTAGGGCTGAGAGTAGACGTCGACACCGCTGCCCGAAATCTCGGTCACGTTGAGCGTGATGGGCTCGGCCTGAGCGGCATCGTGCTCCTCCTGCGTGATATGGCCCAGGCGCAGCATGTTGTCGAGGACCTTGTTGCGGCGGGAGAGCGCCAGGTCGGGGTTAACCGTGGGATCGTACTGCGACGGCGAGTTGGGAAGGCCGATGAGCAGCGCGGCTTCGCTCAGGGTGAGGTCGGCGGCGCTCTTGGACAGGTAGGTCTCAGCGGCGGCCTCGATGCCGTAGGCGCCGTGGCCGTAATAGATGGTATTGAGGTACATCATAAGGATCTCGTCCTTGGAGTACATCTCCTCCATCTTGATGGCGATATAGGCCTCGCGCACCTTACGCTCGATGGTCGAATCGAACTGCTCCTCCTGCAGGATGGTGTTGCGTACCAGCTGCTGGGTGATGGTCGATGCGCCCTCGTGGCCACCGGAGGCGGTTGCCACGGCGGCACGCGCGATACCCCACAGGTCGATACCGCCGTGCTCGTAGAAGCGCTCGTCCTCAACGTCGACGGTGCCCTGCAGCACGTACGGAGAGACCTGGTCCTTGGTGACGGACTTGCGGTTTTGCGTGTAGAAGCTCGCGATCTTGTTGCCGTTGCAATCGACGATTTCGGTGGGTTCGCTTACCAGATAGGCATTGGCGTCGGTGTAGTCGGGCAGATCGGACAGCCAGCGGTTGACGTTACCGATCATGCCGATGCCAAACGCCACGCCCGCGATAAGCAAAAAGCCCAAAAACGAGAGCAAGATCATGGGCAGGGCATGCGTCTTGGAACGACTGCGTCCCTGTCGTTGGCGAGGACCCATATATCGACCTCCAGGTATGTCGTGCCGGGCGGTTTGGTTGGCGCCGCCGGGACAGGATGGACATAAGTTATTACACGATAAACCAAACCGGGGCGTGCAAGGCCTCGTGTATGCTGGGTAATGGCAATTTTCAGAGTGACTGCATACCTTGGTAAGGAGTTTGTCGATGGCGATTCGGACGATGGGGCCGAACGAACAATATGGGAAGAGGCCGGGTGCTACCGGGACGGTGCTGCCTGAGCTGTTGGCACCTGCGGGCGGGCTCGATCAGATGCTCGCTGCCATTGCGGCGGGCGCCGATGCCGTCTATGCGGGTTTGGGCGGATTTAACGCTCGCGTGAGCGCGCACGGCTTTACCGACGACGAGTTCGCCCGCGGCTGTGCCGTGGCGCATGCGCATGGTGTGCGCGTATACGTGACACTCAACGTGTTCGTGTTTGATGACGAGTTGGCAGACGCGGTGGCGTTGGGAGCTCACGCGCTGGGGCTGGGCGCCGATGCCCTGATTGTTGCCGATGCCGGATTGGTATGCGCGCTGCGTGCGGCGATTCCCGACGTCGAGATTCACCTGTCCACACAGGCGGGCGTTCATAGCGAAGG
>URRJ01000016.1 GCA_900550205.1 uncultured Collinsella sp. | reverse complement strand
CGCGCTCCATGCGCGCGCGGATGATCTCGCGCAGCAGCGTCATTTCCTGCGTCCACGAGGGCGAGTCGAGATACACCAACAGCTCGTTGGACTCGGGCAGATAGCGCAGGCCCGTCACATGGCGCCCTTCGCGCGTTCCCGCGCACACCGCGTTCCAGGCGCGATAGATTGCACGCGATTGCTCGGCGGCCTCCATTTGGGCACGACGCTCCGGTGTCGCCGCGGCCATAATGCGCTGGCGTTCGGCCTCTAAAAAGCCGCCGAAGGCAACCGTGCCATTCTCGCGCTCAAAATTAGCGCGCCTCACCCATGCTCACCACCTTGGCTCGATCAAGCAGGTCATCGTTAAAGTACCCCAGGTTGGTGGTGGTTATGACCGTCTGGATATCATCGCCGATCAACTGCAGAAAAGCGTCTCGGCGCCCGGCGTCAAGCTCACTCATCACGTCATCCAACAGCAGCAGCGGGGCAGTGCCCAAAATGCCGCGGGCAACGGCCACCTCCGCCACCTTCCAGGCCAGCACCAGCGTACGCTGCTGTCCTTGGCTGGCAAATGAACGGGCAGACCGCCCCGCAACGGAAAACTCGATCTCGTCGCGATGCGGCCCCACGAGCGTCACGCCGCGGCGCATCTCCTCGTCGGCGCGCTCGTCGAGCGCCGCCAACATGCGCTCGTACGCCCAGCCCTTCAGCTCTTCTCGGTCCTCGGTCTGGGGCAAATCCCCCAGCGTGGACACGTAGGACACGTCCGCGGGCTCGCCGGACGCCACTTGTCCGTAAGCATCGCGCACATGGCCCGCCAGTCGGTCGACCAGGGCCAAACGATGCACGAGCAGGGCCGAGCCCGCACGGGCAAGCGATTCATTCCAGGCGCCAAGCATCTCGCGGCAGCACCAGCTCTCCTTGAGCAGGGCATTGCGCTGCGTCACGCAGCGGCCATAGGTGCTCGAAAGGTCGGCGTAGCGTGCACTCAGCTGCACGCCAAAGTCGTCGAGCGCGGCGCGGCGGACGCTGGCGCCACGCTTGACCATATCCAGGTGGTCCGGGCAAAACAGAACGCTCGGCAGCACACCGCGCACGCCGGCGGCCGCGCACCGCTTGCCGTTACGGCTAAACGAGCGCTTGCCGTCCTCTACGCACAGCCCCATGTCCAGCACGCGCCCATCGCCCTCGAGCCTCAGCTCGACCTTGCACGAGCCCACGCCGTCGCGCACGAGCTCGGCAGCGGTCGGATGCCTAAACGAGGTGCCGCTCGTCAGCAGCTGCAGCGCCTCTATGAGGTTGGTCTTCCCCGCCGCGTTGGGTCCCGCGAGCACCGTCACGCCGCCGCTCAGGGTCAGACGATAACGGTCGAAGCTGCGGTAGTGCGCGACGGAAAGCTCGTGGGCGAACATAGCCATCGATAGACGCTAGATGCGCACCGGCATGACCAGGTACAGGTAGTTGATCTTGTCGTAGGACTTAAAGATGCCCGCCTGCGAGTAGCTCTTGAGCTCCAGCGTGATCTCTTTCTCCTTGGACAGGGCATTGAGACAGCCGAAGATGTAGTGGTAGTTGAAGGCGATGGTGCCCGACTCGCCCTCGGCCTCGACGTCAATGGTCTCCTGCGCCAGATCCTGGTCGTTGGAGATGGAGGACAGGCCCATCTGGCCGTTCTCGACATCGATCTCGAATTTGACGGCGGGGTTGGCGCTGGCGATAACGGCAACGCGCTTCAGGGCGGCGTTGAAGGCCGCCACATCGATCTTGACGCTCGTCACGCACGAATCGGGGATGAGCTGCTTGTAGTTGGGGTACGTGCCCTCGATACGACGCGACACATAGGTGGTGTTGCCGGCCTCAAAGACGACCTGGGTGTCGGTGGCGCCGATCATGATGGTGGCTTGGCTCGCCATAATGCTGAGCGCGTCGTTAAAGGCATCGGCCGGGACGTTGAGCTCAAACGAGCCCTCGAGTGTCGAGGTCTCGACCTGGGTGTCGCACACGGCCAAGCGGAAGGAGTCGGTCGCCACCAGGCGCACGGTGTTGTTCTCGACCTTCATGTGCACGCCGCCCAGGATGGGGCGAGCTTTATCGGTCGAGGTGACGCGCCACACGCGGCCGACCATCTCGGACAGGATGTCGGTCGGCAACTCGACGGCACTCTCGATGGCATAGGCCGGAAACTCCGGAAAGTCGTTGGCGTCGAGCGTGTTAAGGCGGAACGAGCTCTTTTCGCAACCGATCAACACCTGGCGCTCGGAGAGCTCAAAGGTGACCGGAGCGTCGGGCAAGGTCTTGGTGATGTTGGAGAGCATCTTGCAGGGAATAACCATCTCGCCCTCCTCCTCGACATGGGCGGCGATACGGTGGCGAATCGAGATGGTGTAGTTTGAGGTCTGAAATTCCAAGATACCGTCTTGCGCCTTGACGAGCACACCCGACAGGATGGGGAGGGTAGATGCCGAAGCGACGCCCTTCATGACGACGCCGATGGCTTGCGTAAGCGAGCTTTGGCTGACGGTGAACTTCATCTTTTAATACCTTTCTATAGATATAAATATCTTAATAATAGTAATAACACTGACGAAACTGTCGAATACTCGCAAAAGCGCTGGTCAGACCTAAAAGGAGATTCGACAGAAACCTGTGTACAACCGACCTCGTTTTCAACGTTCAAAACCTGCTGAAAACTTTTCGTCACCGGCCGGTTGGTTTTAGACATCTTATGCCCGGGGTTTCGACAAGTTATCAACAGGTGTGGTTATTTTCCTACGAGCGTAGGGTGATTTTGTCTCGCAGCGATTTGAGGTCCTCGGTTACGGTGCGGTCTTCTTGGATCATCTTCTGAACCTTTTTATAGCTCGTGCTGACGGTCGAGTGGTTACGGTTGCCAAATTCGGCACCCACGGCCGTGGTCGTCATCTCGCACATCTCAATCGCCAGATAGATAGCGATATGACGTGCTTTGGCAATGTTGGCGTTGCGGCGTGGGCCTATGAGTTCCTCATGCGTCACCCCGTACTGCTCCTCGATGACGGATTGAACCGTCTGCACGTTGATCTTTTTCGCCGAGGTGTCGAAGTATTGGCTCGCGATGGTGTCGATGTCGTCAAAGGTGAGCTCCCCGCCCTCGCGCTCGCGGTCTCCCGCCTCGCCGGCGCAGCGCTCGCAAAAGCTCTCGAGCTCGCGGATGTTGGTGCCCGAGACCTCGGCCATGTGCTTAAAATGCTCGTCGGTCAAGTGACCGCAGTCGCTGCCGTAGGCCGCCAACAGCGAATCGTCGTCCGCGTCGGGCGATACCGCGATCGTGTTTTCGTAGTAGCGCTGCAAAATCTTGTATTTCATCTCATAGCTCGGCTCTGCCACCAAACAGAGCATGCCGGCGTTAAAGCGACTGGTCAGACGCTCGTCCATGTTTAGGTCTTTGGGGGCGCGGTCGGCGGCGATCACGACTTTTTTATTGTTGCGGATAAACTCATCCATCAGTTGGAAGAAATAGTCCACGCTTGCGCGCTTGCCGATGATGTTTTGGATGTCGTCGATGATGAGCACGTCAACACCGTGGTATGCCTGCATGATGGGGGCATTGCTCTTCTTTTGGCGGTCGAACTCCGTCATCAAGTCATCGAGGTATGCCTGCGAGTTGGCATACTTAACCTTGATCTCGGGTGACTTCTCGGCAAGCTCGTTTTTTATTGCGAGCAACAGGTGGGTCTTGCCCAAGCCCGATTTGCCATAGATGAACAGGGACGTGCACGTACCGCGTTCGTCTGCGAGCGCGGCGAACTTAAGCGCCGAGCGATAGGCGTGGCTGTTTTCGGGGCCGTAGACAAAGTTTTCGAAGGTGAATTTTGAGTTGGCCGCGAGGGGCGCGCCATCGGTGTTCTGCTCGATCGGTGCCGCGGCCGCGGATGCCGGGGCTGCGACGACCGATGCCGTGGCACGGGGCTCGCTCTTTGCTGGCGTGCCGCCTTTCATCTGATTCATCATGCGGCGGAAATCATCGGCCGAAAGCGTATTTTTGATTGCGATGCCCGAATTCTCGCCCGGTGTTGCGTCGTGCGCGATGGGCATGTGTGTGGCAGGGGGCGTGGGAGCCGTTGCCGTCGGTGCGGCAGACATGGTTTCACGGGAAACATCGCCGATTTGGTGTTCGGGAGCCGACGTTGCGGCTGCCACGGGCGCCGTCGGGGGGACGACGGGTGCCGCAGACGCGGCGCTATCTGCCGCGGCGCCTTGGGGTGCCACGATGTTGAGCGCGATCGGCGCAAAAGCGATTTCTTCCAGGTACGCCTCGATGGTCGGTTGGTGCTTTTTGAGCTGGGCGATGGCAAAGCGCGAGGGGGCCTCTATCGTCAAGGTGTCTTCGGTGAGGCTGACGGCGCGCGATTGCCCCAGCATATTGATGAGGCGCGCATCTTGGCCATCGCGCTGGCAAAAGGCGATGGCGTCTCCCAAGATGATGCTTGCTTCCTCGTCCACTGTCTCTCCCGTTCCTTAACCCTGCGCCTGCACGCGGTCTCTGCCAAGCTCGGTCAGATGGTATTTCTGGCCGTGCTTGATCACCAAACCAACTTGCGCCAGGTCGTTGAGCGTGCGTGACCACGTGGGGGCAGAGCTCCCAAGGGCCCTTGCCAAGTCGGTGGCTCCGCATGCTTCGTTTTGAGCTAAATAGCCCAGCGCTTTCTTTCCACGTTCGCTTACGTATGTGTTCGCCGGCGGCTGTGGATATTGTTGAGCCGCATTAGGATACATCATTTGAGCTGCCGGTTGTTGAGAACTCTGCATTGGCGGCATCTGCTGTTGAAAACTTTGCGGCCACTGTTGGTAAGGCTGCGGAGGCATCTGCTGGGCCCAGGGGTTGTACTGCTGCTGTGGCATTTGCTGGTACGGCTGCTGATATCCCTGCTGGTACTGCTGCGGGAACTGCTGGCCATATCCCAGTGGCGGCACCTGCTGATATGGATATCCCTGTTGATACGGTTGGTAACCCATTTGCTGGCCACCCGGTGTCCCCGTCGCCTGCTGCATTGTGGCTGCATTCTGATCCGCCAGCGGCATGGCCTCTGGCATGTTTGGTGGCATCGTCATCGATGCCGCCTGGGACTCTTGCGTAGGAAGCATTCCGGGCTGCTGCATCTGTCCCACGGGGGGCTGCATTTGCGGCGCCGCCATGGCCTGCTGCGCAAAAGCTCCCGGCAGGGGATATGTGGGCTGCTCCGTCTCGGGCCGCACGGCGGCACCGCGTCCACCGGCGCGCTCGATCTCCTGCACACGTTTGGGGTCGAGGCTTACGGTTACGACGGTGCCGTTGCCCATATTGTCCTCGATCGATACCGCCCCGCCGGCGTTTTCCAGGTACTCCTGCACCATGGGGAAACCGGCTCCAGTGCCGCGGATATATCGTTTCATACTGCTATTTGCGCTGGTTACGCCAAAGTCGAAGGCGCGCTCCTTGTCGTCGATGCCCGGCCCCTGGTCGGCAAAGCGAATGGTGTCGCCCCCATCGAGGATGGAGATGATGGGCTCCGCGAAGTGCGCGTGGATGAAGTTTTCCACAATCTCGCGAATCACCATGAGCGAGATATGACCGCCCTGTTCCTTCATGCACTGATAGACGGTGTTGGTCGTCTCTTCCAGATAGGTACGGACGTCTTGCGGCTCGATAACGATCACGCGCGGCGTCGACAGCATGTCGTCGTAGACGGCGATGCGCGCCGCATACATGGCGCTCGGTGCTTTTTTTGCTGCGTCGTCGCTCGCGACCCGCTCTTCGCGCACACCGGTGATGTGCTCGTTATCGGGTGCCGGGTCTCCCGAGTCGACCATGGTGTAGAAGTCGTCTGACATGCTGCTCGCAATCGTTCAAAAGGTTTCGAACAAATAGTAGCTCAGCGCGCAATGTTTCTCATCTTTCGACAACTTTTCAAAACCTGTTGAAAACTTTGGAAATCAGGCGAAAAGTTCTCAACATTGCCAACATGACCTGTTGAAAACTCGATGAAATATCGTGAAAAGTGTTTCGCCGGCCCCGAGAGCTCACGGGCTTATGGGGGAACCGTGTACACTCTGCAACCTTTTACCTTTGATTTCTTGACATTTGAACATTGATTTCCCTACAATCTTCAAGCTCACGTGTCTATATCTGCGTCCGCGTCCCCGCGGACACTCGAAATGCAGCAGGAGGAACTTAAGATGAAGCGTACGTATCAGCCTAATAAGCGTAAGCGTGCCAAGACCCATGGCTTCCGTGCCCGTATGGCCACTAAGGGTGGTCGTGCCGTGCTCGCCCGTCGTCGCGCCAAGGGCCGCAAGCGTCTCACTGTCTAGCAGCGATACACACATCTCGCATGAAGACTATTAAGTCTCGGCAAGATTTCGAGCATGTGTTCAGTCAGGGGCGTCGTTTCAATCACCCTCTGATTCGAATGACCATATGTGAATCGGTTGGCGAAGGCGACTCCGGAAGGGTCGCCTTCGTTGGTGCTAAGCGACTCGGTTGTGCCGTCGTGCGCAACCGGTCTAAGCGTGTGATGCGCGAGGCCGCCCGCAGCTGCGGATTTCCCGTTGCGGGTTATGACATCATCTTGTTTGCAACTCCCAAGACGAGGGTTTCCTCGCCGCAGGAGATGGACAAGGCGTTGCGTTCGCTTATGAAGCGCGCCGGCGTTGCCGGGGAGGAGCGATGAGCAATCACGTTTTGCGACGTGTTGCCATCGCTCCTATTCGCATATATCAACAGGTTATTTCGCCCTTATTGCCTGACGCCTGCATTTATTATCCAACGTGCTCGCAATACGCCATCCAGGCGATTGAGAAGTACGGTGTTTTGAGAGGCTGCTGGCTTGCCGTGAGGCGCATCGCTCGCTGCAATCCCCTGCACGTCGGCGGTTATGACCCTGTGCCTTAGCGGGCACTCGTTATCGGAGGAAAACTTACATGTGGGATTGGATCGTTAACATCCTTTTTGAGCTGCTCAAGCTCATCCAGACCTTTGCGGTCGACTGGGGCCTGTCCATCATCATCCTGGTGGTCATCATCCGTCTGCTGCTGACGCCGCTTATGCTCAAGTCGACCAAGTCGACGGCTCGCATGCAGGTGCTGCAGCCTAAGATGCTTGAGATCCAGGAGCGCTATGCCGACGATCCCCAGCGTCAGGCCGAGGAGATGCAGAAGTTCTACAGCGAGAACAAGTTCAACCCCATGGCTGGTTGTCTGCCGCTGTTGATCCAGATGCCCGTCCTGTTCGCCCTGTTTACGCTGCTGCGCAACCTTCCGAATTACTTTAACGACGGCAAGTTCTCGTTCTTCAACATCCTGCCCGACCTTACCACCACGCCGAGCGCTTCCTTTGCCGATGGCTTTATGGTTGCGCTGCCTGCGCTGGTTTGCCTGATTCTGTTTGCCGTTCTCACCTTGATTCCGCAGCTTTATATGTCGCGCAATCAGACTGGCCAGCAGGCCCAGAGCATGCGTATGATGGCCGTTGTCATGACTGTCATGATGCTTTGGATGGGTTGGAGCCTGCCCGTCGGTGTTCTGCTGTACTACGATGTGTCTTCTGCCTGGCAGGTTATCCAGCAGATCTTCGTGACGCAGAAGGTTATCGAGAAGGCCAAGGCCGATGAGGAGGAGCGCCTCAAGAACGCTCCGCTGCAGGTCGAGGTTACCCGTCGCGAGAAGAAACCTCGCCCGCACAAGAAGAAGTAGTCGGGATATCAATCTTATTTAGGTACCTAACTTTTGGAGTACGTTATGTCTGAAGAGATCATCGAGGATATGCTTGAGCAGGTTGCCCCGCAGGTCGCGGGCGATTATCCCGAGATTGCACAGCGCTACAAGGCTGGTGAAGAGCTGACCGATGAGGAGCTCGACACCATTGCCGATGTTGCGATTTCCATTCTGCGTTCCATCCTTTCGCACTTCGATGCCGCCAACTCTCCTATCGATGAGTATGAAGGCGACGAGGGCGAGTTGATTCTGGATGTAACTGCTCCTGATCTTGCTGTTCTCATTGGTCGTCATGGACGCACGCTTGATGCCCTTCAGGTTATGTTCTCTCTGCTGGTAAGTCGCAAGCTCGGCTTTAGGTATCCGGTCGTTGTCGACGTCGAGGGTTATAAGAGTCGTCGTCAGGACAAGGTCGCCGCTATGGCTCAGTCTGCTGCCGAGCGTGCTATCCGTACTCATAAGAGTGTGTCGCTTCCGCCTATGAATGCCTATGAGCGTCGACTAGTTCATATTGCGCTTCGTGGTAATGATGCAGTCGATACTCATTCCGAGGGCTCTGACCCTGATCGCCATGTGGTAATTGTTGCTCGATAATCTACTCGAGCTTATGCTAAGGGGACGTGGTTTCCACGTCCCCTTTTTTTGTCAAAAGTTCTCGATACACTGATTTTTGTCAGAAAGGTGCTTCTGTTGTTTGTACTTACTGATCAGCAGGCTGAAGAGATACTGAGCCGTCTAACTTACTATTGCAAAGAATATTCCTTGAGCGTAAATGATGCTGAGCTAAGGAAATGTATTCAGCATTTGGATTTGGTTCTGGAAACAAATAAGACAACCAATCTCACCCGTATTCTTAACGTAGAAGATGCTGCAGTACTTCATATTCTTGACTCGCTTGTTTTGCTCCCTTATATCAATAAGGCTCCTGAGGGGGCTTTGCTCGATATGGGAACAGGTGCGGGTTTCCCTGGTATACCATTAACGATAACCACGCATCGTAAAGCTACTTATATTGACTCTGTAGGCAAGAAGGTTGATGCTGTTAATTCTTTTGTTCATGCTCTTGGATTGAAATATGCTCATGCAGTCCATGATCGTCTTGAAGAATATGCTCGAAGCCATAAGAAGCAGTTCTCTGTCGTAACCGCTCGCGCACTCGCCCCTCTACCGATTCTTGTTGAGTATGCGGCTCCGTACCTTAAGGATGGAGGGCTATTTGTTATCACGAAGGGCAATCCATCGGATGAGGAGCTTGCTTCCGGCATGTCAGCAGCTAAGATCTGCGGCTTCACTTTGCTTCTGAATGACGCAATCGATTTGCCTGAGGGCTTGGGCCACAGGGAGTTCATTGTTCTAAAGAAGACTCATCCGGCTTCTGTTTCATTGCCTCGTGCAAATGGCATGGCAAAGAAGAATCCGCTTGCTTAGATGTTTCACGTGAAACATAATGGATAGTAATAACTTGCCATGTTTCACGTGAAACATGGCGGTTGATATCGAATCGGAATGTTTCACGTGAAACATCCTCCGTTTGACAGCTTTAATACACACCAGGAGGGACCGTGGGATTTCGCGACGTTAAGCGTTCGAAGAGCGCTAAAGACACGCGTATTATTGCAATCATCAATCAAAAAGGCGGCGTCGGTAAGTCAACGACGGCTGTAAACCTTGCAGCAGCACTTGGTGAGCAGGGTCGTAAGACGCTCATTGTCGATTTTGATCCGCAGGGAAACAGCACCAGCGGATTTGGAATTGAAAAAGAAGACCTTGACCACTGCATCTATGATGCATTGTTGAATGATGTGCCGGCAGAATCGCTTGTTCTTGATACGAATTGCAAAAAGGTATTCGTAATTCCGGCAACAATTCAGCTTGCAGGCGCAGAAATTGAGCTCGTAAGCGCAATTGCTCGTGAAACTCGCCTCAAAGATTTGCTTGAACCTATTCAAGATGAGTTTGATTTTATATTCATTGACTGTCCGCCCTCGCTTGGTTTGCTGACTATTAACGCATTGACCGCCGCAGACAGCGTTCTTATTCCGATTCAGTGCGAGTATTATGCACTTGAGGGTGTTACGAAGCTACTTGAATCAATGAAGATGGTCAAATCGCGTCTAAATAAGGGCTTGGATACGTATGGCGTACTTATGACCATGTATGACTCGAGGACATCACTGTCGAATCAGGTTGTTGAAGAGGTTCAGTCGTACTTTGGTGATAAGGCCTTTAAGACGTTGATTCCCCGTACGGTTAAAATCTCTGAAGCTCCTTCTTTTGGAGAACCGGTTATTACTTATGCACCGCAAAATAAGGGTGCAAAAGCATATATGAATCTTGCAAAAGAGGTGATCAAGCGTGCCTAGCCCTAAAAAGCGCAGTGGATTAGGTCGTGGATTGAGCGCACTGGTTTCTGAAGCTGAATATGAAACCGGTGGTTCGTCTTCTGCAGCGACTTCTGAAACCAAGCTGCCCATCGAGGATATTGTTCCCAATCCGAATCAGCCTCGAATTCACTTCAATGAAACTGAACTTCGTGAGCTAAGCGAGTCTATCCAGGAACACGGTGTTTTACAGCCGCTCTTGGTTCGTAAACATGGCAACGGATATGAAATCATTGCTGGCGAGCGTCGCTATCAGGCATCCAAACTGGCAGGCCTTGAAGAGCTGCCGGTCATCATTAAAGAAGTTAATGATGAAGAAATGCTTGCTCTTGCACTTATTGAAAACCTTCAGCGTTCTGACCTAAATCCTGTAGAAGAGGCAAAAGGCTATCGTCAGCTCATTGATGCAAGTGGGATGACCCAGGAGGCTCTATCAAAGGCTGTCAGCAAGTCACGTTCTGCAATTACAAATTCACTTCGCCTTCTGGATCTTCCTGAAGTCGTCCAGCAGATGATATTTGAAGGAAAGCTCACAGCAGGTCACGCTAGGGCAATCCTTGCCGTTCCATATGAGGATGCCAGAATTAGGCTTGCGGAGAAGGTTGTTGCAGAAGGTCTTTCGGTCCGTGCGACAGAAAATCTTGCTCCGTTATTTTCTGCCGGAGAGACACCAAAGACCCCTAGGCCTGCAACACCACAGTCGTTCAAGAAAGCTGCGCGCGTTCTTCGTCAGGTATTTAATACTAACGTGCGCGTGAAGAGTTCGCGTGGAAAGAACAAGATTGAAATTGAGTTCAAAGATGAGGAAGAGCTCTCACGTATTCTGGGTGAAATGATTCAATTTGAACAGGGTGACCAGGATGAAGAATAAGTTTTTGACAGCTGTTGCTTTGGCAGCAACGGTGGCTGCTGGTGCATTTGCTGGATATAAGATCGCAACGGACAAAGAACTCCGTGGCCGTTTGCTTCGTAGTGCACAGGATATCGTTGATACATCTAAGAAGAAAATGGATGTTATGACGGAAGATGTCGCCATGCGAACTGCCCAGGTAACCAAGAATCCCAAGATTAATCAAGATTGGGTTAATCGCCAGTGGGATAATGTAGGCTATTAGGTACCTAACAATTACTCGCCTATTTTGAAGGGGTCCTTGTCTGAACACCAGAACAAGGCCCCCTTATTTCTTCCGAAATAGAAGCAGAACGATCGGGAGATGCGGATAGCCGATTGATATGAAACGGCCTCGGTTGCAATTAAACAACCGAGGCCGTTCGATGTTTCACATGAAACGTTTAGGTTGGTCTCCCCTATGCGTTCTTTTGGATCTTGAAACGCTGCTTCAACTGACCGCAGGCCGCGTCGATATCGTTGCCGCGGGAATTTCGGATCGTGGTCTCGATGCCGCGAGACTCAAGACGCCGCTGAAGATCTTCAACCTTATGGATCGGCGACGGCTTGAGCGGGCTGCCCTCAATATCGTTAAGCTGAATCAGGTTGACGTGGCACAGCGTGCCCTCGCAGAAGTCGCAGAGCGCCTGCATCTCGGGGTTAGTGTCGTTGACACCCTCAATCATGGCGTACTCATAGGTTGGACGGCGACCGGTCTTTTCAATGTAGAGCTGAAGGGCCTCGTGGAGGCGCAGGAGCGTGTACTTCTTAACGCCCGGCATGAGCTTGTTGCGCGTCGACTGGATAGCGGAGTGCAGCGAGACGGCGAGCGTGAACTGCTCGGGAATATCTGCAAACTTGCGAATTCCAGGGATAACGCCGCTGGTAGAAACAGTAAGGTGACGTGCTCCAATGCCGATGCCATCGGGGTCGTTGAGGATACGCAGCGCCTTGAGGACCTCGTCGTAGTTGGCAAACGGCTCGCCCTGGCCCATGAACACGACGCTCGTTGCGCGCTCGCCAAAGTCATTGGAGACATGGAGCACCTGGTCAACGATCTCTTGTGCGGTCAACGAACGCTTGAGGCCGTTCAGGCCGGTAGCGCAGAATGCACATCCCATACCGCAGCCGGCCTGGGTGGATACGCAAACGGAGAGCTTGTTGCGACGGGGCATGCCGACAGTCTCGACGGAGATGCCGTCGTGATACTCGAGGAGGTATTTACGGGAGCCGTCCTTGGAGACCTGCTTGGTGAGCTCGGTCGGCGTGTCAAAAGCAAATGCCTCTTTGAGCTGCTCGCGGAAGGCCTTCGGAAGGTTGGTCATATCGTCAAACGAACAAACGTTCTTTTCAAAAACCCATTCAATGAGCTGTTTGGCGCGGAAGGTGGGCTGGCCGAGTTCGGCAACGAGCTCGCGAATATCGTTTTGGCTCAAGTCGCGAATGTCCTGAGATTTAGTCCTGGGATTCATGGAAGCCTTTCGATTTTGGGGAAACGTAGACGGTATCGCTACAATATGGTATCAGCTGCAGAAATTATAGAGGAGGAGTCTGCCCATGCCGGGTAAAAGCCTAGAGAACATGCACGTAGCGGTCTTGGCGGGCGGTCATTCCGCTGAGCGTGAGATCTCGCTCAATTCGGGAAAAAACGTCGTGGTGGCCTTGAAGGAGGCTGGCTACACTTCGGTGGAGCTGCTCGATACGGCCGCCGATGACTTTATGGTGACTATGGCGACCGGTGGCTTCGATGTGGCATTTATCGCCATGCACGGTGCTGGCGGCGAGGATGGCGCCATGCAGGGCGCCATGGAGACCTTGGGTATCCCCTACACGGCATCGGGCGTTCTGGCCAGCGCTTGCGGTGCGGACAAAGAAGTATCCAAGCTCTTGTACGCCAAGGCGGGGATTCCCGTCGCCCCCGGCCTGGCGCTCGAGACGGGCGACGAGGTTGATATCGACCATATCGTCGAAGTCTGTGGCGAACACTGCTTCGTGAAGCCTGCTGTCAATGGTTCGAGCTACGGCATTTCGCTGGTGCATGAGCCTTCCGAGCTGCCGGCTGCCATCAAGAAGGCATTCGAGTATGGTGACAAAGTGCTCGTCGAGAAGTGCATCGAGGGAACCGAGATTACGGTAGGCGTGTACGGCGAGGACGATGTGCGTGCCCTGCCGATCGTCGAGATTCGCAAGCCTGAGGACTGTGAGTTCTACGACTTGGACGTTAAGTACGTCGACCCTACGGATATCCACCGTATTCCGGCGCAGATTTCGCCTGAAAACTACGCCCGCGCCCAGGAGCTTGCTTGCGCTGCCCACAAGGCCCTCGGCTGTCTGGGCATTTCGCGCAGTGACTTTATCGTGAGTGAAGACGGCCCCGTCATTCTCGAGACCAACACCATTCCCGGCATGACCGATACGTCGCTGTATCCGGACGAGATCCGCCATACCGACGATATGACGTTCCCCCAGGTCTGTGACAGTCTGATTCGCATGGGCCTTCGTCGAGCGGGCGTTGCATGCTAATCGAGGACGCTGTATCTCCTGGAACGCCGAAATTTGTCATCGATGCCTATGCCACGCTCGCCGAGCGCGCCAAGACGCAGTCGTTCGGTCTTATCGAGGAGGATGTCATCGTCCTCGATACCGAGACCACGGGTTTGTCGGTGCAAGACAACGAACTGATCGAGATCTCCGCGGCCCGTCTTTCGGGCCGCGAGGTCGTAGAGCGTTTTGATACTTTTGTGCATCCCAAGCAGCTGATTCCCGCCGAGATTACCGAGCTCACAAGCATCACGAACGCTGACGTGTCCGATGCTCCGTCAGCCGTTGAAGCCGTGTCTGCTCTCGCCGATTTTGTCGGCGGATGTCCGGTGGTCGCGCACAACGCCACCTTCGACCGATCGTTTATCGAGTCGGTTAAGGGCGGTGTCAACGTGAGCGATATCTGGATTGATTCGTTGGCGCTATCGCGCATCGCGCTTCCGCGCTTGGCTTCGCACAAGCTGTCTTTTATGGCTGACCTGTTCGGCTGCGATTCGGTGTCGCACCGCGCCAACGCCGATGTCGATGCCCTGTGCGGCGTGTGGCGCGTGTTGCTCGTTGCCCTCACCGACTTGCCCCAAGGCCTTATGGCGCGCCTGGCCGACATGCACCCCGATGTGCCCTGGTCCTATCGTCCTATCTTCTCGTTCTTGGCAGGGCAGAACCCTGGTTCTATCTTCTCTCTCAGCGCCGCTCGCGCTGACGTTCTCAAGGCAGATCGCGCCGACGATCGAGTGGACGCCGACGAACTGCCGGTCCTCAAGATGCCGAGTCGTGAGGAGATTGAGGCAGACTATGCCCCTGGCGGCCTGGTCAATCGTATGTACCCCACCTATGAGCCGCGCGACGAGCAGATCGCGATGGCGGTTGAGGTGCGCGATGCGCTGGTCACGGGTACCCACCGTGTAATCGAGGCGGGTACGGGCGTCGGCAAGTCGATGGCCTATCTGGTGCCTTTTGCCGAGGCGGCGCGACGTAATAACATCACTGTTGGCATTGCGACCAAATCGAATAACCTCGCCGACCAGCTCATGTACCATGAGCTGCCAAAACTTGCCGAGCAACTGCCGGGTGGCTTGTCGTTTTGCGCATTGAAGGGGTACGACCACTATCCATGTTTGCGCAAACTTGAGCGAATGAGCCGCGGCCAAGTCGAAATTACAACCAAACGTGATCCCGCCGACACGCTTACGGCGGTTGCCGTGATCATGGCGTACGTCTGCCAGTCAGCCGACGGCGACCTTGATTCGCTTGGCATCCGCTGGCGCAGCGTCAACCGTCCCGACTTTACGACGTCCTCGCGCGAGTGTGCTCGTCGCCTCTGCCCGTTTTTCCCTGATAAATGCCTCGTCCACGGCGCACGCCGTCGCGCGGCGCATGCCGATGTGGTTGTTACGAACCATTCTCTGCTGTTCCGCAATGTTGCGGCCGAGGGGAGGATTTTGCCTCCGATTCGCCATTGGGTAATCGACGAGGCCCATTCTATCGAGCGCGAGGCGCGTCGTCAGTGGGCGCGCGTGGTCTCGGCGGACGAATCGCGCGTTCTGTTTGAGCGTCTGGGCGGCTCGAGCACTGGCGCGTTGAGCCAGGTTTCTCGCGATTTGGCGACATCCGAAGGCTCTACACTCTATCTGGGACTTACTGCCAAAGCGACGTCTACCGTCGCGCGCGCGAGCATGGCGATCTCCGACGTGTTTGATGGTGTCCGCGAGCTTGGCCGTCGTGCCCGTGGGGGTTATGACAATGCCAATCTATGGATTGGTCCCGAGCTGCGCGAATCTGACGACTGGCATGATTTCTTACAGTCGGCCTACACTGCCATCGACGCATTGGAACAAGCTGACAGGAGCGTCGACGCGCTGGTGCAAGCCGTCGCCGCCGACAAGCCCGAGGTCGTTGTCGACCTGGGTGATATCTCGCGCCGCCTGCACGAGCTGGCCGAGAACCTCAAACTCATCATTGATGGCACCGATGAACACTACGTGTATTCGCTGCAGGTCAATCGCAGGCTGCGTGCCGGCGGAGAGTCGATGACCGCAGAGCGTATCGACATTGGCGAGGCCTTGGCAACCGAGTGGCTGCCCGAGGTTCACACGGCTATCTTTGCCTCAGCGACCATGACGGTGTCCAAAAGCTTTGAACACTTCAACCATGCTGTCGGGCTCGATCGCATCGGTGCTTCAACATCCTCATCGCTGCACTTGGATTCGAGCTACGACTTCGATTCGAACATGGCCGTAGTCGTCGCCGGAGATATTCCCGATCCGCGCGACCGCGAGGCATATCTGGCATCCCTTGAACATGTGCTGGTCGATGCGCATCTCGCCATGGGCGGATCGGTGCTCACGCTGTTCACCAACCGGCGCGACATGGAGGACCTGTACGCTCGCGTTGAGCCCAAGCTTGCCCGTGCGGGTCTGGAGCTCAACTGCCAACAGCGCAACTCATCTCCTCGTCGCTTACGCGACCGGTTTATCAACGAGCCGGCTTCGTCGCTCTTCGCTCTCAAGGCCTTTTGGGAGGGCTTTGACGCCAGCGGTGAGACGCTGCGATGTGTCATCATTCCCAAGCTGCCGTTCTCCAGCCCTACCGACCCGCTCTCCTGCGAGCGTAACCTGCGTGAGGACCGTGCTTGGGCGCGCTATTCGCTACCCGAGGCGGTGCTCGAGGTCAAGCAGGCCGCGGGGCGTTTGATTCGCTCGTCGACCGATAGCGGTGTGCTGATCTTGGCGGATCCTCGCCTGGTGACGAAGGGGTATGGCAAGAAGTTTTTGACATCGCTGCCCACCAGTTCATACCAGCGTATCGAGTCAGCCCAGATCGGCCACTACCTGCAGTTATGGCGACAGGCGCACGACCGACGGCATTAGAGCGGACAGACGAGCGTCTCCGCATAGTCGCACAGGCGCTTTGACAAGGCGGGGTCATCCATGATGCGGATGGCTCCGCCCTTTGCCATTACTTGGGCAAATAGCCACGCTTCGGACGTGTAGCGGACGGTTACGATCGCCGTGTCCTCGTCAGCCCGATTGACCGATGTGATGCCCGCCCAATCTAGATGGTCGGCAAGATTGAGCGGCATCGCGAGCTTTGTTTCGCGTCCCGCTTTCGCAAGCGAGTCTTGAAGGGTCGTAATCTTTGAGTGGTGCCGCTCGACCGAGTCGTCGGTCAGGACGATATCCTCGATCTTGTCGAGGCGATAGCGGCGCTGCGCATCCTGCTCGGTGTCCCAGGCTACCAGGTACATGCTATCGCCGTTCGTCATAATGCACAGGGGGTCAATGGTGCGCTCCCGCGCGTGCCCGTCGCCAAGCGAGCGATAGGTGATGCGGCAGCGAACGCCGTCCTGGATGGCGCAGTTGAGCTGCTGCCAATGGGAGCCGCGCGCAACAGTGTCGACAACGCGCTGGTTATACCCCAGTTCCTCGGGCAGAAGCGCGCGGCGGATGCGTGCTGCCGTTGCCGGTTCGATGCCTAACGACTCAAGTTCATGGTTGAGTACGGCGCCCTCGGCCGCACTGAGACGCAACGGCAGCACACGGCCCGCCTCGCCCGTCAGAATGACGCGCTCGTCACGGCATTCACAGATGACGCGTGCTCCCGATTCCCGGTCGGCGAGCGTCGAAATGATGCCGATAATCTCATCGAGTGAAGCGCTGGTGATGTCGAAGCGACTACAGATTTCACTGCGCTCCATGCCCTTCTCGCCAACGGCATAGAGGGCTTCCATGATGTCGATGGCGCGCGAGAGCCTTTGCTCGCTCGTGAGTTTACGCACGGACATGGACATTCACCGTCCTTTCGATGAGGCGATTCCAAGCCTGTTTGAGTGCGTCGGGCGCTACGGGCCTCATGTTGTCGGCGCTGTGCTCCATACAAAATGAGGCGGCGGCATCTAGGTCGCGCACACCAACGGTCCATGTCCATCCTTTGTCTGCGCGATCGAGGCTTCCGCGTCCTTGCGTAAGGGCGTGGACCATGTCTGCCGGCGTCTCGGCGGAAAACGAGAATGTGGCCGCGATGGGGTCGCGGTCGGCAAAATCGAACTCAAAGAACAGCTGGTCATTGAGGTTAAAGTCGCTGGGGATGGTGTAAAAGCCGGAAGGTTTCCAGGCGCGGACGATGCGGTCGCAGCGAAATGTCCTAACGGTACCGGATGCATCATCCAGACCGCAGAAATACGAAACGCCCTCGCGCTCGAACATGCCATAGACGCAGACGGTGCGTTGACGCTGTTCCCCGCGTCCGTTTTGATACAGGAAGCGCAGCGCGCAACGCTCGGCGAAAGCGCTCCATACGGCATCAACCATAGGAGAGCGCAGGGCACGCGTCTCCGGGACGTCCGCCTCGCCGGTCAGGTATGCGATCTTGGACCGAATATCGGCGAGCGGGGTGGAAAAAGTGGACGATCCGGCGGCGAGCATCTGGTCTATGGCGTCCATAAGGATGTCTGCGTCCTCGGCGGTAATCAGACCGCCGGCGGCAAACGTGTGGTCACGGTCGACGGCCCAGGCACTTTCTTCGGTTTCCTGGGAGCCGGGTGCGCGAACCTCCTTAATCACGATGCCGCGCTCGAGTAGTTTTTCGCGGTCACGACGAAACTTGCGTTTGTCCGAATCGGTATTGCCCGAGCCGTAGCCCAAATCGGAGTCCAAAACGATCTGCTCGGTAGTCAGCGGTTCGGGAGAACTGTTGAGCACAAAGAAAAGATTGAGGATACGCTGGGCAGTTTTGTCGTATCCCGGCTCTGCCGAACTCTTTTTATTTGCTGCGGTCGTTGTGCTTGCCGTCATAGAATCCTCGCATGAGAAGGTTGTTCGATGCCATGATTTTAGTCCGATATGGAGATTAGGCTATATCCATGTCCGTATGAGGCGTTAACGTAATCGGAATTCCGCCGTTTGCGTCCGCTCGGGGTATACTTTCGACTATATACGGTCCTAATGTGCAAGCACTGGGCCTATTTGTCGGATTATGGATGTGGAGCGCACATGGCGAACACCCAGAATTATATTAACCACCTGCTGCAGAACACCGGCATCACGCCCGCGTGCAGCGAAGAGGAGCGTTTGGCTGCCGAGGATATCGCTCAGATTTTCCGCAACCACGGTTTTGATCCCGAGGTGCAGGAGTTTAATGCTCCTGCACCCAGCAGGCTGGCGTTTGCCGTAACGGGTATTTTGGCTTTTGCGGGCGCCTTGCTCATGGGTATCGGCGGAGGCGTCGGTTTGGTCGGCACCTTGCTGGCAATTGTCGGCGCGGTGTTGTATGTGCTCGAGCGTATGGGCCGTCCTGTCATTTCGCGCCTGGGCAAAACGGGCGTGAGCCAAAATGTCATCGCCTATCACAAGGCTTCGGGCCCGCTCGCGTCTCCGCGCAATCGTCCCGTGGTCGTGGTGGCCCACTATGATTCTCCTCGCGCCGAGTTGTTCGCGCGCGAGCTCTATGCGCCCTATCGCGCGCTGGTCGCAAAGTCGCTGCCGGTGGCGACGATCGTTCCCGCCGCCGTGGCCGTTCTGCGCATCCTGCCGCTCCCCGGCGCGCTCAAGGTCCTGCTGTGGATCGTAGCGATTCTCGTTTCGCTGGTGGCGCTTGCCAACGCGGTAAATATTATTGCCAACCGTTTCGTGCTCCCCTATACGTCTGGATCGGTGTGCAACAAGTCTTCTGTTGCCGCCATGCTTGGTGTTATGGACAACGTTGCCCCTTATCAGGGCGAAAATGAATTTCCCAACGATATTCCGTTCGATACGTATTTTGGCGAGCAAAAGCGCCGGGCCGAGGAAATGGCGCGTGCCGCGGCCGAGTATGCTGCGGCGCAGCAGCAAAACGATTATGGCAACACCATCGAATATGAGGAGCCGAGCTATACCGAGGACGAGTTCGGACAGCCGTTTGCTGCCGAGCCCGAGCAGGATGAGGCACCCGATGAGCAGATCGATGGCTTCGAGGGCGCTTCTGCTGACGCGACGCTGATCGGTACCATCGCGCCCGAGGCTCAGGACCAGGCCGTTCAGACCGAGGTGGCCACCGAGGAGGCGCCCGCCGCCGAGCCGGCGGAGGAGCCCGTAGCGGTCGAGCCAGTCGAGCCCGAGCCCAAACTCTATCGCAATGCCGCCGGCAATATCCGCTTTGGCTCGGATGCCATCCGCGCGCTCGGCATGCTGCCCGAGTCCTGCTCGCTTGTTTACGATGAAGGCGAGGAACCGGCGTTTGAGCCCGAGCCCATTTCCGAGGCTCAAGAGCCCGTGTCTGATGCGCCCGATGCAGCCGCCGAGCTCGTGTCTGCCCCGTCCTCTGATGTCGAGCCCGAGGCGGAGTCCGCACTCGACCCCGCAGCTGGCCTTGACATTCTTGCCCCCGCCGCTCCGGAACAGGCAGAGGACGATTCCGCCGATGAGGGCTACGACGAGTACCCGCAGCGCGTGTCCTACGAGAGCGATACCGATTTCTCGGCCGAGCTCCCCTCGACAACGCCCCATGCCGATATCGCTTCCGCATTCTCCTCGCTTGGCGCCAGCGCCTCCAGCTTCTTTAAGGGTGCCTTTGCGAAGGGCAAGAAGCTCGTTGACGACTTTGAGGAAAAGCGCGCTGCTGCCCGCGAGGCTGCCGAGAAGGCCGTTGCCGACGGTGCTGAGCCCGAGGTC
>URRJ01000015.1 GCA_900550205.1 uncultured Collinsella sp. | reverse complement strand
CAGATCCTCGGCAATCAAGACATGGGCAATACCCAACAGCAACGCCAAGTCGCAGCCCGGACGCACGCGCAGCCAGCGGTCGGCAAGTGCGGCCGAGCCACTGCGCCGGGGGTCAACCACGATAATCTTCGCCCCGCGCCGGCGTGCATCGTTGAGCGCGTCAACGGCCTCCATCGTCGACGAATCGACAATGGAACGCCCCAAATACATGATGCAATCGGTATGCGCCAGGTCGGAGGCGGGGCTGTAGCCCAGGCTGTGCTCCCAACCGGTAAGTCGGCTTACCTCGCAGGCACCGTCGGCACCGTACACGTTGGGCGAGCCCAGCGCACGCATAAAGCGATACGCCCAGTAGCGGTCGAACGAGGGAACGCCGAGCGTCATGCCCAGCGCACGCGGACCATGCCCGTCGACAATCCCCCCAAGGCGCGCTGCAATCTGCGCGAACGCCTCGTCCCACGAAATCACATCGAACCCCGAGCCATCAGTTCGTCGGCGCATGGGATGCACAATGCGATCGCGCTCGTCAAACGGCATTGCCAGGCGATGCCGTCCGCGGGCGCACAGGGCACGCGCCGCGCACGGATGTCCCGGCACCGGCAACTCGGCCACCACACGCCCATCCTTAACATGGGCCGCAAAGGCGCAATCGGCATAGCATCCCCCGCATGTGGTCACCACGGCGCGAGCGTCACGCTTCACAGCAGATGCCATCTCGATTACCCCTTTCATCAGCCAAACACAACAGGCCAAAAGCCCGGCAACGAGCCCCAGACCCAAAAAGCCTCCCGCACGGCAACGCCCCGCGGGAGGCCCAACGTCAAACAGACGGTACCTTACGCCTCGGACTTCTTAGCGTAGATAAACCAGTAGCCGAGCGCGACCAGAACCGCGCCGCCCACGATGTTGCCCAGCGTGGCGGCGGACAGGTTAAACGCAATGCCCGCAGCGTTGAGCGCATCGGCGCCGGCGACGTCGGCGCCATAGCCGCATGCATGCATCACGGCGCCCATGGGCAAAAAGTACATGTTGGCAACGCAGTGCTCAAAACCGCAGGCCACAAAGGCGGCGATGGGCAGCAGAATGCCCACAACCTTATCGACCACGGTCTTGCCGGCGGTACCGATCCACACGGCCAGGCACACAAAGATGTTGCACAGGATGCCGCGGAAGAAGATCGTCACCCAGTCGATCGTCACCTTGCCGGCGGCGACGCTCACCATGGAGTTGGCGACCGCCTCGCCGTTAAGTTTATATATGCCGGCCATGTACACCAAAAAGACGATGAACAGAGCACCGACAAAATTGCCAACCCACACGACGACCCAAGCCTTGAGCATCTGAGCCAAGGTGATCTTTTTACTCTTGAGCGCGCAGACCATAAGAGAATTACCGGTAAACAGCTCGGCGCCGCACACCAGCACGAGCACCAGGCCCAGGCAAAAGCACAGGCCGCCCACGACACGCTGAGCGCCCCAGCCCAGCGTGCTATCGCTCAAGAACACGGTAAAGAACAGGCCGCCGAAGGCAATAAACGCACCGGCGAACATTGCCAACAGAAAGGCCTTTGCGACCGGCAGGTTGGCCTTGGTCACGCCGGCGGCCTCGGTCTTGGCCTCGATCGCGGCGGGTGTCAGGCAATCGGGAGCGGGATACTCCACCTTGGAATCTGCCATGTCAATCACTTCTTTCCTAACAAAATGGAACAAGTGCTCCTACTGCTCTTGCCCCAAGCGGACAAAGTGGGAAAAGTCGTTGGCGGCCACGGCGTCGTACACGGCGTCGACGGCCTCAAAGACCTCCGGGGACATGGGGTTGTAGAACTCCGTGTCGCCCGGCTGAATCCCTATGAAGACGATATCTTCGCACGATTGCTCAATCTCTTCGATCAGAATCGACAAGGGAAGCGAATGCGTGGTGAACATCGACTTGCGGGCCACATCACGTTTGTCGAGCAAGCGGATGGCGCCGACGGGCAGCGCCATGTCGGCGGCATCAACCAAAACCAAACGCGGCGGACGCTCACGCTTGACCTCGATGATGTCATCCTCGGGCGTTTGGCCTCCGTCGATGGTGCACCAACCGGCGATGGGCGCGTCCTCCATCTTTTTGGAGAGCACGGGGCCGGCGGCATCGTCGGCGCGCAGCACGCTTCCCGCCGTGAGCACGATACCCGCAAACGGGGCGCCGTTCACGCGGCCATCCACAACGCGACCCATTACTGCAACCTTCCCGTCAGATACACGCCCGACACATCGCGCACGCGCTCAACCAGATCGCGAAACTTCATCAGAAACGCGACCTGCTGGGCATGCAGGCCAAAGTCGTCGTCGAACACCGAAATGCCGGCCTTGGCCGACCCGCGAAAACCGCGCTCGTCGAGCAGCGTATCGCAGGCCTCGAGCAGCGACGGCACGGCCGCCTTGTCGAGCTGGCACTCACCAAAGGAGCGGATGGCCTCGAACTTGGTCTTGGCCTCCCCCTCCGGCAGTGCGTCGACGAGCGTATAGAACACATCCACCGGCACCGACAGGCGCGGCTCAAAGCAGTCGAGCACGCCGGTGTGGTGGCCCACGGCGAGCGTGTAGTACAGCACGTCGCAGGCCTCCTGGGGAACGTCTTCCTCGGTCTCCACAAACTTACGCGTGAGCTCGTAAAAGACCACCTGGTCGGGCGCATGGCCCAGGCAGGGGTCGGCGACGCCCTCGGCGGCCTCGTCGCTTGCGCGCGAGGCATCGCCAAAAGAGCCGCCGAGCATGCCGGGACCCGCAAAGTAACCAGAGCGGTCCGTGAGCTCCATCTAGCGACCTCCGGCCAGCACCAGATCCTGCAGCGCCGAGTACACCTCGACGCGGCGCGGATCGTCCTGCTTATCGATGAGCAGCGCCATGGCACCGCGGATATCGCCCTTGGGCGCGCCCTCGAGCGTATCCATAAACTCGTTGGCCAGGTCGCGGCCGTAACGGTAGCCGCTCATGGCGCGAGCCTCGCGCTCGATGGCAACGCGCAGCTTGTACGGCACGCCGGGATGCAGGATATCGGCCTGCTCGCCGGCAGCCTCCACCGTGGTCTCGGCATGGAGCTTTTGGTCCAGCAGACCGAGCGCCATGGCAAAGCCGTAGACGGTCTGCGCGGGGCTGGGCGGGCAGCCGGGAATGTAGACGTCGACCGGCAGGATCTTATCCGTGCCGCCCCAGACGCAGTAGTTGTCGTAGAAGATGCCGCCGGTGCAGCCGCACGCGCCATAGGACACCACGATCTTGGGATCGGGTGCGGCCTCAAAGGCGCGCAGGGCCGGCATGCGCATGGCACGCGTCACGGCACCGGTGTACAGCAGCACATCGGCGTGACGGGGCGAGGGCACGACCTTGATGCCAAAGCGCTCGACGTCGAAGACGGGCGTGATGGAACCGAAGATCTCGATCTCGCAGCCGTTGCAGCCGCCGCAGTCAACACGGTAGACGTACACCGAGCGCTTGATCTTCTTAAGAAGGGTCGCCTTGGCCTTCTCGATGCTCTCGTCGAGCTCGATCTTGGTCGGGCGGTACTGAAGCCGCTCGGGCAAAAGCGTGGGTTCGGCCATGGTTACTCCTCCTTCGTATCAAAATCCATAATGATGCCCTCGACCGGTGCAGGTCCGGCGGGAATCTCGGGCGCATCGGGGTTGAGCTCGCGGTCGATATACTCCGGGTTCACACCGTGGCCGCCCAGATACTCCATGCCGGGGCCCTGGGGCTCGCCAGACGCAAGCGTCTCGTTGGCAGCCATGCCGGCAGCGTTGCCGGTCTTTACGGCCGAGGCGGCGCGCAGGGCGTCGAGCTCGCGCTTGCACTCCTGGCACATACCGACGGTACGGGCGGCCTGCTCGGCCTCCATGCCGCCGGCCTTTTGCAGCAGGCGCTTAGCGTAGTCGATCTCCTTGTGCGGGGCGAACGGCTTGCCGCAGCGCGAGCAGTGCTCGAGCGTATAGACGCTCTTGCTGGTGAGGTCATCCTTGCTCATGACGGCCAGCTCAAACTCCTCGGTGAGCTTGATGGCCTCCATGGGGCAGGCTTCCTCGCAACGGCCGCAGAAGATGCAGCGGCCGTAGTCGATCGACCAGGTGATGGTATCGGCCGCAAGGTCGGTGTCCATGCGAATGGCATCGGCCGGGCACGCCACGCCGCAGGCTCCGCAGGCGATGCAGAGCTCGGCATTGTGCTCGGGCTTGCCGCGCATGTCCTTGTTGGTGGGGAACGGCGCAAACGGGTACTTGACCGTCGCGTCGCCGGCCTTGGCGTTAACCTTCCAAAGCTTCAGCATATTAGAGCGCCTCCTCATCGAGCGGAGCGGCCATGGTGCCCTCGCCCGCAAGCGGCGACTTGTCGCGCCAGACGTTCTCGAACTGCTCCTTGTCGAGCACATGGTCGCGCTTGGCGGCGACATCGGTCACCGTCACGCGGTCGGTGCAGGAGTAGCACGGGTCGAGCGAGCCGACGATCAGCGCCGCATCGCCCACGGTGTTGCCGCGGAACATGTAGCGCAGGACCGGCCAGTTGCTGTACGTGGCGGCCTTGGCGCGCCAGCGGTAGCACTTCTGGTTATTGCCGAGCATGGCCCAGTGCACGTCCTCGCCGCGCGGCGCCTCGGTGGCGCCGATGGCGTACTTGTGCGGGGTGTACTCCCAATCCGTGGTGAGGATGGGGCCCGACGGGCAGTTCTCGAGCATGGTCTCGATCATGTCGATCGAATCGTAGACCTCCTGGATGCGAACGGCGGTACGGCCGAAGGCATCGCAGGTGTCGGCCGTGGCGGCATGCATCTTTTGAATATCCGGATCGGCGTAGCCGTCGAAGGGATGGTCAAAGCGCACGTCACGGGCATAACCCGAGCCACGCATGAGCGGGCCGACCGGCGAGAAGTCGCGTGCGATCTTACGGTCCAAGATGCCGATGCCACTCGTACGCTCAATAAAGTTGGGCGTGGAGAGAAGCACGTCGACGAGCTCCTGAACCTCGGAGCGCAGCTGGTGGATGGTCGTGAGCGTGGAGAGCTTCTGCTCGGCCAGGATATCGCGACGCACGCCGCCGATCACGTTGAGGCCGTAGGTCTTGCGGTGACCGGAGAGCTTCTCGGCCAGGTCCATGGACTTCTCGCGGACGCGGAAGAACTGCTGGAAGCCGGAGTCGAAGCCGGTGTAGTGCGACGCCAGGCCAATGTTGAGCAGATGCGAGTGCAGGCGCTCGACCTCGAGCATGATGGCGCGGATGTACTGGGCGCGCGGCGGGACATGAATACCCTGGGCGCGCTCGACGGCCTCGGCATAGGCCACCGAGTGGGCACAGCCGCAGATGCCGCAGATGCGGTCGGCGAGGAACGTCACGGCGTCATAGTTCAGGCGCGTCTCGGCGACCTTCTCCATACCGCGGTGCACGTAGAACAGACGGTAGTCGGCGTCGACAATCGTCTCGCCCTCGACGAACAGGCGGAAGTGGCCAGGCTCGTCGGAGGTAATGTGCAGCGGGCCCATGGGGACGAGCGTGGTCTCCTTGCCCTTGGTGTCGGCCAAGAACTCGTAGTTTTCCATGTCGCTCGCGGGAGCGGGACGGAAGCGGTAGTCCATGGAGTCCTTGCGCAGCGGATACAGGCCGCTGGGCCAATCGTCGGGCAGCACCAGGCGGCGACGATCGGGCAGACCCTCGGGGATCAGGCCGAACATATCGCGCAGCTCGCGCTCGCCCCACACGCAGGCGGGGACGAACGGCGTCACGGACGGGAACGTCATCTTGGCGGGATCGACCTCTGTGCGGACGGTCACCCAGCCGGGGTCCTCCCCCTCCATGGAGATGACGTAGTACACGGCGTAACGGCCGCACAGGCTGCGCTCATCGTTGCCGATGATCACGGGAATCCAGCCGTAGCGCTCGTAGTACAGGTAGTGGACGGCCTCGGGCAGCTTGTCCTGCTTGACGGTGATCGTCAGCTGGTCCTCGCACTGCCACTCGACCTTCTCGATGCAGCCCGGAACGGCGCGGCGCAGGGCCTCGACATGGCTCTCGCAGCGACGGGCATACACCTTGTTCTCAGTTTCAATCATTCGTTACTCCACCTCGCTCTGAGCGGTCTCGGTACCGAACACAGCGCGGTACATCGGCGTCGCGTGAAGTTCCTCGGTGCTCTGCTCGAGCACGATGCCGGTCGCGGTCTCCACACCGTGCACGAGGGGCAGCGGAGTGGCGATGCCAAACCACAAGATCATGACAGCCAGGATGATTTCGGGGATAAGCATGAGCGCCGGGGCCTCATGCTTGCCCATGCCCTGGGGCGCATGGCCGAATACCGACTTGAGTGCGATGCGGGTGAGCGCGGAGATGGCCACGGTAAGACCGAGGGCGACCACGACGACCAGCCACATGGGACCGGCGGTAACACCGGCGACAAAAGTCAGGAACTCGGAGATAAACATGCCAAAGGGCGGGAAGGCACCAAGACCGAGCAGCGCCAGGACGGCGAGCGCGGCGGTTGCGGGGGCAACCTCGACGACGCCCTGGATCTTGGCCAGGCTACGCGTGCCAAAAGCGTGCTGGATGTTGCCGGACACGCAGAAGGCAAGCGTCTTGGTAAAGCCGTGGAACACGCAGTGAAGCAGGGCCGCGGCGATACCCAGCGGGCCACCGATACCCAGGCACAGGGCGATAACGCCCACGTTCTCCACAGACGAGTACGCAAAGCGGCGCTTGAGGTCGTCCTGGCGGAACATCGAAAGTGCCGCCACCAAAATGGACAGCGTGCCGACAATCAGCAGCAAAAGCTGCGGATACTCGGCGCCCACGGCCTGGATGGTAAAGCCATAGAAGCGCATGATCACAAGCATGGCGCACTTAAGCAGCACGCCCGAGAGCAGGGCCGAGACAGGGCTCGGGGCCTGGGAGTGGGCATCGGGCAGCCAAGTGTGCATGGGGAACAGGCCGGCCTTGGTGCCAAAGCCGATCACGATAAACGTAAAGGCGAGGCGCATGAGCGTCGGGTCGAACTGGTCGGCATACGGCAGCACGCACGACAGGAACGCGGCCTCGTGGGCGTTGGGAATCACGTCGGCGGCATTGGCGTAGATCAGCAGCGTACCGAACAGGCCAAAGGCCACGCCGGCGGTGCAGACCATCGCATACTTCCAAGAAGCCTCGAGGGCCGTCTTGTTCTTGTAGATACCCACGAGGAACACGGTGGAAAGCGTGGTTGCCTCCACGGCGGCCCACGTGAGGATCACGTTGTTGGACAGACACGCGAGCAGCATGGTGAACACAAACAGGCTAAACAGCGCAAAATACTGCTTGGCGCGCTCGGCGGACATGGAGCCCTCCTCGATATCGGCCTTTACATAGGGCAGCGAGAACAGCCCGGTAAGAAAACCGATAAAGCCGATGAGCAGCACAAAGATGGCGCCCAGCGAATCGAGGTGGAACCACAGGCCAAGAGCGCTCGCGGTGTCGCCGCTCATAAGGACGTCACCGGCCGTCACAATCGACAGCACCAGGACGGCTGCGACGGAGACCAGGTTGAGACCGGCAAACACGTTATAGGACGTGTTCTTGGGCAAAAACGCCATGACCAGCGAGAACACCAAAGGAGTCGCGAGCAGGGCGAGAATCAACGTTTCCATGGACTACCCCCTCAGCTCGGACAGGTCGCGCGCATCGAGCGAGTGGGAGTCGTCCCAAATGCGACGCACGACGATGGACATGATGATGACGGCAAAGATGGCGTCGGTGGCGATACCGATCTCGATGATCTCGGGAGCGGTGGGGGCCAAAAGCGCGAGCGTCACATGGCTGCCGTTTTCCATAAGGCAATATCCAAAGATCTGCTTCATGATGTTGCGCTGCGAGATGATGCAGGTGAGGCCCACAAAGAAGTGAGCGAAGCTAATAGCGAGCGCAGGCGTTGCGACCTCGGCAGTGGGCAGGCTGATCTGCGTCACGACGGCAAAGCAAATCGCGACCTCCACGGCGATGATGCAAATGGCCCACGCGGGCTTAAGGCCGGCCTTGAGCGATGCGTCGCTCGGCTCGCCCATCTTCTTGTATGCGCGGTTGAGGATATAAGGGACCAGGACGACCTTGGTGATAAAGGCAGATCCGGCCCACATAAGCAGCTCTTGCGCACCGGTAGTGGCACCGAGCGTAGCGAGCAGTCCCACGAGTACCAGCGACTGCACCGCATACCAGTTGATGGCATGCTTGATGTTCTTGGAGACGACCACCATGGTGGACGTGACGATCAGAAGGCCGCCAAGGATGTTGACGATCGAATAACCCATGTCGTTCTACCTCCTAACCGATCCAGCTGGCCGAAAGCGGGCCGCTGACGATAACCATGATGATGAGCACGATGAACACGAACGCCATCGCTCGGGGAAGCGGGGCTCCCGCAGCGACCTCGTCGCTCGGCTCGCCGGGCAGGCAATAGCCCATCCACTTGAGGAACCAGGCGAAGGTGGCGACGGTCTCGGCGACCATGATGCACACGAGCACCAGGATCGCAACGTTGCCGGCACCCACAGAGAAGCCACCGGCGATGATCTGGAACTTCGAGAAGAACGTGTTCATGGGCGGCACGCCGGCAATGGCGAGCGCGGCGACACCAAAGCCCACGCCCGAGATCGGGTACTTCTTCACGATACCGCGAAGCTTGGGCAGCATACGCGTGCCGAGCGTAAAGGAGAACGAACCGGCGATCAGGAAGAACAGCGTCTTGGCGAAAGCGTGGTTAAAGATGTGGCACACGGCGCCATCAAAGGCCAGCTGGCTGCCAAAGACCGAAAGGCCCAGGCCAAAGAACACATAGGAGAGCTGGGCGATCGTGGAGAAGGCCAGCAGACGCTTCATGTCCTTTTGCGGCAGGTACATAAGGAAGCCAAAGAGCATGGTGACCATAGCGTCGATAATGGCAACCCAACCCACGATCTCGGGAATCTCGCCGGCAGAGACGAGTGCACGCGCGAACACGCACACGCCGACCTTGACCATCGAGGCACCATGCAGGTAGGCCGAAACAGGCGTCGGCGCCTCCATGGCCGAAGGCAGCCACATGTACATGGGAACCTGTGCGGACTTGGCCCAGGCCGCAAACAGCACGAGCAAAAGGACGATAGCCTTGAGCTTGGCGTCGAGGCCGGCAATCGCGGTAATGGCGAAGGTGCCGGTGTGGGCAAACACGATGGCGGCGCCCAGATACAGGCCGAGCGCACCGATATGCGTGATGATCAGAGCCTTCATGCCGGCCTTCTTGGCCGTAGGCGACATGTAGTAGCTAATGAGGCCCCAAGAGCACGCACCCGTGATCTCAAAGAACACGAGCTGGCCCAAAAGGGTCGAGCTGTACACGAGGCCGGCCATGGCGCCGATGAAGGTCGCGAGGTACGCGTAGAAGCGACGACGCGGCGCGTCGGGATGCTCACGGTTATTCTCGCTCATATAGGGAATCGAATAGATCACGACAAGCAGGCCGATACCCACAAAGGCGGGCGCGAGCAGCGTGCTCATGCGATCGAAGGTGAATCCCATGACGAGGGTCTGCCCAAACGAGATCAGGGGGACCTGCGTGTCGGGCATGCCGGCGCCAGCGAAATTCGCGGCGAGGGCGATGGTGCAGACCGTCGAGACGGCGGCACCCAAAACGCTGAACCACTTGGCGTACGGACGGGGGAACAGGGCGACGAGCACCGAGGCCACCATCGGGGCCGCGATAGCGACCAAGCCGAGAAGGGACAGACTGACTGCAAATGACATTGTTTCTCCCTTCTCCTACACGCCGACGACCACGAAGACAAACGCCAGCACGGCGATGCCCACGACGGCCCAAGTCTGATTACCGAGAACCTTAAAACGCGAGCGCGAGCAGGAGTTCTCGATCACGCCGCACACGACAAAGTCGATCAGGCACTTCACCAGGAAGATGACTGCGCCCAGAACGGCGGCGGCGCCCACGGTCGCGGGCTCGCCCCAGGGGACGAAGATTGCGCAGAACCAGGCGACGACCAGGACCTGTTTCATGGACATGGCAAGCTTGGCCATGGCGAGCGACGGGCCGGAAAGCTCGGCGAGCGGGCCTTCCTGAAGCTCCTGCTCGGCCTCGGCCTGGTCAAACGGCAGCTTGCCGAGCTCCATGTAGCAGGCAATCGCAAAGGCGATGCCGGCGAGGATCACGGCGACCGGCGCGTCGATGGCGCCCGTCATGATGTGCTGACCCATGGTGGCGATGTCGGTGGAGCCGCACACCAGGGCGGCGGCAAACAGCGCCAGCAGCATGGACGGCTCGATGAGCACGCTCATGAGCAGCTCACGGACGCCGCCGATACCGGCGTAGGCGTTGGACGAATCCACACCGCAGAGGGCGAAGAAGAAGCGGGCGAGTGCCAGGCTGTACATGATGGTGATGGCGTCACCAAAGACCGGGATGGGGCTTTGTGCCGTAAAGAGCGGCAGACCCATCGCGAGCATAAAGGCGACAGCGAAGAACAGCGGCGGCATAATGCGCAGCGCAAAGCTCGCGTCCTCGCTCTGGGACTCGGGGCGCGCAAAGAGCTTGGCCAGGTCGCGGTAGTCCTGCATGATGCTGGGGCCGCGACGGTTGTGCATCTTGGCGCGGATAACGCGACCGAGACCGGAGAAGAACGGCGCGACGGCCATAACGACCACGCCCTGCAGAACGGCAAGTACGATGTTGTTCATGCTCTCCCCTCCTTAACCCATTTGCACGGCGAGCACGAGGAACACCACGAGTGCCGCGACGATGTAGCAGATATAGATGCTGTAGTTGCCGCCCTCGAGCTTAGTCGCGAGGTCGGCGAGCTTTTCGACACCCTTATGCGGGGCATCGACGAGAACCTTGTCGGGTACGGGCTCCACAGCCTCGGCCACACCGGTGAGCTTCTGGAAGAAGTGCGCGATGGACCAGCAGACGGCCGTGCAGCGGTCGCGCAGCGTGTAGAGCGGCTGCATAAACCAGGACACCTCGGAGGCAAAGGTCGTGGCCACGACGGGCATATGCTCGTTGGGAGCATAGCCGCATGCCCACGGCTGGGACTTCTGCACCTTGCCGACGGTCTTGAGCTTGCGATAGCCGCAGGCAAGGCCGACAAGCACCACGAGAGCAATGGCGATTGCGGGCGTGGAGGTGGCAGCGCCGGAGTACTGGTTCATGAGCTCCATGCCCTCGGCGGCAAACACGCCACCATACGGATGCAGCACGGACGCGGCAACATCGACCAGAACGGGCGCGATCACGGGAGCGCCAATGCCCAGCACGACGCAGATGGCTGCGAGCAGGCCTTGCGCAAACACCATGGGGGCGGGAACCTCCTTGGCATTGGCCGCGGCCTCGGAGCGGGGCGCGGAGGCAAAGGAGACGCCATAGGCCTTGACGAAGCACGTGACAGCCAGAGCGCCGGTAATGGCAAGCGCGACGGCAGCGAACACAGCCACGATCATGACGGCCTTGTCGCCCTGCATGGCGGCGTTAAAGAGCGACTGGTAGGTAAACCACTCGGACACAAAGCCGTTGAAGGGCGGGATGGCCGAGATGGCAAGCGCGCCAACGAGGAAGCAGATGGCCGTTGCCGGCATACGACGGAACAGGCCGCCCATCTTCTCCATATTGCGCGTACCCGTGGAGTACAGCAGCGCACCGGCGTCCAGGAACAGCTCGCCCTTAAACATCGCGTGGTTAAACGTGTGGTAGAGGGCAGCCATCAGAGCCAGGACGGCGATGCCGACCGAGTTGAGCGCCATGGCGGCCATGGAGGCGCCGACGCCGAGCAGAATGATGCCGATGT
Organism: uncultured Collinsella sp.; assembly: GCA_900550205.1. Lineage (GTDB taxonomy): Bacteria > Actinomycetota > Coriobacteriia > Coriobacteriales > Coriobacteriaceae > Collinsella. The sequence goes on along the minus strand of URRJ01000015.1, from coordinate 8,711 downwards.
TCTCGACGGAGTGATAGGCCAGCAGGCGCTTGATGTCATGCTCCTGCAGGGCGAAGGCCACGCCGAGGACCGACGAGATCGCACCGAAGACCATGACCATAAGGCCCCACCAGACCTGAACGCCCGAGGCGGAGAGCAGGTCGAGGCCCACCTTGAGGATGCCGAAGATACCGATCTTGATCATGCCGCCGGACATGAGGGCCGACACGTTGGACGGCGCCTCGGGATGTGCCTTGGGCAGCCAGCCGTGCAGCGGGATAATACCGGCCTTGGCGCCAAAGCCAAAGAAGGCGAGCACAAAGCACACGGATGCGACCGCGGGGCTAAACTGCGTAGCGCGGAAATCCGCAAAGGCAAACGAGCCACCGGCGAAGTTGGTCATGGTGAGGAAGCTCGCCATGATGAGCACAAAGCCCACGTGCGCGATCACGAAGTAGAGCCAACCGCCGTGGATGGAGTTCTCGTTCTCCTCGATCACGACCAGGAAGTACGAGGTCAGCGACATGAGCTCAAAGGCGACCAGGAACCAAAACACGTTGTCGGCGGTGATGACGAGCATCATGGACGCCACGAAGGTGTTAAAGAAGAAACCGGCGCGGCCCTTTTTGCCCGGGTACTCATCAAAGTAGTTGAGACCGTAGATCGAGCCGGCAAACGCGAGCACCGAGATGAGCGCCACGAACAGGCCGGACAGCTGATTGAGCAGCAGCTGGAAATGGGCAAACGGGAAAAACACGATGGTGTCGACCGGCGTGACATCGCCCAGCACGGCCTGGATACCGGCCACAAACGAAAGCACCGCGGCGACGGCGCCGATAAGGCAGCCGGCGGTCTTGGCGGCGTTATCGGCCTTGATCAGCAGAACCGAGGCGAGCGCACCGATGCACGAGACGGCAAGCGATGCGATAAACAGCGTCATGCTATCCATTGTTTACGCTCCCTTCTGCTTTCTCGGAGAGGCCCTGGGCCACAGCGGTAACGTCGACGACGGGACCGTTTTCGATCGAGCGCAGGCGCTTGGCCTCGTCGAGCTCGCGATCGGCCGCGCCGCCCATGACGGTCAGCGCCTTGGTGGGGCACGCCGCCACACAATGCGGGCCGTCCGGATCGAAGGCGCACAGGTCGCACTTGACAGCGCAGGTGTACTGGCCGGGAGCCCACGTAAGCAGGCTGCTCAGGGACTTAGGATACGAAGGCGTCGGGTCGCACATGCCTGCGACACCGGCGATAGACGTGCCATCGGGATGGATGGCTCCGAAGGGGCACGCGATGGCGCATAGCCTGCACCCGATGCACTCCTGCTCCTTGACGTGGATGCGATCGCCATCGTGCTCGATGGCATTCACCGGGCAAACCTCGGCGCAGGGGGCACCCTCGCAATGGTGGCAGGCAAGGGCGGCCGAAATACCGCCGGTCTTCACGAGCGCCAGACGCGGCGTATCCTGAAGACCCTGCATCCGGTGGGCGTCGGCACAGGCGGACTGGCATGTTCCGCAGCCGATGCACCTCTCCGGGTTGATGTCGATGAAGCGGTTCATCCCCACTTCCTTTCAAAATAACGGGCCGGGCTCCCGAACGTACGGGACGCCCGGCCCAAATAGCCAACGAGAACGGGACTACACGATTTGGTTCACGTGCGTCTCGTCATCGAACTTGGCGGCGCCGGGCTCAATGTCCTGGGGAGCGGCGGCGTCCACCAGAGCCTGCTTGAGCTCGGTGTACTGACGCTCGACCTCGCCCTCGGCCCAGACCTGGTCGGCGATAGCGTCGACCTGGCAGGCGGAGAACTTGTCCTCAGGCGTGTGCGAGACCGGGTCGACCTTGTGCATGGTCAGCTCGTTGCACTTGCCGATCCACCACTGGTAGGTCATGTAGACCGTGCCCTTGTTGATGCGATCGCTCACGTCGGCGCGGCTGTATACCTGGCCGCGGCGGCTGTGAATCGAGACGATGTCGCCGTTCTTGATGCCGCGCGCCTGGGCGTCCGCGGGATTCATGCGGACAAAGCCGGGCTCGTCGGCAAGCAGCGCCAGCGTCTTGCAGTTGCCGGTCATCGAGCGGCAGCTGTAGTGGCCGACCTCGCGGACGGTGCACAGGATGAGCGGGTACTCATCGTCGGGAAGCTCGGAGGGCGCCTCCCAGTCGTGCGCCATCAGGTTGGCGCGGCCGTCCTTGGTGGTGAACTTGCCACCAGCGAACATGTCGGGCGTACCGTGGTCGTTCACATCGGTGCTCTTGACGGGCCACTGGGCGTAGCCGCCCTCGGGAGCCATCTTCTCGTAGGTCGCGCCCACAAAGTTGGGGCACAGGCTAATGCACTCGTTCCAGATCTGCTCGGTGTTGTCGTAGTGCATGGGGTAGCCCATGCGCGTAGACAGGTCCGCGAAGATCTCCCAGTCGTGACGGCACTCGCCCTTGGGCGGAACGGCCGCGTCAAAGTGCTGGAAGCTACGGTCGGATGCGGTAAAGACACCCTCGTGCTCGCCCCAAGAGGTGGCAGGTAGGATGACGTCGGCGAGCATGGTCGTCTGCGTCATAAAGATGTCCTGGCAAATGAACAGATCCAGCTCAGAGAGCGTCTTGCGCATTCCGGCCGAATCGGGCTCGGTCTGCACCGGGTCCTCGCCGTAGTTGTAGAAGCAGTGCACCTTGCCCTCGTCGACCAGGTGGCCCAGGTCGGTGAGCTTGTAGCCCTCCTCGAGCGGGAGCTTTTCCTCGGGCACGCCCCAAGCCTTGGCAAACTTGGCACGCACTGCCGGGTCGGTGACCTTCTGGTAGCCAGGGTACAGGTTGGGCAGCATGCCCATATCACAGGAGCCCTGGACGTTATTCTGGCCACGCACGGGCGCGAGACCGGAATTGGGTTTGCCGATCTGGCCGGCAACGCAGGCGATGGAGGCGATGGTGTGCACCGTCTTCAGGTTCTGCTTCTGCTGGCATACGCCCATGCCCCAGCCAATGATGGCAGAGGGCTTCGCCGTGGCGTACATCTCGGCAGCTTGGTGGATCAACGCGGGCTCGACACCCGTGATGTCCTGTACGGATTCGGGAGTGTAGTTCTTGATGGTCTCCCACCACTCGTCAAAGCCGTTCGTGTGCTCGGCGACGAATTCCTTGTCGTAGAGGCCATCGTTGACCAGACAGTTGGCAAAGGCGTTGAGGAACGCAACGTTGCAACCGTTCTTGATCGGAAGGTAGAGATCGGCGATACGCGCGGTTTCGATATGGCGCGGATCGGCGACGATGATCTTGCAACCCTTTTCTTTGGCTCGCACGATACGCCTTGCGACGATGGGGTGCGAATCGGCAGGGTTATAGCCGAAGAGGAAAATGCAGCCCGCATCCTCCATACCGGGGATGGAGCATGACATGCAACCTGAACCAACCGTGTCCATCAGACCGAGGACAGTAGGGCCGTGTCAAGTACGGGCGCAGTTGTCCACACTGTGGGTGCCGATGCACGCACGCGTAAACTTCTGCATGACGTAGTTCGCCTCATTGCCGCCGCCTCGCGAAGAGCCGGTGGTCATGACAGCGTTAGGACCATATTCGTCAATTATGGCCTGCATCTTAGATGCGGTGAAATCCAGTGCCTCGTCCCAGCTTACGCGCTCAAGATCCGCGCCCTTGGTGCGACGGATCATCGGGTGCAGTACGCGAGGAGTCAAGATCTTGGTGTCGTTGATGAAGTCGTAGCCGCTCATGCCCTTAAGGCACAGCTCGCCCTGATTGGTGATGCCGTTGAGCGGTTCGGTACCCACGACCTGGCCGTTTTGGACCAGGAGGTTAAACTGGCAACCGGCGCCGCAGTACGGGCAGATCACTTTATGCTTCTCCATGACACCCTCCTTCCTTTCTCTGCTACCGAATGCTCGGTACTTATTTGACAATCATTGGGCCTGTCGCCCCAACACTTACGCCTCGTTTTCGATGGTGGCGCGGGCACGCTCGGCGGTCAGTTCTGCCAAGCGCTCCTCGTCTACCAGGGTGAGACCCTTAGTCGGGCACGCCTCGGCACACGCCGGACCGCCGGGACGGTCCACGCACAGATCGCACTTGAGCACGAAGCTCTTAGTCTGCGAACCCACGCGAACGTCGCCCATCAAGACGGGGACCTGCGTGGTCGCCACGCTCACGGCGCCAAAGGGGCATGCCATGACGCAGCTCTTGCAGCCGATGCAGTTGTCCTCGTTGACGCCGATGCGATGGTTCTTTGGATCAAAGAACAAGGCGCCCGTAGGACAGGCCTTCGCGCACGGGGCATCCTCGCAGTGATGGCAAGCCACCGGTGCGGAGATCTCGTACGTACGCGTCACGCGCAGGCGCGGCGCGGCGATGTTACCGGGGATGTCGTGCGCCTCGATACACGCCGCCATGCAGGTTTGACACCCGATGCAGCGCGAAGAATCGGCTACGACTCGCTTATTACCCATGTTGTTCACTCCCTCCTGAATCCCTTGCCGAAGAGACCCTGTCGACATTGACCCAAGCCGCCCGTGGCCTGGCATCGACGTATCAAATGCATGCGGCGAAACATGCACTCGGTAGAGTTTCTCCAACGATATACAGGTTAAATATACGCAGTTGCAGGTGGCAAACTTGAGCATAAGCCCTGCAATACGGGTGTATTGCAGGGGTTTTGGCAGGTTGGAATTATTCTCTAGAAGCTATAAAGGTGAGTGTATTACATGCGTACATCCAAGGGAGATTTCACGCTCGTTTCTGAAGGATGTAGTACGTTTGTAATATCGTTTACACTCAATTACTCTAGTGCAATAAAGTAGTGGTTGTAAGATTGGTTATTATTAGCCGATGTTGTATTTGACTATTCAAATTGCACGCTCATTAAGGGAGGCCAGTGATGTCATCGACTCAAAAACGAGCCATCCTGCAGGTGCGCATTCGCGAGGAAGACAAGCAGCATGCCGAACGTCTCTACGACGCCATGGGCACATCGCTCGCCGAGGCTGTCCGTCTATTTGTCGCGCAGAGTATTTTGATGCGCAAGCTCCCCTTTCAGCCGGTCGCCGTGCGCTCCAAGGACGGCACGGCCGCCTATGGACTGCTCAAAGCATATGGGGACCCCAATCGCCGCTCCGAGGAGCGCAATGCCTGGATTGAATACCTAGCCACAGAAAGCGACGAGTCGGTTTTGGGTCCCGAGGAAGTAGATATCCATGAGTAGCACCATCATCGACGAGACCGTCATCCTGCGCTACTTGCTTGACGACGACGAGGTCCTGTCACCGCGTGCCGCCAAGGTCATCGCCACGCGCACCGCACGTGTCTACCCCGAAATCATCACGCGCGTCGTGGTCACGCTGCGCGACGTCTATAAGGTTCCCCGCGTTGAAATTGCTGCGGCCATGAAAAGGCTGCTCGATGACGTCATGGTCGACGAGCCCACCGTTGTCGCCCTTGCCGTCAAACTCTTCGGCAAGACCCATATGGACTTTACCGACTGCCTCCTCGCAGCCCGAACCGCCATCTACAACGATGATGTCGTGAGCTTTGGCAAGCCCATCATCCAAGGCATGATCGATTACCGCCGCAAGCGCCAAACCGCAGCAGAAGCCCGCAGTCGAAGCACCGACTCCACCATCGACAAGCTCCGCCACCACGGTCGCCACTAACCCCATCCCTTCTACGTCGTGGCGAAATAGTTCCTTGATTTGGGGTTATTAGGCTTATTCGGGCTTTTCAGAAACTATTTCACCGCAGCTTAGGTGGGACGTGGGGCGACATCGATTCCGTCACCCCGTACACTTACGAAAATGGCTCTGGTCCCAAAAGGAACCAGAGCCATTCATCTATCTTATGGAGCGGGCGACGGGAAGTCCAAGGGTTTGCTTCGCAAACCTTTGTTTCGCTGCGGGCCATTGGCCCTTGCGTGGTGCGCTGGAAAATGCTCACGCATTTTCTCAGCTTCGCACCCTGCCGGGTTCGATTCCCGTCGCCCGGCACACTTATGAAAACGGCTCTGGCACCAAATGGAGCCAAAGCCGTTAAAACTATCCTATGGAGCGGGCGACGGGAATCGAACCCGCGTCATCAGCTTGGAAGGCTGGTGTTCTACCATTGAACTACGCCCGCAAGATATGGTCGGGACGACAGGATTTGAACCTGCGACATCCTGCTCCCAAAGCAGGCGCGCTACCAAACTGCGCCACGTCCCGAAGGTGTTGAGCAGCTAAGGTCTAAACCTTGCGTGTCCCAAAGCGAAGGAAATTATAGGGGAGACTCCCCGCCTGTGCAAGCATTGATGCCTTAGCTCCTCGAATGTGCAACAAAACGACTATGGAGCAGACCGATCACAAATGCCACCACGGCAACCGGCGCCCACGCGGCACCGATATCCGCCAGCGGTAGCGCATCGAACGGCAGCCACGCGCCCGCAAAGAACGCATCACGGACCGAGGTGATCACACTCTGCACCGCGACGACGCCGCCGACCCAGATCCACACCTGCGGATGAGCGTCGCAAAAGCCGTGCACCAGGCCCATCAGCACCAGCACGATGGCAACGGGATACAAGGCGTTGAGCATAGGCACCGAGAACATAAGAATCACGTCGAGGCCCACGTTGGAAAGCACGCACGAAAACGCCGCGAACACAAAGGCGAGAACCGCAAAGGGGCGGCGCATGGCCTCCTCGGAGGCCTCCGCTCCCCCTTCGACCACATACGTCTCGCAGAAGTAACGCGAGCAGCAGCTGATAAGGCCAATGCACACGTTCATGCAGGCTAGGAAGAAAATCGCAAAGACGACAACCGTGCCAGCAAGACCAAAGTGCATGGAGGCCGAACGCGCAAGGATGGCGGCGCCGTTGGTAGCGTCGGGCATCACGGTGCCGAGCTGCATACCGGCAAGGCCCAAGCCGCAGTAGATGATGGCCATGAGCACGCCGGCGATCACACCGGAACGCGAAATCTCGAAGGCCACGCGCTTGTCATCGGTAACACCCAACTCGTGGATGGTCTCGGCGATGATGATGCCGAAGGCGAGCGACGCGAGCAGGTCCATGGTTTGATAGCCAGTCAGAAAGCCCTGCACGGCGGCGCCCGCATCGTAGGGAGCCTGCGGCGCGGCAGCCGGTCCCAGCGGCGAGATCACGGCAGCACCCACAACCAGCACGATGAGCGCAATGAGCGCGGGACCCGTAATGCGGCCGAGCACGCGTGTGATGACGCCCGGGCGCAGCGTGAGCACAAACGCGACGACGAAGAACCCAATGGCAAACACCAAACGTGCCGTGCCGAGTGAAACACCCTCGGGTAGCAGCGGCACCAGCATTTCGAACGCCGTAGAGCTTGTGCGCGGAATGGCCAGGCACGGGCCGATGGCCAGATACACCGCCGCGACAAAAAATTCACCAAACTTGGGGTGCACGCGGCCGGCAAGCTCGCGCGCCGTTCCGGCGAGCGCGACGGCGATAAAGCCCATGACGGGCAGACCGATAGCGGCAATCAAAAAGCCAATCATGGCAAGCGGCGTGGCCGTGCCGGCCTGAAGTGCCAACAACGGCGGAATGATGAGATTACCGGCGCCAAAGAGCATCGAGAACAGCGCAATGCCGACGGTGACGACATGGGCGGAACGCAGACCGCGCGGGGCGGATGAAGCCATAGGCACACCTTTCGGGTCGAAACAAAAACGGGACGGGCAAAAGACCCGTCCCGCAAGTATATACGCTCTAGCAGGCTAAATCGCGCAAAGCGTCAATCGCGGTATCGACTTCCCCGACCGTGTTGAAATAGCCAAACGAGAAGCGAACGACACCTTGGCGCTCGGTCCCCAGCGCACGGTGCATGAGCGGAGCGCAATGGGCGCCGGGGCGCGTCGCAATCCCCCACCCTTGCATGAGCGCGTCCGAGATCTCGGCCGAATCGATATCACCCACGTTGAGTGAGACGATCGCCGAGCGCGTGGGTTGGTCAAACGCACCGTAGAGCGCAATGCCGGGGATTTCGCGAACGCCGTCGAGGAAGCGCTCTGCAAGCGAGCGCTCATGCGCCGCAATCTCCTCGACCCCGCCTTGTGCCTCGATAAAGTCGAGACCGGCGGAAAGGCCTGCGATACCGTGACCGTTGAGCGTGCCCGCCTCAAGGCGCGTGGGCCACTCAAGCGGCTGCAGCTCATCGAAGCTGTGAACACCGGTGCCACCCATGGCCCACGGAGCCACGTCAATGCCTTCCGCCACGGCCAGGCCGCCGGTGCCTTGAGGTCCCATGAGCCCCTTGTGGCCGGTAAAGCACACCACGTCAAGCCCCATGGCATCCATGTCAATCTTCGCCGTACCGGCAGACTGCGAGGCGTCGACGATCACGAGCGCGCCGGCCGCATGGGCCATGGCGGCAACGCGTGCGATGTCGACCGCGTTGCCGGTCACATTGGAGGCATGCGTCACCACCACGGCACGCGTGCCCTGCGTGACCAGCTGCTCGAGCTCGTCGTAGTCGAGCGCGCCATTCGCGTCGCAGCCCGCATGCTCAACGGTCACGCCCTGCTCTGCCGCCAAGCGGTTGAGCGGACGTAGCACGGAGTTGTGCTCGAGCACCGTCGTGACCACGCGGTCGCCGGGGCACACCACGCCATTGATGACGGTGTTGAGCGCCGCGGTGGAGTTGGGCGTAAAACAAACATGATCGGCCCGCGGGCAGCCCAGCAAGCGCGCAAGCTTGGCGCGGCAGCCGTGGATGGTACGCGCCGCA
>URRJ01000014.1 GCA_900550205.1 uncultured Collinsella sp. | reverse complement strand
CCGAGGACATCGCCGCCGCGCTCGACGCAGCCGGCATCGCCCACCGCCCCGTCTCATGGTACCCGGACGCTTTCATCCTGCCCGAGGCCCAGGTATCCGATCTATGGGATCTCGACATTTACCGCGACGGCAAAATCTATCTGCAGAGCCTGTCGTCCATGATGCCGCCTTTGGTGTTGGGCGCTCAAGCCGGCGAGGACATCCTGGATATGTGCGCGGCCCCCGGTGGCAAGACGACGCAGATCGCCGCCCTCACCCAGGGCCAGGCGCACCTCACGGCCTGCGAGATGAGCATCCCCCGCGCCGAAAAGCTCGAGGCCAACCTCCACCGCCAGGACGCCAAAAACGTGCCCGTCATGCGCATCGACGCACGCGAGCTCGACGAATTCTTCCGCTTTGACCGCATTCTGCTCGACGCCCCCTGCACCGGCACGGGCACCGTCATCAGCGGCAACGAGAAAAGCCTGCGCGGCCTGACCGAGCAGCTGCTTGGCAAGTGCGCCCGCTCGCAGCGCGCGCTTCTGGACCGCGCCATGGGCGCCCTCAAGCCGGGCGGCACACTCGTCTATTCCACCTGTTCGATCATGCCGCAGGAAAACGAGGACGCTCTGCAAGAGGCCCTCGACAAGCATATGGACTGCGAGCTCATCCCCCTCGACGGCACGCCGAGTGAAAGCGAAGCACGCCGCGCCCAGGAAGCTGGTGAGGAGCCACGCATCGAGTCCAACGCTCTCACCGAGGCAATCGCCGCGGGTCAGGTTTCGGCCATCACCAACGGCATGCCCGGCACGCTCACCATCCCGCCCAGCCGCGACTTTGAGGGCTTCTACATCGCCCTGGTCCGAAAACGCAGCTAGCGCACGGATTCAAAACTCAACAAACTATTCCCGTGCGCGCTTGTCCTGCTGGTCACGGTGCTGCTTAAGCGCCTCGCGTTCCTTGCGCTCGGCTCTTTTGCCCTTAATGGCCGTGACCACAAAGTAGATGACCGCGGCGGCTACGATTGCGCCCACGCATAGGCCAATCGAGCCCAATAATGTCGAGATTTCCATACCGCGCCACCTCTCTTTTAAACGGGACATTTAAGATAGCACCTCAAAACCCGCCACCACAGCTCCTTCACGTTCGACGGGCGTTCGGTCTAACGGATGGCGCAGCGGGGAAAAATCAACTCATCAAACGATTTAGCAACGTAGCGCCGGTTGTGCACTGCCGGCCGCACAACATAGAAACGGACCACCATGGATACTCTTAACGATCTGAACGAGCGCGTCGACGCCTTTGTCGCCACCAGCTCCTTCGATACGCCTGCCGCGACGAACGACCAAGACCCCATCGATGTTCCCGCCGAGGTTCACGAGGACATCGTCGCATCGGTCGACTTCTCCGAGGTAGAGCTTGCAGACGAATTTACCGAGCCCCAGGTGGCCGTAACTCCCAACGGCCTTTTGCCCATGGAGCCGCTGCCCATCGACGGGCGTCTGCGCAAGGCGGCCCTCCGCATGCCCGATGAGATCGAGGAGGCAAGCGGCTTTACGCTCTTTGGCCGCCGCATCAAGTCGCTCATCTACACCACCGACGTGGCGGTCATCCGCAACTCCAATGCCGACGCCGTGTTTGCCGTCTACCCCTTCACGCCGCAGCCCGCCATTACGCAGGCGCTGCTGACCGTTGCCGAGTGCCCAGTCTTTGTGGGCGTTGGCGGCGGCACCACCACCGGTAAGCGCTCCGTGCAGATGGCGGCCGTCTCCGAGATGCAGGGCGCGGCGGGCTGCGTGGTCAACTCCCCCGCCACTGCCGAGATGGTCGAGCACATCACCAACATCGCCGACATCCCCGTCATCGCCACGGTCGTACGTTGCGACGATGATGCGCATGCCAAAGTGCGCGCCGGGGCCAAGATCCTCAACATCGCGGCCGGCAAGAACACGCCGCAGGTCCTGCGTGAACTGCGCGAGCACTATCCCAACCTGCCGCTCATCGCACCGGGCGGCAAGACGCCCGAGAGCATCCGTGAAACCATCGCCGCCGGCGCCAACGCCATCATCTGGACGCCGCCTTCGGCCCAGCAACTACAGACCGACATGATGAAGCGCTATCGCAAGATGAAGGAAGACGCCACGCCCGTCATCTCGCGCGACGACGTGCCCATTATCGACCAGGTCGCCGCCGCCGAGGTCAGCCAGGTCGAAAACATGAATCCCGACGTGCCAATTCCCGACGAAGTCATCGAACGCGTCGCTTCGATCCACGATCATATCGAGGAGCGTCGCGCCAACCGCGGACTCAAGCCCTCGCTGCACGGTTTCTTCTTCCGCGGAAAGAAACGCTAGCAAAACATCTTGGCCCGCCCCACAAACGTGAGGCGGGCCGTTTTCGCTTGAGCAATCATGCAGCGACGTGATGGGGCAAATTAATCCACGCGCTTGTCGCCCATAAAGAAGAGCGCCACCGTACCAGGTCCGGTGTGCGAACCGATCAGAGCACCGATATTATTGATCTCGATCTTACCTTTGAGTTGCGGGACCTGTTCCTCAATCAGCGCCGCAACGGCTTCGGCATCCTCGCGGCACGCCGAATGGGACATAATGCACTTACCCGAATAATCCGCACCGTCCTGCACGTGTACCATCATGGTCTTAGCCATCTCGGATATCGCGCGCTTCTTAGTGCGGATCTTCTCACGTGGCGACAGTTTACCTTCGCAATCGACCGTCATAAGCGGGCAAATCTTAAGCGCCGTGCCGATGATCGCGCTCGCAGCCGAAATACGACCGCCGCGCAAATAGCTCGACAAGTCAGTCGAGAAGAACCAGTGGTGCAGGTTGAGCTTATGCTCCTCGATCCAGGCGGCCGTCTCGTCGAGTGAAGCTCCGCTATCGCGCACGTCAGCGGCATATTCCAGCAACAGGCCAAAGCCCGAAGACGCCGCCAGCGAATCGACGACGCGCACCTTGCCGCCCTGGGGATAGCGATCCGCGAGCATCTGCGCCGCAACGCAAGCCGAACCATACGTACCCGAAATACCCGACGACAACGCCAGGTGCAGCACGTCTTTACCCTCGGCAACAAACGGCTCCCAAAACTCCTCGTACTCACCCACGCCCAGCTGCGACGTTTTTGGCATGGCACCCGCGGCGACCTTGGCAAAAAACTCGTCCGGCGAAATCGACTGATACAGATCGTCGTCGTAAACAATGCCATCGATCCCGTAATGAAAATACGCGACGGGAATATTGCGCGATTCAAAGAACTCCCGGGTTCGGTCGGCAGCGGATTCACAGGTCAGGACAAAATCACTCATATGAGGCTCCTTACGTATACTACGAAAATTATCGCACAGCGAGCCTGCATACGGTACAAATGTCCACTATTTACCAAATCGAACCATCTGTATAGAACATCTTTACCATCATCATCTCCACCAAACCATAGGCAATCGTCCGCAAAGACACCCTCAGCGTCTCCACTCAACCGCCATATCTACCTTAACTAAATCGATTTAGCAAACCGTTCATCCGACAATTGAGCCGCCAGCGCAAAATTGAAACAAAGGCGTCGCATACTGATAAACGTTTGACGCTGTTTATCAGTTTTACCAACCCCATCGGAAGGTGTTTCATGGTCGCATTCGATCGCAATCCGCAAGACTTCAAGTATCTGCGCCTGCTGTCGAGACAATTCCCCACCGAGCAATCCGCGTTTACCGAGATCATCAATCTCTCGGCCATCCTCAACCTGCCCAAGGGCACCGAGCATTTTATGAGCGACCTGCATGGCGAATACGAAGCCTTCATGCACATCCTCAACAACTGCTCGGGCGTCGTGCGCGAGCATGTCGACGAAATCTTTGGCGACACGCTCTCCTTCAATGAGAAGGGCGAGCTGTGCACGCTCATCTACTATCCGCGCGAGAAGATCGACCTTGTCCGCAGCCAGCACGAGGACTCACCCACCTGGTACAAAACTATGCTCGACCAGCTCATCATGGTGGCACGTTCGCTTTCGAGTCGCTACACGCGCTCCAAGGTGCGCAAGGCCATCCCGCGCGATTACGCCTATATCATCGACGAGTTGCTGCACACGCATCCGGATGAAAACAACTACCGCGTGCGTTATCACGAGCGCATCGTTGAGTCCATCCTGGAGACCGCCAGCGCCGACGACTTTATCGAGTCGCTCGCCTCGCTCATCAAGCGCCTCGCCGTCGACCACCTGCACCTAGTGGGCGATATCTTCGACCGCGGTGGCGGCGCGGCCAAGATTATGGACCGCCTGCTCACCTATCATTCGCTCGACATCCAGTGGGGCAACCACGACCTGCTGTGGATGGGTGCTGCGGCCGGTGAGCCCGCCTGCATCGCCACGGTGCTGCGCAACAACCTGCGCTATGACAACTACGAGATCCTCGAGAACGACTACGGCATCTCGCTGCGCGAGCTTGTCGCCTTCGCCGACGCCACCTATACCGCCGGCGAGTCCATCAGCCCGCTGATCAAAGCCATTAACGTCCTGCTCTTTAAGCTCGAAGGTCAGATTATCCAGCGCCATCCCGAGTTCGATATGGCAGACCGTCTGCTACTCGACAAGGTCGATCGCGACGCCGGCACGGTCACACTTGCCGACGGCAGCGTGTGGCCACTCACGACCAACGACTTCCCCACCGTCGATCCGGCGGACCCCTACACACTCACACCCGAGGAGCAGCACATCATAGACAAGCTCGTGTCCGAGTTTGTCACCGCCGATCACCTGCATCGCCACATCGATTTCCTCTATACCCACGGCTCCATGTATAAGGTCGCCAACGGCAACCTGCTCTTCCACGGCTGCGTGCCGCTCAACGAGGACGGCACGTTTAGCAGCATGAACTGCCTGGGCACATGGCACGCCGGTCACGACTACCTCGATTTTTGCGACCATATCGCCCGCCGCGCCTGGCGCAACGGCAACCGCGATGCCCTCGACTGGATGTGGTATCTCTGGATCGGTATGAAGTCGCCGGCAAGCGGACGCGAGGTTCGCACATTCGAACGCGCCTACATCGCCGATAAAAGCACCTGGGCCGAGCCGATGGACCCGTACTTTACGCTCACCAAATCGCCCTCGGTCTGCGACGATATCATGCGCGAGTTTGGCGTCACCCCCATGGCATGCTCGCCGACGGGGCACATCATCAACGGCCATACGCCCGTCAAGACCACCAAGGGCGAGCAGCCCATCCGCGCCGAGGGCAAGCTACTGGTCATCGATGGCGGCTTCTGCCGTGCCTACCACCCCAAGACGGGCATTGCCGGATACACGCTTATCTCCAGCTCGCGCGGATGTCGCCTTAAGTCGCACCAAGCCTTTACCACGGTTGCCGAGGCACTTACCCGCAATGTCGACATCGAGAGCGAGACCAACCGCTTTGACGAGGCCGACCGCCGCCGCATGGTCAGCGATACCGATACGGGTGCCAAGATCCGCAGCCAAATCCAGGACCTGCGCCAGCTGCTCGATGCATATAGAAACGGTGCTATCGAGGAGCGCGCCTAGCCCCGCCTGCGGGGATTGGCTAAACTTGCTGAGTTTGTCATCCCCACGGCGCTGCGGCGCCACCCTAAGGCAGGTACCATGCAAAAGCTCCTTGCGCAGATCATGAAGTTTGGCGTCGTCGGCGTCATTGCCACCGTCATCGACTTTGGCATCATGAATCTGCTCCACTACGGTCTGGGACTCAACATCCTGATCGCCAACACCAGCGGCTTTATCGTCTCGCTCATCTTTAATTACGTCGCGAGCATGAAGTACGTGTTTGCACACAAGGAGGGCATGAGTCGCCGCCGCGAGTTCATCATCTTTGTCGTGCTGTCCGTTATTGGCCTGGCGCTCAACGATGGCATCGTGCTGGCCCTCAACGCTGGCCTGGGCCTCGAGGCCAATATCGCCAAGATTTGCGCTACCGCGCTGGTCATGGTCTATAACTTTGTAACGCGCAAGATCTTCCTGGAGGGCGAGCAGACCAAGTAGCTCGGCCTCCTCGTTACACTACGGGGACCTGCGGATGATGCGCGGCGAGCGCTGCGTTGTTCGTGGGCCTTGCTCGTTTACGGGAAGATTTGCAACGTTTGCGGATTGCCTCTTGAATATTTGGCGAGTTCATATAGTTCTTGCCAAAGACCTTACGCTTCCCATGCAAAAGCTCTAAAGTATTTCGTTGCTCGATTCATCAACGCATTGGACGTGATTACGTGCGCAAGGCACTGGCACAACCTCGTACCAAGCAGTTCCTCAAGTTCGCTGTCGTGGGCCTTATCTCCTTTGGCATCGACTGGGGCATGCTTATCGCGCTCGTCGAGCAGTTCCACCTCAACTTTTTGATGAGCACCACGATCTCGTTTACCACGTCCGTCGTGGTAAACTACTGGCTCAGCATGAAGTACGTGTTCGACCATCGCGAGGGCATGAGCCGCAAGCGCGAGTTCACGATCTTCACCATCCTGTCGGTGATAGGTTTAGGCCTCAACGACCTGTACATGTTTGTGGGCGTCACGTTTTTGAGCATTGGCTACCAGGCCATGAAGGCCATCGCCACGTTCCTGGTCACCTGGTACAACTACTTTAGCCGCCGCTTCTTCCTCGAAGGCGCACAGTAGCAGTCAATTCGATATTTGCTTGAAGGTATAACCGGTTGGAACTCTCGTTCCGACTGGTTTTTTGTTTGCCGAGAGACCCGGCGAACCAGTCCCATTCGCATAAAAACGGGCGGCTCGGATGTTTGTCCGAACCGCCCGTTTGGCGTGTTATGTCGAGGCATTTAGCCCGTTACGTAATACCACACGACGGTGTCGCCATTCTTGAGAATGTAATTGCTGCAGGCCGTATTGGGCGTTGCGCCGTTAACGGAGTACATCCAGCCACTCGTGCCGCCGTGCTCCTTCTCGGCCAGGCCGCCGATAGCGGCGACATACGTGCCGTACGACGAACCCTGCGCATTGACGGAAAGCCCCAGCGCGCACAGGGCGTCGTAGGCCGTAGCACCCTCGTTAAAGGTGAAGGTACCGCCAGAAGACACAGGATTGCCCACAGCGCTCGATGTGACCGAAACCGTCACCGTAACGTAGTTGGACTCCTGTGAGCCGCTCTGGCCGCCCGAGGAGGCACTACCATTATCAGGAACGGCAGAAGGCCCACCGGAGTTTGCCGAATTCTGAGAAGCCGACTGACTGTTGTCAGTCTTTTTATTTCCCGCTCCTTTTTCGCCGGACTTCTTGCTATCCGAGTTCTTGTCCGATTCCTTGTCCGAGGACTCGGAATCTTTCTTGGAGTCAGATTTGTCAGAACCCCTAGACCCGTCATTCGTATCATCAGAAGATTTGGAATCCTTGGACCCGACCTCGCCCGAAGTCGCAGTCGAGCCAGACGCCTTGGTGTCCTTGGTGACGACGCTCTCCCCCGTCACGGTCTGAATGATCCAGTCGATGGACCAGGCACCGCTTGTGGAAGGATGGACGAAACCCAGCGAGACGACGATCAGAATGGTGCATGCGGCGGTCAGAACGCCAAGGAGTTCCTTGCGACGAGGGGCGGACGCCGCCGAAGCGGCGCCCTTTTGCTTTGCATCGTCGAGCTGAATGAACGACGAGTCGGGCTGCTTGGAGTCGGCGTCCTGGGGTTTATTGGACACAACCCTCACCTACCGACGCTTGGTAAACACGAACACGCCGATGACCGCAAGCCCGATCACGCCGGCCGCAACACCAACGATGGCAAGCGGATTGAAGCCAGACTGCTGCACAGGAGCCTCAGCGGACTTCTTAGCGGTAGTCGCGGCAGCCGAGTCCGTATCGGACTTGGAGCTGGACTTGCCGGACTTCTTGTCCTTCTTGCCGTCCTTCTTGTCGGACTTGTCGGAACCCTTCTTGGAATCCTTGTCGTCCTTGGTCTCGGTCTTAGTCATAGTAGACACCGGCTTCTGGCCCGGAGCAACAGCGCCGCCAGACTGCTGGCCGTTCGTACCGTTGCCGGAGTTACCGCCATTGCCATTGGAGCCGCCATTGGAACCGGAACCGCCATTGCCGCCAGAACCGCCGTTGTTGTCAGCAGCCTTCTTGGTCCACTTGGCATACAGCGTCATATCAGCCGTCACCGCAGCACTAAAGTCATACGCCTTGGTGCAAGCCTCATCGGCATACCAGCCACCAAAGGTGTAGCCCTCACGCGTCGGATCGGCCGGCTTGGCAACAGAGCCGTTGGCGGCTGTGGTCTGAAAATCGACCTTGGACCCCTCGCCAGCGCTAAACGAAACCTTAACGCCAGCATTCAGCTTGAACAGCGTGCCAGAGTCGTTGATGTAGTACAAGTTGCCCTGGGCATCACAAGCGATTGGCGAGTCGCAACAGTTATAGTGCCCCGTCGCGCTAAACACACCAGATGCCTCGGTATCGCCCAGCTTGTAGCGATAAACGCCACCGCCTGAGGTGTAGTTAACGAAATCAGAGGTCTCGCCGTAGTTAACCGTAAAGTACACAACATACGTGCCATCTGCCTGAGCGCTCACCAGCGGAGCGCCCTTGATACCACCAAGAGGACCAGCCGTCAGCTGGGAGCCGTCTGCCGTCGTAATCAGCTTCGTAGAAAAGTCGTCGTTCAGATCGATGATAGCGAGCGCCGCGCTGCCATTGGCTTCGCCGCCGACAATCAGCTTGCCATCATGCATCGTAGGCGCGCACGCGCAGCCGGTAAGGCCAAGGTCAACCACGCGCTCCTCAGTAATGCGCGAAGCGGCATGCGCATCGCGTGAGTCGCCATCAGAAATCGCCAACACGTGCAGTTTACCGTCGCGCGAGATGAGATAGGCATGGCAGCCATCCGCGGAGAGCACACAGGAGGAGTTGACGACAGCCCCAACCGAAACGCTTCCGAGCACAGCGCCCGAAGACTTGCTGAGCATCTCGACGGTACCGGCACTGGTGGGAACCAAGACAAAGTCATCGCCCACCGTCGCGCCCGTCCAGTAATAACCCTCGTCGGCATTGACATGCTGCCAAGAAACAGCGCCGGTCAGGATGTTAATACGCGTCAGATGACCGTTATTGTACGTACCCTTTCCATAGTCGACATCAACGGTGCCGACATAGAGGTAATTGCCATCAACCGTCAGCTGAGAATTCGACTGGGCAATCTCGCTTACAGAGTCAGTGACCCAAACCGTTGTGAGCGCGTCAGCCGTCAGGGCCTGGACCGCACCGCCGTCAAGCGGAACGATAACCAAACCGTTCGCATAAATCGGGCGCGAGGTGTAACCGACCGCTTTCTTAAGATTCGACTCGGCAAGGACCTTGCCCGAATCGGCGTCGATCTTTAGCAAGCGCTTGTTGACGGCAAGGTATACGTTGCCGTTCACGACAATAGGCTCGCTCGCGTTGGGATACGCCGAACCAGAATACGCCTTCCAATCGAACGTCCAAGAGCTCGCTAGCGCACCCGTAGGCGTCGAAACGTTCTCGACCACTGCATTGGACTTGCCGTCCCAATCGGACTTCCAATCGGTCGGACGCGGGGCACTCGGATTGACTACGACCCCGTCGGGATTAGGCACCGTATCGCCGGGAGCATAAGCCCAGACAATTTTGTCACCCGACTTGAGCACGTAGTCACTATCGAGCTGAGATCCGGGAACACCGTTAACAAAGTACGACCAAGCGCCGGCCAACTTAGTGCCGTCAAGCGGAGAGACAAGGCTGTGAACACCCCAGAAGCCCAGCTGATCGTACATCTCGGACTTGATGCCCAAGGCATCAAAGTAGGCGGCAGTGGCGTCCTTGATCGTCGTGCCCTTAACGAACGCCTGCGTCGAAGGATCGGTCCAGCGCTGTGCCTTATCGTCCTTCTTGCCGATGATCTCCATCCAGACAGAAACCTGACCGGGCATGGTGCCATCGGAACCATAGACCCATGTAATCTCATCGCCGGCCTTGAGCGTGTAGTTGCCGGCGCCAACATTGGCCATCTTGCCGTTAACGAAGAACTGCCAGGACTTCCAGGTGCTTTCGTTAACCCGTACGGTCGAAAGCGTCACGTTCTTGTCGAACGGCGAGGTCAACGAATTGAGGAACCAGCCGTACGAGCCCGTATCCGTAGCGGCACCAATTCCTGCCTGCTTAAATACCCGCTCGGAAAGATCTGCAGCAGTTGCGCCCTCTTCCACCAGCGCGGTCGTAGGCTGAGCCCACGTTTGCTGAGCGCCCGAAGCGTCCTGGCCGATAACGGAGCAGCTTACCGAAAGCTGGTCGGTGGGTGCAGCGTCACCGTACTTCGAGTAGCACCAGACGACAGAGTCGCCCGCCTCGAGAGCGTAGTTGCCAGCGCCCACCGATGCAGCGACGCCGTTGATGAACAGCTGCCAATAGGCGCCCGTAGCATGGTCGTATGCAAGGGTGCGATCGGCATCGAAAGGCGACGTAATGGAATTGAGCACCCAACCCCAGGAGCCGTTGGGGTCGTAGTCGGCCTTGAGGCCGGCCTGCTTAAAGAGCTCCTCGGAAAGATCGGCGGCAGTCGAGCCGTTCTTGAGCGTGTACTGCGAAGCGGCAGCCCACGTCTGCTGCTTGCCCTTGGCGTCAACGCCAATAACCGAGCACGTCGCTATGACCTCGGGGCTGTTTTGACCACTCGTGCCCACGACCGTCAACGTTGCCGAGACATCCTGGTTCGCAAGCTTGGCATACGTGTCGTTGTCGGGATAGCGCTCAGCATAGCGAGCGTACTTCTCGCTCGCCAGGCGCGAGGAAACGACAACCTTCGTGTTGTACTCGGGCTGCGTGACCTTCAGGTTCTCGGCTGCGACAACGGAGCTGTTGCTCGACTTAAACAGACGCCAATCCTGACCGGACATCGCGTCATAGCCAGGCAGATCCACCGGAACAATACCAAGCGACGTCGAATCGGTCGTCGCTTTATTATAGCTCCAGGCAATGTTGCCGTCGGCATCGAGATATGCCTTCTGGAACGCGTGCATGTCCGCCGAAACGGCATTGGCGTCCTGGCCATTCAGAATGGCGGCAGCATAGCCGGCCTTCGCCTTTTCCATAAGAGAAAGCTCGGCATCGAGCTCGCCCTGGTCCTGCGGAGCAATCGCAAAGTCGAGGGTCTTGCTTGCCGTGACCTCGGCGTTGGACTTATCGGTCACCGTAAGGGTGACCTTGGTCTTCGCCGCCTCGGTGCCAGGCAGCGGCTGGTAGACCGTGCCCTTGTAACCGTTGAACGTAATGTCATCGGTGCTGGCAGAGTACTTGACCTCGTAATACTTGCCGTCGATATTGAGCGTGCCCGTGCGCGGCATCTGCAGGTCGGCGGTCAGGCCGTCCTTGTTGGCGACCGCGTCGGTGCCGAAGTACTTGATATTGTCGTAGGTAAAGGCCGCATCGACCTTCTCCTGCAGCGCCTTCTTGTCAGCGGCGACCTTCTCGGGATCGCCTTTGACGGTCACGGTGAAATCGTGCGAGCCCTTAACGTCAGACGGGCCACCTCTCACAAACGAAACCGTCGCGGTCAGCGTAACGGCACGATCGCTCGAAGCACGCGTCACCTTGCCGGTGTAGTCGCTCCAGCCAGAGCCGGACGGCCAAATGACATCGCCGTCGGAGCTCTTCCAGCTAACCTCGAACTTCTTCTCGGAGCCCGCGCGGTACGGAAGCGTGAGGTTGGACGTGACGGACTCGGCCGAATCACCCGCAGCGTAACCGATGACAACCTGCTCGGCTGCATCGTTGAGCATCTGATGAACGCGGGCCTCGTCCCAAGCCACCTGAACCGTCTTGTTGGGCTGATAGTACTCAGTCTTGCCGTCGCGCGAAAGTTCAAACACCACATCGGCACTACGCAGACCGTCGATGTTAGAGCCGTTGTAATCGTTGGGGTCGATGTAGAAGAACGTCACATCGCCGTTGGTCTTGTCCTGGACGTCGGAGATGCCGACCGTGGCCTTAGCATCCTCGGCCTTAAAGAGCACGCCACCCTCGGAGACCTTAACGTCAACGTCGGTAAATCCCAGATCGGCAAGCTGCGCCTTCAGAACATCGTTAACGTTGCCGTCCTTGGCGCTGTAATCAACAACGATCTGCTTATTGGCATCGTTGAGCTTTTGGACTGCAGCCTCGAGCGAGCCCGCGGCGATAACCTTGTTGGTGGAGACGAGCTCGACCGTCGAGCTGCCGCTCGTGGCGACAGCCTTCAGATACTTGCCCGCGGCAGAAGCAGACACCTTTGCCGTAGCGCCCGACATGTCGGACAGCAGCGTCCAATCGCTCGCGGGAGCCTCCGCATCGTCGGCCGCATACCAGGCAACAGTCGGCTGGCCGGTGACGTCGATGCCGTTGGTAGTCGAGCCGTCGGCACGCTTGGCCCAAACCGTCGCTTTAACGCTATCGCCCGAGACGAGATGGGTCGAATCGCTATTAATCTGCGGGTTGGTAGTAGTCACACGCAGCAGGTTATACTTCCCCGCCGCGGTAACGCTGTCCGACGAAACCCACTCAACCGTGTTGTCGAGAGCGCGTGCGGTGAGCTTGATGCGCTTTCCGACGAGAGAATCGTTGAGCGTCAGCGCGACGGTCTCGGCGTCAATGCCTTCGGTGAGTTCCACCCAGTCTGAATCACCCTCACCCTTGGCATACCAAGCGAGCGTGAGCTTAGCGTCCTCGGGCAGATCAGAATCGGACCAGCTCGAAGAACCAGGGATCTTCACGCGTGGAGTGAGCACTGAGCCGACAGAGAGCGTCGTCGAAGAAGCCTCGTTGGGCGCAACGGACTTGAGCTTGTACTGACCGGCAAGCGTCACTGGGCCAACGGGGTCGACAGACTGCGTACCGTAGTAGGCGCTCTTCTTCTCGGTGCTCTTCACCGAGTTCTTGCTCGTGGCGATCACACGAATGTACTTGCCCACCATGTCGTTGGTCGGCGCATACGTCGCGGAGTCGGTCGCATCGGGAATGTTGACGAAGTGGCTGTCGTAGGAGCTCTTGTCGTTGGAGTACTGCCACTGATAGTGGACCGTGTCCGTCGCGGAGACGTCGGTGTAGGAGTTGCCTTTGGTCGCCTTCGCGGTCAGAACCTTGCCTGCAGCAATCTGTCCGGATGCCAGAGCGCCCGTGACTGTCACGCCGTAGAGATCGACCGCTCCAGCCTCCACGACGGGCAGGGTGCTCGACTGCTCGTCACCGAAGCCGCCGTTGGCGCGCGCTTGGACGTATTTGTTCGCCAACGCCGCGTCGGGCGTGAACGAGCTGGTGTCCGCCCCCTCGATCTTCAAGTCGCAAGTGCTCGGGGAGTCCCCGCAGTACCAGGACCAGGTAACCTTGGGGCTCGAGGTCACATCGTCGGATCCTGACTTCGCGGTGGCGGTAATCTTCTCGCCGACTTTCGCCTCGACGCTGCGGTCGAGGGTGACCTTTGTGATGTTGACGGAGCCAGCAGCGCCAATGCAGCTCGTGCCCTTAGTAGTGTAATCGCTGCTGCCAATCTTTGCGGTAATGTGGCAACGAACCGACTTACCTTTGTAGGCTGCAAGCTTAAGGGTACTCGACGTTGCGCCCTCGATATCGGTGTAGGTGCCGCCCTTGGCATCTGCGACCTGCCACTGATAACTCAGCTTGGACGCATCGATGTAATCGGAAGCGCCCTTCTCTTTAGCGAGTGCTTGGACGGTGTCGTCAACGGTATAAACATAGGTGCCGGAGGTGGAGCCTTCGGGGGCCAGGATGGCGGAGTAGATGTCCACAGCGCCGGCTTGCTTGAAGGGACCCACGCCGTAGCCGGTCGACCAACCACCAAAGGCTACGTCATTGGCGCCCGCGTTCGCAGACACTGAGACATAGTAGCCCTCAAGGTCGTCAGTCACCGTAAACGTGGGGCCGGACTCTCCCTCGATGCTCTCCCACTTTGTGGAGCTGTTAGGGGCCGAATCACCCTTGTACTTCTTCCAGGTGTAGATGACCTTTGAGTTGTCGACATAGGAGGGGCTATAGCTCGAACCGGTGTACGACTTAGCAGTGAGGGTTGCGCCGATTTCAGTGGAAGGCGCGGAAAGCTCGACGCCAGCGAGCTTGACCGCGCCGGCCTTGAGCACGGCGTCGCTCGTCGTGGCCTCAGCGTCGTTTACCCCGGCGTTTGCCTTGACCTTGACGTACTTGCCCTCAAGAGCGTCGGTTAGCGTGAGGGAGGCAGTCGTCGCGCCCTCAATCTCGGCCCAGCCGGAGTATTTGTTGGTCGACTCGTACCAGGTGTAGGTCACCTTGGTGTCGCTCGCGGCGGGTGTGTCGTACGCGGTATACGGCGTAGCGGTCAGCGTGTCGCCCACAGCGGGAGACGAGCTGCTCAGCTTGACGGAGTAGAGGCTTGCCTGCCCAGCGCTCAACACGGGACCGGGAATGTAATTGGCATTGATGCCCGAGCCATAAGAAACGGAGGGGCCGTAATAGTCCTTGCCATCCGCCGTCACCTTACAGATGAAGTACTTGCCAACCATGGCGTCGGTGACGGTAAGGGACTGCTCATGGCCTACGACATCGGTGTAGTCGGCGGCGTCGTTGCTTGCCTTAACCGTGCCGGCAAGCCAGGTATAGGTCCAGGTACTAGGATTGGCGACGGAGTTGTAACCGTCGTACATATTGGCCCAAAGCGTCTCACCGGCCTTGAGTGGGCCCGACTTCGTGGAATAGGAGCTGTTTTTATCCTTGGTGTCCTGGATGCAGACCCTGGCCTTACTGGAAAGCGTCGTGGCAGAAGCGGCAGCGGCCTTCGGCTCGCCCTGCTCCGAAGTGACACCAGGCATCGCGGCGGAATTGTCGGACTCAGTCGCGTTGTCTGCGGCGGTGTCAGCACCATTCGCGGCACTCGCAGTTGCGCCCTGATCTGCGTCGGCGCCATCGGCAGCATCGCTCGCCGGCGCACTGTTCGCGCCGGTGTCGGCAGCAGCGCCATCATCTGCCGCCGCGTCCTCGCCGCCCGTCGTAGCCTGAGCCACGGCATCGGCAATGCTCTCGGCGCCGTCGGCCCAAAGTTGCGCCGGCGTGGTGCCAAAAGCCATGGCAAAAGCCAGGAACGCCACCAGACCGCGCTTGGCTACGCTGCGGGCAATCGCTCCATGACGACGCCACGAGGCGCGTTGGCACTCGTCCTCAAACATATCCATTTGTCTCCTACTGTCTGCACTTGGAGCATTGCCCAGCGGCTGCCCCACATCATCGCGCATATTGCGCCCGAGTACCCCCATCGGGGCCCCCTTCCCTCCAGAGCCCAACGCGTACCGGCGGCGCGTGCCGCGGTCGCGTGCAAGATGGGAGGCGATCCGACTTAACCTTACCGACCCGGGCGCGCCGTCCGATCTGCGACGCGAACATCCCGGGCCAAAAGGAATTACGGTTACTGGTACAGCCGAGGACTTGCACCCCGATTCTCCCAAACGCGCAGGAAAACCGCGCATTCGTGCGTCTCCGCACCACCATCTAGGCCATCGATTATTACTGTCGATATGGTAGCACGCAAAAGGGCCCCGCACACAGGCGAAGCCCAAGGTAAAAGCTATGGTTTGCGATAGGAAGGACTGTCGTCGGACCTTGCAAGAACAGCCCGTTTCAAAACAATGCCGGATTACGGGGCTGATTCAGCACTTCGCAACCATATCTGCCATTTTCGAAAACCAACGACTCATCTACCTGCGGTTTTAAAAGCACGGATTCCGGCATGGTCGAGGTCCGGCACTCCAGCCCCGTAAACCGGCATAGTTTCGTTCGGACCAGCCCACGCCGGCGCGACGCAAGGCAAAATGATCCGTTTTCCTCCGTCCCCCAGGGGTCATTAACGCTTGCCGCCGTGGCTGTTGCGCCAAATCTCGCGGCCCAGCATCAGCGCCAGCACCAGCGCGCTCACATAGCCCATAAAGCCAATGACCGGGATACCGAACACAACCGGCTCGATGCGCGCGTAGTACACCACCGACGAACCGATAAACAGGCCGGCGATCACAATTGCCATCGACATGCGGTCGATAATTCCACCCAGCTGTCGCAGCGCCTTATCGCTGCTCATGATCTGCGTGTTCACCTTAAGCTGGCCGCGCGTGAGCATGCGCGACGCCAAGCCCAGATACTCGGCCGCCTCGAGCGAGCCTTTTGCCGCGCGATAGCTGCTCGCGGCAAGATCGCGCCCCATTTCGCGGACGCGCGCATAGGAGCTCTTCTCGTTTTTGATGTGCGCCTGGATGATCTGAATCATGTTGACGTTGGGCATGTACTCGGTCAGCAGACCCTCGAGCGTCACCATGCCGCGGGCGAACATCGTCACCACGCTCGGCAGCTCAACATCGTTTTTGCGCGCCAGGTTTAGCAGCGAGGTCAAAAACTCGCCGATATCAAGATCCTTAAGGTCAAGACCCGCAAAGTCGGCGACGATAAAGTCCAAGTCGGACAAAAAGGCCGAATGGTCGAGCTCGGCCGAGTCGCCGCGCGTCACGGCAAAGCGCATGAGCGAATCCTTGAGCTTGGGCACGTCACCCTCGGCCACGGCGAAAATCATGTCCTTGACGATACCGCGATCATGGCTCGACATGCGCCCGACCATGCCCAGGTCGATAAAGTAGACGATGCCGTCCTTGAGGATGATGTTTCCCGCATGCGGGTCGGCATGGAAAAAGCCGTCGTCGAGCACCTGCGTCGAGTAGTCCTCGACGATCGCGGCGCCAATCTTTTCCAAGTCATAACCCTCGGCTGCCAAACGCTTGGGATCGGCAATCGAGATACCGTCGATGTAGTCCATGACCACCACGTGTTCGGTGCAAAGGTCCAGGTAGGATTTGGGACACGACACGCCATGCACGCTTTTGTGGAAGTCATAGAAATCGTTGAGGTTTTTGGCCTCGGCCAAAAAGTTGGTCTCCTCGCGAAACGAGGTCCACAGCTCTTCGACCACACCGTGCAGGTCAACAAACTGATCGGTATTGACGAACTTGGAAACGATACGCACCACCGAGCGAATGATGTCGATGTCCTGAGCCATGACCTGTTGCGCGCCGGGGCGCTGCACCTTAACGGCCACGTCCTCGCCGGTCACCAGGCGGGCGCGGTGCACCTGCGCGAGCGACGCGCTACCGAGCGGGTTGGGGTCGATCGCGTCGAACATCTGCCCCAGGCGCTGGCCGTATTCCTCTTCCAGGCAGCGGAGCACCACCTCATACGGCACCGGCTCTACGTCGGAGCGCAGGCGACGCAGCTCGTCGCAAAACCGCTGCGGCAAAATCTCGGAGCGGTTGGCCAGAATCTGCCCCATCTTGACGAACATGGGGCCGAGCTCTTCGAGCAGACGGCGCAGGCGCACCGGCGTGAAGTTATCCCACACGCGATACTTTTTGATCAGGCGAACAATCTGCCCAATGCGTTCACGGCGGCCCGCCGGTGTGAGCTGGTATTCCTCGTCCGGCGCCATCGCGTCGGGCTCCTCGGGGACCATATCGACAGCGCGCGGCTTCTTACGAGCGCCCGAGACGGCGGCCTCAACCTCATCGACAACCGCCGTCTCGTCACCCAAGGGATCTTGATTGTTGTAATCGGTGGTGGAATCTGCCATCTGCGCTGCTACTCGGCCTCTTCGGCGTCCTCTGCGTCGTCGGGCTCAACAGCCTCGACGGGCACCGAGGTCACGTTGTCCTCGACCGAATCGACGATGTCGCGCACATGGGCCAGGAAGGCCGTGCGCTCGGGGGCGGTCATAACGCGGACGCGGGCCAGGATGAGCTCGTCGAGCACGCGCTGAGCCGCGGTCTCGCCCTGCATGCCCAGGCGCTCGGTGAGGTCGGAGATGGTGCCGCCGGCCTGCTCGAACATGTCGGACACGCTGCGGGCGATATCGGGGGTGCCGGCGTCCTTGCGCACCTGCTCGCCCTTGGTGTTGAGGTCGTCGAGGACCTTCTTGCCGCCCTCAACGGCAACGGCGGCGGCGCCGAAGCCCACGTTGATGGCACCGTTAACAAGCTGATCGAATTTCATAACCATGGTTGGCTCCAATCGTGAACAACTGCATTGGCCTTCTTGTACCCAAGATTGGGTGAACGACACAAAATCGTTTTACCGCCAAGATAGAAATCGAGCGGGGCAAAGCCTTTGACGGCGTTTGCCCCGCTCGCTCGCTGCAAGGTTGTCTTTACCTTACGTTGTCGTTCATCGCGAAGGAGTTCTTCATGGCACAGCTCGTGGTGTAGAGCACCTTGCCCAACAGGGCATCGGTCTCCACGCGCACGAGCTCGGCAAAAGCCTCGTTGGCGCGGGCGAGCTCGGCGGGCACCTCGGCCTCGGGCAGCGCGGCTACGACAGCGTCAACGTCGTGAATCTGCTTGTGGCCCATGCCGCCGACCTTCTCTTGATAATCCTCGACCGCGCGACCGCACTCGTGGAAGCGAACATCGGCCAAGGCACCAATCAAGCGATTGGCCCAGTAGAAGTTCTCGGATGTCACGCGCGCCTGGGTGTCTGCGTAGTACTCGGGCATGGTCTCGACGTTGGCGTACAGCGGAACCAGCACGTTGAACGAGTTGGAGCCAAAGGCCATCCACTGCACGGCGCGATAGGCCGGCTGCGCATAGGGGCGCAGCTGCAGCACGGCGAGCTGGCTGTTGCGGTTGATGCCGATGGGACGGTAGGCACCGCGCGTGGCGGGCGTGCCCTTGCTGCCGTAGCAGTCGTACTCCGTGCCCTGGTAGTGGCTCGAAAGCACGTACTTGATATCCTCGATGGTCACCTTGCGCTCGGGCACGCGACTCCAGGGGATGTCGTCGCTCTCGGGCGTGTAGTCGGCGTCGGGACCGTCCCACACATCGCTGGGGTTGAGGCAGCGCTGCATGTACCAGGCGCGCGGCGTGTTGTAGACGTGGTCGCTGTCGCTGTGCGAGCCAAAGGCCTCGCGCGGGTTGAAGACCGTCGCCGGACCGTCGCCCTTAACGCCCAGCGTCAAGTCCAGATGCCACTCGGCCATCCAGGAACGCAGGTCGGCGGAGCACATGTGGTCGGCCTGGGACCCCTCGGCGTCATCCAGATCAAAGCTGTCGATACCCAGCTGGTTGGGCATGGTCACATAGGCGTCGTCGGGCACGCGCTTGGCGATCCAGTGGTGACCGCCGATGGTCTCGAGCCACCAGATCTCGTCAACGTCACTAAAGGCGATGCCATTGTTCTCGTAGGTACCGTAGCGCTCGAGCAGGTCGCCCAGGATACGCACGCCATCGCGGGCGGACTTGGCGTACGGTAGGACCAGGGTCACCATGTCCTCCTCGCCCAGACCGCCGGGCTGCGCCGGAACATAGCCTTCGTCGCCCTCGTTGCCCTTGGCGGGCACGTAGTCCACGAGTGGATCGGCGCCGCGGACGCGCTCGTTGGTGGTAAGCGTCTCGGTTGCGGACATGCCAACATTGAGCTCGTTGAAACCGGCCTCGGCCCAAATGCCATGACCCGGGACAACGTCGGGAACGCTTGTGTAACGCATGGGATTGTCGGGCAACTCAACGGTCAGGTGGCTCAGGACACTCGTGTAGACACGCGGCTGCTCGTCGGGATGCACTACGCGCATGCGTTTGGGCTCAAACACCCCGTTGGACGAATCCTCGTTGCGGGCGACCAGCGTCGACCCGTCGTAGCTCGCGTTCTTACCAACCAAAATCGTTGTGCACGGCATGCGCATCCTCCTTGAGCGAAGAAATCAAACGGGTACAGTGTATCGCTTCAGCGAAAAAGGGCGAAACCACGGCACCTCGGAACCCTCTCGGAACCCCTGTGGTCAAAAAATGCCAAATATGAGTACTGTCACCAATTTAGTAGCAGCAAATTTCCTTGTAATGAGTGCCGAAGATCCCTATTTGTCCAAAAGTGAGACAGCGTTATTCCCCATAGGTTCAATAAAATGGGCTTCCTAACGAGAATGAATATCGTTTGGAAGCCCAAAAGACGTAAAACATATGTGACTATCTTGGCAACAGTACTCATATTTGGCGCTTTTTGACCACGTGGCATATGGCTAACCCCTCAAACAGCCCAAAACGCCTATTTCGATGCACGCTCCGACGCCTCAATCACGTGTTTGGCAAGGATAGCCGTCGTTACAGCCCCCACGCCGCCCGGCACCGGAGTAATTGCGCCAACAACCGGCTCCGCAGCATCAAAATCGACGTCCCCGACCAGCTTGCCAGCGGCTTCGTCCCAATTAATGCCAACATCGATGATCGTCTGGCCCTCGCGAACCGCATCCGCGCCAATCGTGCGCGCGCGTCCAACGGCCGCAACCACAACATCAGCCGCACGGCACTCGGCAGCCAGGTCACGCGTATGCGTATGGCACGTCGTCACCGTGGCATTGCGAGCCGTAAGCATGGCGGCAACGGGACGGCCAATCACCAGCGACCGACCGACAACCGCGACCTTGGCCCCATCCAGCTCAACGCCATAATGGTCCAGCAACGTCAACACGGCCTCGGCCGTGCAAGGAGCAAAGCCCTCGCCTCGCCCAGAAAGCGTGGTAAGCAGCGAGGCCGGCGTCATGGAGTCAACATCCTTGGCGGGATCAAGCGACGCGGCAACCGCATCCTCGTCAAGCCCAGCGGGCAACGGACGAAACATCAGGCAGCCATGAACAGCAGGGTCGGCATTGATGCCCTCGATAGCGGCCATCAGCTCGTCCTGCGAAACATCGGCAGGAAGCAAAACGCGGCGGGCCTCAATGCCAACCTTCTCGCAGCGCTTGAGAGCGCCGCGCTCGTAGGACAGGTCGTCCTCGCGCTCGCCTACACGGACAATGGCCAGCGTCGGCATGATGCTCCGTTCGCGCAGGGCGGCACAGCGAGCAGCAAGCTCCTCGGTCAAAGCGCGGGCAACGGGAGCCCCTTTGAGCAGCTCTGCCATGGCTATCCCCTCTTCCTGGCAGCGTCGGCGGCGCGGCGCGCCAGCGCAT
>URRJ01000013.1 GCA_900550205.1 uncultured Collinsella sp. | reverse complement strand
CCCGAGCTGCTCGAGTCCATCGCCGCAGCGCTCGGCGTGTCCGTCAACGCCCTCAAGGATTACGGCGTCGAGACTGCGGGCGACCTCATGTCGCTGCTCGTGCGGCTCGAGGACTCCTTCGGCATCGTGCCCGCAGCCGACGGCACGGGCCTCTCCCTGAACCCCAAGGCGCCGCACGCGCCCAAAGCCGCGATGGCGATCGAACTGTGGGCAGAGAAGCGCGCGCAGCTCGAAAACGGCAAGATCGACGCCGACGAATACGAGGACTGGAAAGCCTCGCTGTAGCGGCTCTCCGCATTTCGCGATCAACGCAACCGAATCAGGACGGTGGACCAGGCGGCGAGCGCCGCTCGGGCCTGCGTAAGCTGAGTTTTTACTCCCCATTGCATGCCAAGGCATTTCCGGCGCACCTGGGGAGTAAATGACGCGGTGGCTTACACGGCGGCACGCGGCAGTACGCCGCGGCATTTCCCCTGGTTACTCCCGTTTTCATTGAGGCGGCGAGATTCTTTACTCCCCATTAACCACCTGGGAAAACGCTGTGAGAAGACCGCCGAAAAGCCTATTGAGTTCGATTTGAGTTTCACAGGCCCCGAAACGGCCCCGTTTGGCTCTCGGAGACAAAAATCGCGCGTCTACTCACTTGGGATGAATCCTTACTCCCGTTCCTCCGAATGCCGCACCGTGCCTTGCCGTCTTGAAACACGGGGGAGTAAATTGCGAAATCGCAGGTGAAAGGGAGTAAAACGACAAAGAAAAAGCCTCCGTCCCAACGCGGGAACGGAGGCTCGGTTATCGTATTTACTCACCAACATCGCTGGCGGCTTTGCCATGACTCTCGTACGAAACGAAACTCAGCGGCACAGTGCGGCACTCAAAAATGCAGGTCAGAACCCTATCAGCCTACTCCCACTCGATGGTCGCGGGCGGCTTGGACGTGATGTCGTAGCACACGCGGTTGGCGCCGGGGACCTCGGCAACGATGCGGCCAGAGATGCGGGCCAGCACGTCGTAGGGCAGCTTGGCCCAGTCGGCGGTCATGGCATCGCTGGACTCAACGGCACGCAGGATGATCGGGCGCTGGTAGGTGCGCTCATCACCCATAACGCCGACGGACTTGATGTCGGGCAGGACCGCAAAGTACTGCCAGCAGCTGTGCTCGGAGTTGCGCTCGCCGGTCCGCTCAAACAGACACTGGTTGTAGGCGTCGAGCTCCTCGCGCACGATAGCGTCGGCGTTCTTGAGGATCTCGAGCTTCTCCTTGTCGACCGCACCGATGATGCGGATGGCAAGACCCGGGCCCGGGAAAGGCTGACGGAACACGATGTGGCCCGGCAGGCCCAGCGCCAGACCAAGCGCGCGGACCTCGTCCTTAAAGAAGTGATCGAGCGGCTCGATGAGGTCGAAGTGCACGCCCTCGGGGAACGGGATCAGGTTGTGGTGGCTCTTGATGGTGGCCGTCTTGCCGCCCGTCTTGCGAGCGCCGGACTCGATGATGTCGGGGTAGATGGTGCCCTGAGCCAGATACTTGACCGGCTTGCCATCGGTCTCGAGCTGCTGCGCCACGGCGAAGAACTCTTTCCAGAACTGCGTACCGATGATGCGGCGCTTCTCCTCGGGCTCGGTCACGCCGGCCAAAAGCTCGGCATAACGGTCCTCGGCGTGGACGTGGATAAAGTCGACGTCAAACTGCTTGGTAAAGACCTCCTCCACCTGCTCGGGCTCGCCCTTGCGCAGCAGACCGTGGTTGATGAACACGCAGGTCATCTGCTTGCCCACGGCACGGGCGCCCAGGGCGGCCACGACGGAGGAGTCGACGCCGCCGGACAGGGCCAGAATCACGCGGTCGCTGCCGACCTTCTCGCGGAACTCGGCCGTCATGGTCTCGACCAGGTTGTCCATGCTCCAGTTGGGCTCCAGGCCGCAAATCTCAAACAGGAAGTTGCTCAGCAGCTGCTGACCGTACTCGGAGTGCTTGACCTCGGGGTGGAACTGCGTGGTGAAGATCTTGCGCTCGACGCACTCCATGGCGGCAACCGGGCACACGTCGGTGCTGGCGGTAACGGTAAAGCCCTCGGGCACCTCGGAAACGGCGTCGCGATGGCTCATCCACACGGTCTGCTCCATGGGCGTGGAGTTAAAAAGCTTGGCGCCGGCCGTGCGCGTGATGGTGGCGCGGCCGTACTCGCCTACCTCGGAGTGGCCGACCTTGCCGCCGAGCGTCACGGCCGTGATCTGATGGCCATAGCAAAAGCCCAGGACAGGAAGGCCCAGGTCAAAGATGGCGGGGTCGATGGACGGAGCGTCCTCGGCATACACGGAGGCCGGGCCGCCAGAAAGGATGAGCGCAGAGGCGTTCATCTCGCGGATCTCGTCGGCCGAGATGTCGCAGGGGACAATCTCGGAATACACGTTGAGGTCGCGGACGCGACGGGCAATGAGCTGACCGTACTGCGCACCAAAGTCGAGTACGAGGACCTTTGCGGAAGCCTTTTGATCCATGGTTCCCCCTCTTGTTGGCGGGGAGCCGATGCCCACCCGCGCGAATGAACGAAAATAACTTTCATAGTGTACACGTTATATGGGGTTTCTCGTCCCTCGCAGCCATCAGCGCACGGCAAACGCACGACCCGCGTCCTTTTTAGTGGCGATTGAAGTGTTACCAAACGTTTCAGATGATGTAATACGTTTGAACATTGGACGCCCTGTGCCACAATACTGCCGAACGACTCCGCCTCTGCGGCGACAAATACGATAGGAATACCAGCATGAAGCGCATCCTTCTCATCGCCACGGGCGGCACCATCGCATCGACCGAGGACGGCAACGGCCTCTCCCCCGCCCTGACCGGCGAGGAGCTCGCCCAGAGCGTCCCTGAGATCTCGGGCCTCTGCGAGCTCGACGTCGTGCAGCCCATGAACATCGACAGCACCAACATGCGCCCGAGCGACTGGATGCGTATCCGCGACGTCATCGTCGAGGGTTATGCCGACCACGACGGCTTCGTGATTCTGCACGGCACCGACACCATGAGCTACACCGCGGCAGCGCTTTCCTATCTGATTCAGGACAGTCCCAAGCCCATCGTACTCACCGGCTCGCAAAAGCCCATGGGTAACCCCTTTACCGATGCCAAGCTCAATCTGTACCAGAGCCTGCTCTATGCGCTCGACGAGCATTCGCACGACGTCTCGATCGTGTTTGGCGGCGTCGCCATTGCCGGCACGCGCGCCCGCAAGCAGCGCACCATGAGCTTTAACGCGTTCATTAGCGTCAACTATCCGCCCATTGCCTACATCCGCAACGACCGCATCGTGCGCAACGGGCTTCACGGCACTCATCAGAATGAGAGCCCGGTGCGTTTCTACGACAGTATCGACCCGCGCGTGTTTGTCCTTAAGCTGACGCCCGGCGTGAACCCGGGTATCCTGGACGCCCTAGCTGATAGCTACGATGCCGTAATCCTTGAGACCTTTGGCATTGGCGGTATTCCCGAGTTTGGTGAGTCGGGCGAGTCATTCCAAGAGGCGATTTTTCGCTGGGTCGACTCGGGTCGCACCGTCGTTATGACCACGCAGGTCCCCGAGGAGGGCCTTGACCTGGGTGTTTATGAGGTCGGCCGAGCTTACGCCGATCATCCGGGTATTTTGCGCGGCGACGATATGACCACTGAGACGCTCGTGGCCAAAACCATGTGGGCGCTCGGCCAGTCACGTGATGCGTCAGAGATTCAGCGCCTGTTCTACAGCCAAGTCAACCACGACCGTATCCCGATGGTGTAATTCAGTTGTCGACGGGTATCCCCTATTCGATGCCCTCGAGAAGTTCTGACACCGTCATGCCGAGTGCGGGCGCGATCTTAAATAGAACCTTGAGCGTGAAATTTGCCGTCCCATCTTCGATTCGGTCGAGGTAGGGTCGGCTGATTCCTGTCGCCACGCAAAAATCGACCTTGGAGATACCAAGGGCCTTGCGCGTCCGCTCAACTCGCTCGCCAAGAATCTGTTTCGCATGCTCATTCATGCAGACGAGTTTGAAATGGAGCAAAACAAAAACGTAAACTATAGTTTACGTTTTGCCGAATATACAGGAGTTTTCTATGTCGGCTTGCTCAATTTGCATGCGTCAAAAATCACGCTGCACAGACGGCGTGCAACCCAAGCTTGTCGTCGTTGAGGCCGAATGCCTTTCCCCAGACGAACGAACGGCCTTTGCGTTGCTATCGAGCCGTGTTGCGACCGCACTGCTCCCCGACCCGGCGAGAGGCGAGCTCGTCTCTCAATGCCGAACGCACGGCTGCGCCCTTGACCAGACCGTAGTAATAGCAACCAGCCAACGTGGCCTGCCCCTTCTCCTCGAAGCCGGCATCGCACTCGCCCTTCGTGGCGCCGGATGCGAAAACGAGGCCGCCGCCGACATGGTCTTTAAACCACGATCGAGCGGCGGCCTCGCAGCAGCCATTGAATATGCGTGCAGGCTCGTTGCCTAAAAGGACAGGCTAGAAACCAAAGCCAAAGCCCGTTCCGGTAATCGCCGAGTACATAAAGTAAACGTTGATCACGTTGAGGAACACACCCGTGATGCAACCGTTGCGCAGGTAGCGCTCGCACACGATGCGCGCCATGGCGGCGGAGTCATCATTGTTTTTAGCCTGACGTCCCGCCGTAAAGTACGTCGCCACGCTCAGCAGCAGGTTGAGCACCGGCAGCGCCAGCAGCTCGTAACTCTTGCCCCAACGCGTCACCTCGCCGGCGGCATTAAACTTTGTTGCCACCTCGGGACCAATGTTGGGGATAACACACGCTGCAACCACCAGCGGAAGCACCGCAAGCACGAGCAGCGCGACGCCCATGTAGCCGGCTTTTTTACCATATTTAAACATGCACGTCGTCCTTACACGTTAAAGCGGAAGTGCACGACGTCTCCATCGGCCATGACATAGTCCTTGCCCTCGATGCGCAGCTTGCCGGCGGCCTTGGCGCCCTGCTCGCCGCCGAGCTCGATGTAGTCGTCATAGCCAATAACCTCGGCCTTAATAAAGCCGCGCTCAAAGTCGGTGTGGATGACGCCGGCGGCCTGCGGGGCGGTCGCGCCCTGACGAACCGTCCAGGCCTTGACCTCCATCTCGCCGGCCGTAAAGAACGACTGCAGGCCGAGCAGCTTGTAGGCAGCCTGCGCGAGCACGTCCAGACCGGGTTGCTCCAAGCCAAGGCTCTCCAGGTAGTCGGCCGCGTCCTCGGGATCAAGCTCGGAAAGCTCGGCCTCGATCTTGGCGCAGATGGGCAGCGGCTTGACGCCGTCGATGGGCGCCAGGTCGTCGTTGAGCATGTCCTCGTCTACGTTGGCCACATACAGGATGGGCTTCATGGTGAGCAGGAACAGGCCCTTGGCAGCGGCGCGCTCCTCGTCGGTCATCTCCATGGATGCGGCTCGTTTGCCCTCGTTAAGCCAAGCGAGCAGACGCTTGGCGACCTCAAACTTGGGCATGAGCTCCTTGTCGCGCTTGGCCTCCTTCTCGAGCTTGGGCAGCTGCTTCTCGAGCGTGCCCATGTCGGCCAGGATGAGCTCGGTCATGATGGTGTCGGCATCGCCGACGGGATCGACGAACTCGCCCGTGCGGCCCACCTCACGCATGACGTTGGGGTCCTTAAAGTAGCGCACGACCTCGCAGATGGCGTCGGTCTCGCGAATGTTGGCCAGGAACTGGTTGCCCAGACCCTCGCCCTCGTTAGCGCCCTTCACCAAACCTGCGATGTCGACAAACTCGACCGTCGCCGGCACAATGCGGCCCGGGTTGACGATGTCGGCGAGCTTTTGCAGGCGGCTATCAGGCACGTCGACGATACCCACGTTGGGGTCGATCGTGGCGAACGGGTAGTTGGCGGCAAGGCCGGTCTTTTTGGTAAGCGCGGTGAACAGCGTCGACTTGCCCACGTTGGGCAGGCCCACGATACCGATGGAAAGGGACACGACAGCTCCTTTTGATACAGGTACTTCAAACTGCATAAGTATAGCGCCGCCGCAGCATCCGGGCGAACCCGGACGCAACGGCGGCACGAATGAAGCAGAGATAGAGGTCGCTGACTAGTCCGCGAGCTTTTCCACCTGGTCGAGCATCTTATCGAGCTTGGCCTTTGCTTCGGCTTTTGCCTTTTGGACCTCTTCGTGAGCTTTGGCCTTCTGGGCAGCCTTTTCCTCGGCCTCGGGATCGACGACGACCAGATTGGACGCGTCATGCTCAATCAACTTGAGCGCATGCTCGGGGCACACCTTGACGCAGGCACCGCAGCCCAAGCAATACGTGGACTCCAACGCAAAGCGGCCGCTTCCCACCAAATCGCAGGCGAACGTGGGGCATACATTGACGCACTCGCCGCACGACGTGCACTTGTCAAAATCGCATTCCGGTGTGCTCGCCTGCATATTCTGGGCAAGCTCGGGGTGGTTCTGCAGCGTCGAGAGCACCAGCTGGCGACCGTGCGTGAGCGAACGGCGACGCTTGGTCGTCGTGGTGCCGCACATGGTGTTGAGCGTACGCTCGAGCTGCGTGATCTGGTGACGGTGGGCCTTCAACTTCTGCGTCACCGAGGCCAGCGCCGCCGTTGCCGGGTTGAGCTTTGTCACGGTAAGGCCCGTGGTGCGGGCGATCTTTTCCATGTACTCCTTGCGCTCGTACTCGCGGCGCTTATGGCACTTGAGGCTCTTGGGGTCGACCTCCAGACCCATGCCCGTGCCCGCCCACTCCTCGGCGGTAGCAATGGCCTCGCCCAAGATGTCCTCGCCACCGGTGTTGCGGCACTTATCGCACACGCCCAGCGGCAGGTACACGCTCACATTGGGATAATCAGCCAGCACCGAGAACCAGGTCTCGGCCGTAATATCGCCCACGCAGGCAACGACGACCTCGTTTTCACGCGGCATGCGTTTGAGGGCACGCGTGCAGGTGACGTAGGCGGTCTCGTGGCTCGTAGCAGCAGAGACGATATCGTCATACAGGTTTTTAGGCGCCAGGCGCGGCGAGATGATCGCCTCGGTCGGGCAGGCAGCGGCGCACAGACCGCACTTGCGGCAGGAGTCGAGGATCTCGATGGCGTCTTCCTCGATCTCGATAGCGTTGACCGGGCACACGTCCATGCACGCGGTGCAGCCGCTCTTTTCGTTTTTGCAGGTCAGGCACGGAATGGTATTGCCGCGCGGGCGCTCCTTGTAGTCGGCAGGATTCCACTGCGGCGCCGACGGATCGAGTGCATCGGTCACGCCGCCAAGCGGATTTTTAAGAAAGTCGAAACCCTTGCTGATCTCGATAATGTCATCAAACAGATCGTGTTCCTGCGCCATGCGCGGCCCCTCCCTGAGCAGTGCAAACAAGCAAAAGATAATGATACGCCATCGGCTCACGCCTCGGGCAAATTACACGCGGCGCATCTTTGCGGCAAATAGCATATGCCTATCGCCGCCTCGATTGCACAAGGTCAATCAAGCGCCAAGCTATGCCTCGCACATGAGCTGCACGAGCTTCTGTTTGGTCACCTTGGTCTGCTCGTTGGCCATGTTGCGCTCGTTTCTAAAGACCGCATTTGCAACACCCTGCAGATCGGCATCGGAAATCTCGCCAAGGCCCAGCTCCTCGAGCGTCGTCGGCAGACCAACGCGCCGGCAAAACTCGAGCACCTGATCAAGCTCGGGCGCACGCTCCAGGCGCATCTGCACCACCAGGCCAAACGCTACGGCCTCGCCGTGCATGGCCTTGCACTCGGGCAAAATCGTCAGGCCGTTGGCGATCGCATGCGCCAGCGCCAAACCGCCACTCTCAAAGCCAACGCCCGAAAGCAGAATATTGCACTCGATCAGACGCTCAACCGCCGGCGATATACGGCCCTTTTTGAGATCGCGTTTGGCAGCGACACCGCACTCCATGAGCGTGTCGTAGCAGGCACGAGCCGCAACCAGGGCCAAGTGCCCCGACGCACCACCGTGCTCGTTAGCGCCGTGCGCTGCGACACACGAACGCGCCTCGAAGTACGTTGCCAGTGCATCGCCCATACCAGCGACCGTCATACGCAGTGGAGCCGCCGCGACCACGTTGGTATCGACCACGACCAGGTCTGGATTCTTCTCGAGCATCAGGTAGCGGTCGAACGACCCATCCTCGTGATACAGCACCGAAATCGCGCTGCACGGACCGTCCATCGAAGCCGCCGTGGGGCATACGCATAACGGCAACTCGGCATAAAACGCTACTGCCTTGGCGATATCGAGCATCTTGCCACCGCCAATACCCACCACCATGTCGCAATACTCAGCCTGGGCTTCCTTAGCCATATCGACAACGGCCTCTTCCGTACACGGACCGTCATAGATCTTAAAGAACGGCTCGCTTAGGTCTTCGTCCAGAAATCCATCGACGATCTGCCTGCACAGCCGATCCTCGGTGCCCTGGTCAAACAAGACATAGGCAGCACAACCCAACCATGACAAATACCTGCCCTGACGCGAAAGTTCGCCCGGCCCCTGAACATACCGGCCAGGACCGCCATAAACCATGGGAAGCGCCATACAAGAATCCGCCCTTTCATCAACAACAATTGGTGCAAAGTAATCTGACCCCTTTGCACCATAGCAAAAAGGGGCAAAGCCGTCTGTCAGCTTTGCCCCTTCCTTACCTTAGTTTACTCATCCATAAGGTAGTAGTGACCCAGTGCGTCGGCACCCAGGATGGCGTTGGCGACCATCTCAGGCGTCACCTCAAACGGCATGTTGCACATGGTGTCATCGGGCGCGCACGCGGCCTCGGCAACAATCATGGCCTTCTCGCGCGTAAGCTCAGCAACGCCAAGTTCCTTCATCGTGACCGGCAGGCCCAACTCAATGCAGAAGCCCAAGACTTCCTCGAGTTTCTCAGTCGGGGCATCCTCGAGTACCAGCTGGACGATGGTGCCAAAGGCGACCTTCTCGCCGTGATACATGCCGTGGCACTCGGGCAGCATCGTCAGGCCATTGTGGATGGCATGAGCAGCAGCAAGGCCCGAGCTCTCAAAGCCAATGCCCGAAAGCAGCGTATTGGCCTCGATGATATGCTCCACGGCAGGCGTCAGCGCGCCCTTCTCCAACGCGACCTTGGCCTTCACGCCATCGGCCATGAGCGTCTCATAGCAGAGCTTGGCGAGTGCCAAGCCAGCCATGCCGCCCTTGCCGCCGGCGCAGGTGCTACCGTCGGCATCGTGCGTCGCCTGGGCCTCAAAGTAGGTTGCGAGCGCATCGCCCATACCGGAAACCGTCAGGCGCACCGGGCTCGCCGCGATAACCGTCGTATCCATCAGGACAATGTTGGGGTTTGCCTTAAGGAAGAGATATTTATCGAACTGGCCGTCGTCGGTGTAGAGCACCGAAAGTGCCGAGCACGGTGCATCGGTCGAGGCGATGGTGGGGCAAATGATAACCGGGGATTCCAGGTAATAGGCAACGGCCTTCGCGGTGTCGAGGATCTTGCCGCCACCGACGCCGACGATGATGTCGCAGCCGTTGTCGCGAGCGAGCGCAACCAGACGATCGACCTCGCCCTTGGAGCACTCGCCGTTAAAGTCCTCAAACAACAGCTCAGCCTTAGCCTCGGCAAAGCCGCCCTCGATCTTGGCACCGACGCGCTTCTTGCCCGAAGGCGTCACGATGACGAGGGCCTTAGCGCCGAGCGGCTCGACATAGGAGCCGAGCTTGGCCAGCTCATCCGGACCCTGGATGTACTTGCTGGGGCTATTGAAGATTGCAGCCATTTTTTTCCCATTCTCTAAAGAAAAAAAGGGGCTCCGTACGGATACGTGCGGAGCCCCTCGTTACGATAACAAGAGTCGATTAGAAATCGATGTCGGTGTCGTAGTAGCAGGCCTTGAGAATCTTCTCGAAGTCGGCAGCCTTGGTCTCACGCGGGTTCTCGGGCGTGCAGGCGTCCTGCTCGGCGTTCGCGGCGATCTCGGGCAGCTTGGCGAGGAACTCCTCCTCGGAGACCATCTGCGGGTTCTCGGCGTCGACCTTCACGCCACCATTTGCGTAATCCTTGATGGACTGCGGAATGTTGAGCTGGTCGTTGAGGTCGCGGATCTTCTGGACGAGCGCGGCGATGAGCTCCTCGTTGGTCTCGCCGGGAAGGTGCAGGATCTCCTTGGCCACGTAAGCGTAACGCTCGGCAGCACGCGGGTCCTTGGAGTTCCACTGGATGACCTTGCCCAGGTACATGGCGTTAGCAGCACCGTGGATGATGTGGCCGTTCTCGAAGGCAGCACCGGTCTTGTGAGCCATGGAGTGAACGATGCCGAGCAGACCCGAGGAGAAGGCGATACCGGCGATGCACTGAGCCTCGTGCATGTGCTGACGGGCCTCATGGTCGCCAGCATAGGACTTGGGCAGCCACTCGACGATCTCGCGGATGCCGTGCAGAGCGTTGGCGTCGGTGAACATAGAGGCGCAGGTGGAAACGTAGGCCTCCATGCAGTGGGTCAGAGCATCCATGCCGGTGTGAGCGCACAGCTTGGCGGGCATGGTGTAGGTGAGCTCGGGGTCGACGATGGCGACATCAGGGGTGATGTTGAAGTCGGCCAGCGGGTACTTGATGCCCTTGGCGTAGTCGGTGATGACGGAGAAGGCAGTGACCTCGGTAGCGGTACCGGAGGTAGAGGAGATGGCGCAGAAGTGAGCCTTCTGACGCAGCTCAGGGAAGCTGAACGGCTGGATGATGTTATCGAAGGACTCCTCGGGATACTCGTAGAAGACCCACATGGCCTTAGCGGCATCGATGGGCGAGCCGCCGCCGATGGCGATAATCCAGTCGGGCTCGAACTCGCGCATGGCCTCGGCGCCCTTCATGACGGTCTCGATGGAGGGATCGGACTCGACGCCCTCGAACAGCTTGACCTCGAAGCCGCCCTCTTTGAGGTCGGCCTCAACGTCCTGCAGGAACCCGCCGCGGCGCATAGAGCTGCCGCCAGAAACGATGATGGCCTTCTTGCCCTTGAGGTTCTTTACCTCGTGGCGAGCGCCCTCACCAAAGTACAGATCGCGAGGATTGGTAAAACGTCCCATACTGTGCCTCCTAAACAAGCCCCTCTTAGACTTGCGTATATAACGGAACACCCGATTGGCTCCGTTAGGACCGTTTTGCGCGTTGCCGGCGATGGCAATGCGCGATGTCTAAACGTCTCAACGCTCAGACAAACACTATTTTACCGTTCTGGTTGGTCAGTTATTCACCTAAAGCCGACAATGATGAAACGTTTTTTCTATCCCTGAAGACCCTTGTGGGGCATTCATACTCCCAAGCTGGGCAAACGTTTTATCAAGGTTGACCACATATCCCGGGCAGGACGGTGCCCCTCCAAAATGCGCCCCGTTCGCCGCCAAAAATCGACCGTTTGCGGCACCGTGATACCACTCAGTCGTCCAAGGTGCCGACATTTGTGCGACATCCGTCTTCGTGGTGCAAAGGTGCATGTCCAAGTGCGGCACCCCCGGTGTGCCACATGCGGGTAAACTAGAACCTTATATAGAGACATTTGAACCCTAACCGCAGCAAAGGAGGCCCCATGGCATTCGATCCCATTCAAGAGGATTGCCATCGCCTCGTTCTTGAGGCCTTGCGCCGCGACAATATCCCGCTCACCGACGGTGCCGCCGTAGAGCGTCTGATGGAGCAATTCACCCGCAACCCCGCGCCGCTCATCGTGCACGATCGCGACCGCGCCGGACATCTGATTGCCAAGGTGGTCGAGGCCGTCGACTACCGTATTCCCTTTATCCCCGACGATGCCCAGGCCGAGCAGGAAGAGACCGCTGCCGAGAACATGCTTCGCGAGGCTGCCGCACTCGATCCGACCAACTGGGATGCCCAGCGCATGCTGACGGCGCTCACCGCCGAATCCAACGAGGAATACGTACAGTACTTGGTATCCAAGCGCGATGAAGTCGAGCACGACTTGGCGCTCAAGATCGCCTCGGCGCAGGACCCCTACGAGCGCGAGGCCGCGGGCGACCTTATGCGCCGCCCCTACCTGCGCTGGCTTGCCGCCCTTGCGTCGCGCGCCCTCATTAGCGGCCGCTACCGTATGTCATTCGAAGCCGCAAACCGCAGCCTGGACTTTGCCCCCAACGATCCGGCTGGTGTCCGCCACACCGCGATGCTCGCCATGGCAAAGCTCGAATACCCCGCCGAGGAACTCAAGCGCTTTCGCTCTGCCCACTCCGTACCCTATCTCGCCAACACGCCACTGCGCCGTCGTCCCAAGGACGCGGAGCGCGACTTGGACCCGTGGACGCTCATCGCGCTGATGAGCGCTGCCTGGCGCGAGCTGGACTACGAGGGCGCCGAGCACTACTTGCGCATCCTTGCACGCTCGTGCCCGCACGCAGCCGAGGCGCTCTACTTCCAAACCGAGTTTCCCGATGGCGTCTATGCCCGCGTCAACGTGGGTGCAGGCTCCACCGACGAGCTCGTCCTTGCACTGTCCGAAGCGACGCCGGTACTGCAGGAGGGCCTGGGCGCTCCCGACAACGCCAGCTTTGCCGCCTGGGTCGCCACCAACGACATCGTGCGTTCCCAG
Organism: uncultured Collinsella sp.; assembly: GCA_900550205.1. Lineage (GTDB taxonomy): Bacteria > Actinomycetota > Coriobacteriia > Coriobacteriales > Coriobacteriaceae > Collinsella. The sequence continues at coordinate 9,474 of URRJ01000013.1, read as the reverse complement.
ATCGACGAGCGCATCCTGCGCGCAGCCGAGCAGGGGCTTCCATTTAAGGGAGGGGACCTCTAATGGATCCGAGCGTCTACATCCCCGCCTACTTGGAGCGCACCTATCTGGCATCGCACCCCGAGCTCACCGATGCAGCACGCGAGCTTGTCCATAACGACATTAGTACGAATCCCCAAAAGTATGCGCAGTCCGAGCATGCCCAGGCGCTGCTGTCCTATGCCGGTGTTCATCGCCACCTGCTCGACGAGCTCCATCGCATCGAGGACATGGGCAGTGACGAGGAGTTCGAGCAGACGCGCAATCGCCTGTTCGACGACATGCGCGATGAACTGCTCAAGATTGTCCGCGTCGATGCACTTGCCGTCGACGCGCAGCTGCTCGCCATCATCCTGGCCGACACGCCCGTTGACGCCTGCCTGGGCGACCTGATGAAGCTCGAAGCGACCACGGCCGATTACCTGCAGCAAAGCGTGCCCGGGTTCGATATGGAGGCCCCACATTACTGGGCCAACAAAGTTTTGACGGACGGCGTGACGGCGGCAGATCTCACCGTGAGCGAGCCGGCACTTATCGGGTGGCTCCACACGCTCGAGGCCATCTCGCAGCTGTGCATGGCGAGCGCCCGCTACCGCGCTGCTGCCAACTACGCCCGCCGCGTCCTTAAAGCAGAAGGCTATCCCACCCGAGCTGCCGGCACCGTGTTGCTCGCCCTCGCTCGCTTGGAAGACCAGGACGGCTTTTTTGCCCTGGCTCACCAGCTCGAGGAACAGGTGGGAGCCGATGCACTCGAGAACTCCCCCTGGTACCTGCTCGCCCGCACAATCCTATTGTTCAAAACGAACAAAATGCGTCCGGCGGCGCGTGCGCTGCGTGAGTTCGCTAACCGCTGCGAGGGCGGCGCGTTCTTCTTGCTGAATCCCATGTACCAGACACCGTACCTTCCCTGCCGGCCCGAGCCACGCGATCCCTGGGATCTTTCGCACCAGGCCGTTTGGGAAGCGGACGGCATTATCTCGGACACTCCCGACTTTGCCCCCTGGGCCAATGCCTGCGAAGACGTGTCGCAGCTTGCCCAGGAATTTGCGCGCCGCTACGGATTTTAGTGATGCACTCGACCCGACCATGTCGTTTACGTTAGGAACGGTTTCATGAACCTCCGCTCATCTCTTGCCTGCACCTCGAGCGATATCGCCCGCTGGGGGCTGCGCTCCGTCCTTAAGCGCCAGGGCGGCGTACTCCCCGGCCGCATCGCCATGAAGATCAACCCCGAGCTGCTGAGCGACCTCGCGAGTCTTGTCGACCGCAGCGTGGTGATCACCGGCACCAACGGTAAGACCACCACTTCGAACCTGATCGCCGACGCCGTTGCCGCCAGCGGCGCCACCGTGGTATGCAACCGCGCCGGCAACAACATGGAGCCGGGCGTGGTGGGCGCACTGCTCGAGGCGCGCAGCGGCCTCAAGCGAGCCGGCGGCAAGCGCGTGGGCGTTTTTGAATGCGATGAGCTCTACACCGTGCGCGTCCTGCCCAAGCTCAAGCCGACGTACTTCGTGCTGCTCAACCTGTTCCGCGACCAGCTGGATCGCTATGGCGAGATCGATCACACCCAGGAGGTCATCGCCCACGCGTTGGAGCTTTCGCCGGCAACGACGCTCATCTACAACGCCGACGACCCGCTGTGCGCCTCGATTGCCGCGCGCGTTCCCAACGCGAGTATTGCCTTTGGCATCGATGGCGCCACCAACACCGAGTCTGGCCGCATCAGCGACTCGCGTTTTTGCTCGCAGTGCAACGCCCCGTTGGAGTACGACTACGTACAGTATGGTCAACTCGGCGCCTACCATTGCCCCTCGTGCGGTTGGGCACGCCCCGCACTGGTCCGCCGCGTAACGAATGTGGAGCTCAGTCGCGATGGCTATGGTTTTGACCTGGTATTTGGATCTGATTCCAGCGCACCAGCCGCGCACATCGCCACGCGCTACAACGGCCTGTACATGGTCTACAACGTTGCCGCCGCATTCTTTGCCGCACATGAGTTAGGCGTGGATACGGCGCACCTGCAGCCCACGCTCGATGTCTACATGCCCGCCGGCGGACGCATGGGCCGCTGGGAGATCGCCGGCCGTACCGTCGAGGCAAACCTGGCCAAGAATCCCGTGGGCTTCGATCGCCAGATCCAGTCCATTAAAACGGCAGGCGGCAGGCTCTGCGCTTTCTTCCTGAACGACAACAGTGCCGACGGCCACGATGTCTCCTGGATCTACGACGTCGACTTCGAGCGCATCGCCGATACCCCAGGGCTTGTCGCCTTTGCCGGCGGCACGCGTGCACACGATATGCAGGTGCGTCTCAAGTACGCCGGCATCGACTCCGCCATCATCTCGAATATCGAGCAGGCGATCGGCGCCGTGGCAGACGAGGCCGCCGATGACACCTTCTACGCCGTCGCCAACTACACGGCCTTCCCGCCGCTGGTCAAGGAGCTCGACGGGCTTAAGAGCACCGATGCGAGCTCGGTTGCCTCCCACGCTGTAACGCGCGTCGATGGCAGCGCTGTCCCCACGGATATTGCGCCGGTCGAGCTTTCGCGCCCGCTGCGCATCGTCTACCTGTATCCCGATGCCCTCAACCTCTATGGCGACGGCGGCAACGTCATCGCCCTCGAGCGCCGCTGCGCCTGGCGTGGCATTCCCGTGCGCGTGGACGAGGTCCGTATGGGCGAGTCGCTCGATCTCGCCGACGCCGACATCGTCATGATGGGCGGTGGCTCCGACCGCGATCAGTTGGCCGTGGCACACGAGCTGCTCGCTCAAAAAGACAAGGTTGCGGCCTATGTTGAGGACGGCGGCTCGCTGCTCGCTATCTGCGGCAGCTATCAGCTGCTCGGCCGTTCGTACTATATGGGCGAGAATCGCATCGAGGGCCTGGGCGTCATTGCCGCCGAGACCGTGCGCGGCTCCGACCGCCTGATCGGCAACGTCGCCGTCAAGACCGACCTGGCACCCGAGCCCTTTGTGGGATTCGAGAACCACGGCGGCCGCACCCTGCTCGATGCAGAGGCCACGCCGCTCGGAACGTCCGTCGTCACGGGTACCGGCAACAACGGCGACGATGGCTTTGAAGGCCTCATCTACAAGGGCGTCATCGGCACGTACCTACACGGACCGGCACTACCCAAGAACCCCGCGCTCGCTGACTGGCTCATCGCCCACGCCCTCGAGCGCCGTGGCGACGCACAGGCCGCCGCCCTGCTGCCGCTCAAGCCCCTCGATGACGCTTACGAGTACGCCGCCCACGACGCCGCGATGAAACTCCTCCCCTAACGCCCCGCCACCACAAAGGGTACAGGCACCTTTGTGGTGGTTTTGACCAGCCACGGTAGTTTGTCTCGATCTGTAACATTTAGACCGTTAAAAGTCGTCTTACTGTTACAGATTGAGATGTTCGTCCCGACGCCCGCCGTCTGTCTCGATCTGTAACAGATAGAGCCGATTTGCCCGCCCAGATGTTACAGATTGAGATTTTTGAAGATCGGGGGGAGAGGGCCAGCTCCTTTGTGGTGGTTTTCCAGTTTGCCAACGATATACGCGCCGGCAAAAAAGTCTGCTATACTCTTTCCCGCTGTCCCCATCGTCTAGCGGCCAAGGACGCCACCCTTTCAAGGTGGATATCGCGGGTTCGAATCCCGCTGGGGGCACCATTTAGATCGAGAAGCCCGTTACCCCTGTGGTGACGGGCTTTTTTCTTCTCCAACGCCGGGATTCGAACCCCGAGGGCATTAAATCACACTGTCATCCAAGGGGCCTTGGGCAAAAAATAGCAAATATGAGTACTGTTACCATTTTAGTAACAGCGATTTCACGCCTTCAGAAGGCGATTTAGACGTCAGGCGTCCTACGGCGGAGGAATTGCAGACGTTTATCGGCTAAGTACTTGGACATATGTTGCGTAACACTGTATATTTTGCAAATGAATAATGCTACAGGACTTATGACAGTACTCATATTTGACGTTTTTTGCCCACAGCCCCTTATACCTAGGCAAATCGGCGGCAAAACGGGCTTCAAAGCGTCCTTCGCAATCAAAACCACCCCTAAAAGGGGTGGTTTGCTCTTAGGGTATAACCCTTGGATTTCCGGCACGCGTCTAAAGGCGCCGGCCCTCACGGGGTTCGGGCCGCACTGCGGATTGACCCGTGACGGGCCGGTCAAACCGGCGCTATTTACGCCCCGGCCCCCTATCGAAGGGGTCCTCGTACTCCTTGACGCTCAGCCGGTCGATCGCGATGTCGGCCTTCTCCTGCTCCCGGATGTACTTCGCAATGGTGGCCTCGTTCAGGCCGACGGTGGACACGTAGTAGCCCTCGGCCCAGAACTTCCTGTTGCCGAACTTGTACTTCATGTTCGCGTGCTTGTCGAATATCATCAGCGAGCTCTTCCCCTTCAGGTAGCCCATCACGCTCGATACGCTGTACTTCGGCGGTATCGCCAGCAGCATGTGGACGTGGTCGGGCATCAGGTGCCCCTCGATGATCTCTATCCCCTTGTACTGGCAGAGTTTCCTGAAGATCTCCCCAAGGTCGGACCTTATTTGGTTGTAGATGACTTTGCGCCTATACTTCGGCGTGAACACGACGTGGTACTTGCACATCCACTTCGTGTGCGACAGGCTGTAGGCCTTCTGGGCCATACGCCACCACCGCCCTCTCGACTCGGATTCCTTGCGGCCTGAACAATCGCAAGTGTCCGGCGAGGGGGCGGCTTTGTAAAGCCGTTTGGCCCCACCCGCATAGCGGGTGGTTTCTGATGCGGCGCGCTGCGCGCCCCGCACAGGCTAAAGCCCGTAATCAAAAAGCCGGGGCCCGCGCGATGCGGACCCCGGCTCAATACCGTGACGATATTTCAGTTACGCTCTACACGTAGAACAGGATGTCGTCGTAGGTCGGAACCGGCCAGTAGTCGGCGGCCACGATCTCCTCCATTGCATCCACGGCGGCGCGTAGCGTATCCATAGCGGGAACGACCTCGTGTGCATACGCATTGGCCTGCTCCTGACCATCGAGAGCTTCGGCCTTCTGATGTACGGCGTCGAGCGCCTTGATGGAGTCGTTGATGGCGGTGATACCGTTGCAGAGCTTGTTGAGCGTGTTCTGCTCGCACTGCATGGCGGCCTCGGCACCGGCGGCACGAATAGTCTCAAGGCCCTTAGCGACCTTGGTGGCATAGGCGGTAATGACCGGGCGATAGGTACGACGCGCCTCGCGAACCATCGTGGTAGCCTCGATGTTCATGAGCTTGTTGTACTTCTCGAGTTTGCAGTCGTAGCGGCACTGGGCCTCGGCCTTGGTCAGGACACCCGTCTCCTCAAAGAGCGCGATGGCCTTATCGGAAACAAAGGCGGGCAGGGCGTCGGCCGTGGTCTTGTTGTTGGCAAGGCCGCGCTTCTCGGCCTCGACGGGCCACTCGTCGGAGTAACCGTCGCCGGAGAACAGGATGCGCTGGTGATCGGTCAGTACCTTCTTGCAGTACTCAAGCGCGGCGTCCTGGAACTTATCCTCGGGCGTACCCTCAAGCGCGTCGGCGAAGGACTTGAGCGACTTGGCCACGGCGGCATCGAGCACCAAGTTGGAGTCGGAGACGTTCTGCTCGGAGCCGCAGGCACGGAACTCGAACTTGTTGCCGGTGAAGGCAAACGGGGAGGTGCGGTTGCGATCGGTGTTGTCCTGCATCAGCTTGGGCAGGGTATCGGCGCCCAGGTCGAGCACGCCGCGCGTGGCATGGACGGAAGCCTTGCCATCGATGATCTTCTCGACGACCTCGGTAAGCTGGTCGCCCAGGAAGATGGACATAATCGCTGGAGGAGCCTCGTTGGCGCCCAGACGATGGTCGTTGCCGGCCGAGGCAACGGAGGCACGCAGGAGCTCCTGATAGTTATCGACGGCCTCGATCACCGCGGTGAGGAAGACGATGAACTGCAGGTTGTCGAGCGGGGTGTCGCCCGGATCGAGCAGATTCTCGGACTCGGTGCCAAGCGACCAGTTGTTGTGCTTGCCCGAACCGTTGATGCCCTCGAAAGGCTTCTCGTGCAGCAGGCAGACCAGGTCGTGGCGGGAGGCAATGAGCTTCATCTTCTCCATCATGACCAGATTCTGGTCGATGGCCTCGTTGACCTCGCCGTAGACGGGGGCGAGCTCATGCTGGCAGGGAGCGACCTCGTTGTGCTTGGTCTTGGCGGGAATGCCAAGCGCCCACAGTTCATCGTCCAGATCCTTCATATAGGCCGAGACGGTGGGGCGGATAGCGCCAAAGTAGTGCTCCTCGAGCTCCTGGCCCTTGCAGGGAGCAGCACCAAAGAGAGTGCGGCCGGTGATGACCAGGTCCTTGCGCTTGCGGTAAGCGTCCTTCTTGATCAGGAAGTACTCCTGCTCGTCGCCCACGGAAGGAACGACCTTCTTGGGGGTCTTGCCAAATAGCGCCAAAACGCGCTTGGACTCACGCGAGAGCGCGGTCATGGAGCGCAGCAGCGGGGTCTTCTTGTCCAGGGCCTCGCCCGTGTAGGAGCAGAAAGCCGTGGGGATGCACAGGACATCGTCCTTGATAAAGGCGGGGCTGGTGGGATCCCAAGCGGTGTAGCCACGGGCCTCGAAGGTGGCACGCAGGCCGCCGTTGGGGAAGCTGGAGGCGTCCGGCTCGCCCTGGATGAGGTTCTTGCCCGTAAACTTGGTAATGGCGGTGCCGTCGTGGTTGGGCTCCAGGAAGCTGTCGTGCTTCTCGGAAGTAATGCCCGAAAGCGGCTGGAACCAGTGCGCGTAGTGCGTCGCGCCCTTGGAGATGGCCCAGACCTTCATGGCGTGGGCAACGGCGTTGGCCACATCCAGGTCGAGCGGCTCACCGTCCTCGAGGGTTGCAGCAAGGCGCTTCCAAATGTCCTTGGGGAGGTAGTCCTTCATGACTTCCTCAGAGAACACCATGGTCCCGAAGCGGTCAGTAAGTTCGGCCATACGGAACTCCCTTCGTATCGGCACCGCGTGAGAAGCGGTGTTGATTACTAACGAACGAGTCATAGATTAGGCTCGTCGTGTTTCCGCAACATTACCGTTATGTTGCTGTCACGAAACCAATCAATGAGGTTACCGCATCGCGGCGGCGTTGCCGCCCTCAACAGCCAATCAACTGTATAAATTGCAGACCTCTCCCCATGGTTTAAGGGTAGTCAATTTGGGGTGCGGCTCTATTAACTGGTATTTCGCATCAGATACCAGTCTTTATAGCCCCATCCTAGATTGACCGCTCTGCTATAGGGAATGTCGATAGCGAGGCATCTTTGATTGGTATCCCCGAATAGCGAGTGAAACTCCACCGTGACACAGTGGTGCTGTAGAATCCTTACAACACATCACACTATTTAAGTATCTAAAGGAGCACGATATGCGCGTCGACGAGGTTTTTAAGCAGGCAGCATCCCAGGGTACCGCACCCGTTTCGTTTGAGATGTTCCCGCCCAAGGGCGAGCTTACCCTCGACACGGCTCGCGAGGTGGCAGGCAATCTGTGCAAGCTTTCGCCGAGCTTTGTCTCGGTCACCTGCTCGGCCGGCGGCTCGGGCAACGGTGCCACCACCGCCCCCATCGCGCATATGATTACGAGCGAATTCGATACACCCTCGGTGGCACACCTTACCTGCGTGGGCCGCTCGCACGCCGATATCGCCGCCAAGATCGACGAGTATCGCACCGCCGGCGTTGAAAACATCCTGGCTCTGCGCGGTGATCTTCCCGCCGGTGCGACCGAGGACGACAAGCCCGCCTCGGACTACGCCTACGCCCGCGACCTCATCCCCGAGCTCGTTGACGCCGGCTTTTGTGTGGGCGCCGCAGCCTACCCCGAGGGCCACATTGCCTGTGAGGACCTCAACGTCTCGGTCGAACACCTCAAGCAAAAGCAAGATGCCGGCGCGAGCTTCTTTGTGACGCAGCTCTTTTTTGATAACGAGTGCTTCTACCGTTTTCGCGAGCTTGCCGACAAGGCCGGTATCACCGTGCCCATTACCGCAGGCATCATGCCGTTTATGGGCAAGTCGCAGATCAGCCGCATGGTCTTTATGTGCGGCGCATCGCTGCCCTCCCCCGTCATCAAGATTCTCGCCAAGTACGAGAACGATCCCGAGAGCCTGCAGGCAGCCGGTGTAGATTATGCTGCCCGTCAGCTTTGCGACCTTAAGGAGCACGGCGCCGCCGGTCTGCACCTGTACACTATGAATCGTCCTGCAATCGCCGCAACCATTATGGAGCGCCTGGGGTAATGGAAAAACCGCACATCGATACAGCTTTTGTCGAAGTGCCGGCCGACCTTGCGTCGCCGGCGCTTTATCGTATCGATGCCGCCCATCGCCCCCGCGTCGATCGTGCCGAGATGTTGCGCTATCTGGGCTACGGTGGTCAGCAGATTGAACCCGAGCTAGCGCAGCGTATTGAGCTTGTCGTTGAGCGCCTGGAGCTAGACATTGAGCCCCGTGGCGTGCGCCGCGTGTTTGCCGTCGATGCCACGGGCGTGGACGAGCAGGGAGAGCCTTGCATCCGTCTGATCGGCACCAACGTTGAGCTGCGCGGTCGCGATATCTATCGCCATCTCAAAGACGCCCGCTTTGCCGCGCTCATGGCATGCACCCTCGGCATGGACGCCGAGCGTCGCCTGCGTACCACGGGAGCCCAGCAGCCCCTGGAGGGAGCCGTGCTCGACGCCGCATGCTCTGCCTATGTAGAAGCCGCCGTCGAGCAGATGGACCAGCAGGTCAAGGCTGCGGCCGCCGTCCACGGGCTTGCCGGCAACTGGCGCTTTAGCCCCGGCTACGGCGACTGCCCGCTTACGGCGCAGCGCTCGATCGTGAATGCGCTCAACGCCACGCGGCTCATCGGGCTTACCGTCACGCCAACCAGCCTGCTCATGCCCACCAAGAGCGTGACCGCGGTGATTGGTCTGTTTGATGGCGAGGTTCACGACGCCCAGAGCCGCCCCACCTGCAATATCTGCCGCATGCGCGAGCACTGCCGTTTCCGCGCCGCTCACACCACCTGCTATTCCAGCCATTAGGAGCTCATTGATGTTTACTCCGCTCATCACTCATGATCTGGATGGTGCCGCGCTGGCGGCGCCCGTTGATGCCGCACGCCGCAATGGCGCTGTTTACAAGACGCGCACCATCGACGACCTTCGCATTAAGGACGATCGCCTGCGCGCCGCCATCGAGGGCACGGGACACCTGCTGTTCGACGGTGGCATGGGCACCATGCTGCAGGCGGCCGGCATGAAGGCCGGCGCCCTGCCCGAGCTGCTCAACTTTGAGGAGCCCCGGGTCATTACCGATATTCAGCGTCAGTACGTCGAGGCCGGCTGTGACGTGATCACCGCCAACACCTTTGGCGCCAACGCCCACAAGCTCGACGGTGCCGCCACCGTGGCAGATGTCTTTGCCG
>URRJ01000012.1 GCA_900550205.1 uncultured Collinsella sp. | reverse complement strand
TCAACGTGGCCGCCGTTCGGTAGAACGGCGGAACAAGGTTATTCGCCGGGCAGAATGTTCGCATAGAACTCCGCACCATCATCCAGACGCAGGATGCCCACCCGGCCGAACTCGGAGCCGGTGGCGGCGGCGCAGTCGATGTCGATGCGGTCGGGAACGCCGGCGGTATCCTCGCCGCCCAGGCGCACAATCTTTCCGCGCCCCGATTCCTCGTCGAGTCCCGCCAGGCCGCCCACCTCGCAATAACGCCCGAGCGACACCGTTGGCGTGTGGCCGCTCACCACGACCGGACCCTTGCCCTCGGCAGAAAGCAAACCCGTCGGCGCATCCCAATAGCCATGACGAATCCACAGCAGGTCATCGGACGACTGCACGGCAAGCATCTGCTTCAGCAGTTCGCGATCGGCGCCAACCGCTCCGGCACCATCGGCACAATCCACGTCGTGTTCAAGTAAAAACGCCCGGGCTGCCTCGGTCTCAATACCGGCATGCACCAGCAGGTACGGGCGCTCATCGGTCTCGGCCACCGCATACAGCGGCAACCCGGCCATCCAGCGCACAAGCTCCTCGTACGCCTCAAATTCCATGTCGTTAAGCTGCTCGCGCGTCGTCCAGCCACCGTTGATGTCCCACGTCTCGGCATCGAGCGGGTCCTGGCCAATAATGGCATCGAGCATGATCTGCTCATGGTTACCCTTGAGCACGCGCGCGTTGGGCAGCGATCGCACCAGTTTAATAACACCGACCGGATCGGGCCCGCGATCGGTCATGTCGCCCAGCACGTACAGCGTATCTTCGGACGCCAGCGAAATCTTGGACAGGGCCTCGTCAAGCGCACGTACGTGTCCGTGAGCATCGGATGTCACATAGATCGCCATGGAACGCCTTTCCCTACCTTGCGGCCGAAGCCCGGAGCAGCAACTAAAACTTCAAGTTGAACTTAAACGTTACCCATTGTACTCCGTTGCAATAAAGCTGGGAAGGGCTGCGTGTCGCCAACGCCCGCGCGCGCCGTTCACGGTGCACCGCCGGCACCTGCTCCCCGATCAGCGTCGCACACGCCGCAGCCTCGTGTCGAAAATGCGCACGCCCGCAATCCACCACCGTAAACCCACCACCTTTGGGTACAAATAACCGCAGACAACTGACCGTGCCACGCCAACCACCCAGGAGCGGACACTATCCATGAACCAGATACTTCTCTTTATCGGCCTCATCATCATTTTGTGCCTGACCATCAAACCCGTCGGCAAAAAGCTCCCCTTCCCCACCCTGCTCATCTTTATCGCGCTTGGCATGCTGTTGGGCGTCAACGGGCCGGCGCACATCGACTTTAGCGACTACGCGCTCACCGAAACCGTCTGCAGTACGGCGCTACTGTTCATCATGTTCTACGGCGGCTTTAACACCAACATCGACCGTGCCAAACCCGTCGCCGCGCCCGCGGTACTGCTGAGCACGCTCGGCGTTATCGCCACTGCCGGCATCACGGGCGCCTTTGCGCACTTCGCACTGGGCTTCGACTGGATCGGCGGCCTGCTGCTGGGCTCGGTCGTGGCATCCACCGACGCGGCGAGCGTCTTTAGCGTTCTGCGCGAGCACAGCCTGTCGCTGAGGGGCGGCACCGACTCACTGCTCGAGGTCGAATCGGGCTCCAACGACCCCGTCGCCTACATGCTCACCGCGGTACTCGCGACCCTCGCGGCTGGCGGCGAAATCAACATTCCCATACTGCTGGCAAAGCAGGTCATCCTGGGTGTGGGCCTGGGACTCGCCATCGGCTGGACATCCAGCCGCCTGATTGAGCGCGCGCACGCAACGGCCGAAGGCGCACAGACTATCTTTTTGTTTGCCGTGGCGATCATCGCCTACGCGCTGCCGAGCTATCTGGGCGGCAACGGCTTTTTGGCCGTATACCTGGCAGGCATTGTGCTGGGCGCGAGCGACATCACCGGCAAGGTCGAAATGGCGCACTTCTTTGATACCCTTACCGAGATGGCCGAGATGACCATTTTCTTTTTGCTCGGCCTGCTCGTGACGCCCGCACGCCTGCCGCAAATGCTGCTGCCGGGCCTGGCGCTCATGACGTTTATGCTCTTCGTGAGCCGCCCCATCGCCGTGGGCATGCTGCTGGCTCCGTTTAGAACGAACCCCCGCCAGGTTGCGCTCGTAAGCTGGGCGGGTCTGCGCGGCGCGGCTTCGGTCGTATTTAGCCTCTTTGCCGTGGTGACCGGTGTTCCCGGTGGGCACGACCTGTTTGACCTGGTGTTTGTGATTGCCGTGTCGAGCATTGTGGTGCAGGGCTCGCTGCTGCCGGCAGTGGCGAAAAAGCTCGACATGATCGACGCGGAAGGCGACGTGCGCCGCACGTTTAACGATTACCGCGACGAGGACGGCATGTCATTCGTCAAGCTCAAGGTGGGCGCGGGACATCCGTTTGCGGGGCGCTCGCTCGCGGATATTGGCAGTGCGACGGACATGCTCGTGGTCCTGGTGCTGCGCGATGGGGCGCACCCGGTGCTGCCCAACGGCGATACCATCATCGAGGGAGGCGACCTGTTGGTGATGGCCGCGCCGACGTTTGAAGAGCGTGCCGAGGTTACGCTGCGCGAGGTCACCGTGACGCCCCACGGTCGCTTGGCCGGCCAGCGCCTGCGCGACGTGCCGCAGGGAAAGCACCCCTTTATCGTCGTGATGCTCAAGCGCGACGGCCAAACGATCATCCCCGACGGCAACACCCTCATATACGCCGGCGACGAAGCCGTCATCGCCACGCTGGCGTCGTAGCGGCCAGGGGGTTGCCATCCCGAATTGGCTACTATTTGAGCATCAATCGCCCCGGCTGGGGTCTCGTTGCGGACAATTAGCGCCTCTCAAAACTAAGTGAGTAGACTTTTGTCGAATCGTCGACCACGTCACCAAAGCACAAGTCTGTGACCTGCGGGTTTGTTGAAGCAAATTAGTCGTGCGCTCAGGATTTCCAATAAGGCCTACTCACTTAGCCAGCGTGCGGTCAAAATAGAACAGTCGCGAGGTCAGTTAGACTCCATTGCGACGGCTTATCGCGAATTTTCGCGCAGCTGCGGGCGCAGACGCCCCGTCCCAAATTAGCTACCCTAGTCATCATCGACGGCAAAGTCGCGGAGATCGAGGCCTTCGCGTTCGGCTCGGGCCAGGAGCTCTTGGGGCGACTCATCCTCAATATCTACCACGTCGAGCATAGCAGCCGGAAAGTCCACGCCGGCTGCACTCCCCGCGCGGTCGAGCAGGCTCTCGCGCAGCTGATCTACATCAACGTCGATCTTCATGATGAAACCTCTTACTTGACGCGTCATTCATATGAGCCGCACGCCCCAAATGATGTGCAATAAATCCCAGATACGGCCATAATAAAACAATAAACATCAGGGAGGTTGCGGACGATGGATAAGCTCGATGCCATGACGGAACAAGTCAGGGACTTTTGTGATGCACGCGACTGGCGCAAATATCACACGCCAAAAGAGCTTGCCATCGGCATGGCAACTGAGTCCTCCGAGCTCCTTCAGCTCTTTCGCTTTATGAGCGACGAGCACATTGCAGAAATGTTCGAAAACGCCGAGCAACGTCAAGCCATCGAAGACGAAGTCGCCGACACGCTCCTTTTCCTTCTGCGTTTCGCAGATTTAAACAGCATCGATCTCCCAGCTGCGCTCTCGTCCAAACTCATGCGCAATGACGAGCGCTATCACATCAATGCATCATCTGTCGAATACAGAAAGGCGGGCCACCGTGAGTAATGAGTTCGCCCTTCGGCAATACACGCTTCCCCTGCCCCAGCCCTTTGAGACAAACGAATCGCTTCAGGACTTTGGCACGCCAAAGCCTGGAGCCCATCATGACGAGAGTTGGCCCGTCCTTTACATTCTTACCAACAGCAGAAACAAGACGGCATACATCGGCCAAACAACCAACTACCAGCGCCGTATGAAGCAACACGCTGCAAACGTGGACAAGGATTTCGACCGGACCCTTCTGATCGACAATCCCACCTTCAACCAATCCGCAACGTTCGAGTTCGAGAATCGACTTATTGAGCTGTTCTGTGCTGACGAAAAATACCAGGTCACCAATGCCAACAACGGCTATGCCCAATTCGATTATTTTGAGCGGCCTCAGTATCGCCAGAAGTTCCGAGACCTCTGGGCAAAGCTTCGCGAAGAAAACTACGCGATTCATCCGATTGAAGAGCTCGAGAACTCTGATCTGTTCAAGTTCTCGCCTTTCAAGACGCTTACGCCTGACCAATACGAAACGATCGAGACGATTTATAAACGTCTCGAACAGGAGTATGAAGATGCAAAACATGGCGGCTCAAAAAGAGAACGTATAACCGTCGTGAATGGCGCGCCGGGAACAGGTAAAACAATCCTCGCCATTAGTCTCATGTTCAAAATCAAAAATGAGCCCAACCTTTCCGGCCTGCGAGTCGGTTTTGTCACCCCCATGGATTCCCTGAAGAAGACCCTCAGGAAACTCACGCACTTCCTTCCAGGGTTAAATCCTGGCGATATCTTGAGTCCTAGTGACGTAACCAAAAAAGATCGTTATGACATCCTACTTGTCGACGAAGCACATCGACTGGGAAACTGCTTAACCGCCGGCGCCGGCATCGGAGCTTTTTACAACACCTGCGATCGCCTCGGCCTTCCGCACACGAGCAACCAGGTTGACTGGATATTCAAATGCTGTGACAAGGCGTACCTGTTCTACGACCCCAAACAGCAGGTTCGCGCATCCGGACTCAATCGAGACGGCCTTGAGCAGCGACTCAATCAGCTCGAAGAAGAGGGCGTTGAAACTGAAGAGTTCGGCCTAAGCACGCAAATGCGCGTGCGCGGTGGTGACGAATACCTCGATTTTGTCTATGACTTACTCGACAACAAGGCGTACATGCATGCCGGCATGAAGTTCAAAGAACTCTTTTCATCGGAACCTTACGATTCGCGAGCCGGGGATTCGGACAGCGATATCCCCAGATACCAGTTTGGAATCGTCGACCGATTTGAGGACTTCTGTTCCCTGCAGCAAGCCAAGGAAGAAGAAGTTGGCCTATCCCGCATGACGGCAGGCTTTGCGTGGAAGTGGGAAACGAAGAAACACGAAGACGCGTTCGACATCGTCATTGAGGGTATCCCTAAACGTTGGAACTCGAGTCAAAAGGATTGGGTTAACTCCCCCAACGCCGTCAACGAGGTCGGATGTATCCACACAGTGCAGGGCTACGACCTCAATTACGGATTCGTAATTCTGGGACCCGACATTTACTACGACAACGACAAGGAGGCCGTCTGCGTTAACAAAGCGAACTTCAAAGATGCCGTCGCAAAGAAAAAGGCGAGCGACGATGACCTACGAAAGATCATCATCAATGCCTACTATGTCCTCATGACGCGTGGCATGCTGGGAACGTATCTCTATGTGTGCGACCCCGCGCTCAAGGAGTATCTGTCACGCTATATCCCGGTGATATAGACACCGCTCGCACATAAAGCAATTACAGCGCAGGTGGGCTCGGCCAGCGTATGTGGATTCGCAATGAGCACGGGAAACTTCCCTGCTCGAAAATCATCTAGATCCTCCGAGCGGCAGGCCAAATCGTCCTGGCCATTAATAGTGCGCGCTTCGATACCGCAATCAAACAGTCTACGACGTAAGTCAGCCATACTCTTGACAAAGATGCACCAGACAATGACCGGGCACCCCGGGACACAAGATCCTCAATCAGAGAGCAACGACTCCGCTTGGAGGAAGCTCCTGCCGAGCGGATCATGCCCACAATTTGGTCTGAATAGTCGACCGCCTCAACCTCACCGGTTTCCTCGTCCTCCTCGATAATGCAGCGATGCTCCTCGGGATCGAGCGTCTTGAGCAAGTCAGGTGGATCGTTCTCAAGCTGGAGCACGCGCAGCATTAACTAGCCTCTAGTGCACACGAACAAATCGCGCGCTTGCCCATCGATTCCCTTCCCTATTTATGATATAAAGCTATTGGGCGACTCGGGTTTCAAGCCGCCCAATAGCTCAGGGATTTCCCTAGCATCAGACCCTGAATCCTCGACGAAACAGGGCCGAGATACCTAGCATGCCATTTGGGTATGGCCGTACCGCAAGGGGCGGCTTCCGGAAGCCGGGGGAGTTCCCCGGTACGGGCGAGTGCACAAGCCCTAGTGTTAAACGCCGAGCAGCATGCGCAACGCGTTTGATGCGCCTCTTCACTTGGAAAACGTAGGAGTCGTTTCCAAACGATGCCACATTTGGCTCTTCTCGGCTCAGCAAATCCGCCAATCGTTGCGTTTATTAAAGCTGGAAAAGACCGTAGCGAACAGCGACATACTCCCACCCGAACCCTAGCTTACTACAGATCAAAGCTAGCTTGAATTTCATCAGCCCAATCAAGCAATACGCCAGGTTCGATAACCAATTGCATAGTCAGGTTATTTTTCTTATCTTCTAGAATGGCGTATTTACCCGCATCGGTTACTCTGCCATGGGCGAGTGAGTTGCGAATATGTTTGATAATGCAATCAAATTCGCATTCCGGCGACCCCTTTTGCCTGTTATTCGGCACATGTCGGCAGAAAAAACCTTTTGAGCGATCAGGAACAAAAGTCTCATCGGATAGACAAGCTGCATCCAAGTCACGAATCTTCTGAGATTGGTCGCGAAACGAATAGAAAATGAAATCGGATTCAGCACATCCCGCCCTTTTGCACAAATCCCGCACCAAATCGCGCTTAACAGTCTCGGACAATGAATTTGGTAAATCGATAGAAAGTGGTGAAGTGTGCACCGGAGCAGCATAGTAAAGAAAGAACTCAAGCATTTTCGAAGCATCAGAATCCGAGTAAACGGAGAATACGCCCTTATTTGCCATTTCTTGACATATTGACACCGCAATCACCCCATTTATAAAAAATCTTCAACCAATTATTCTAAAGAGATACGTCGTTCATTTGAGTATCGAATTCACGAATGGCATTCTTGCCAAACACCACCGCCCTACTGCCCCAGCTCCTTGAGCGCCTGCAGGGACGCTGCGCGGGTCTCGGCATAGGCAAGACGCGCATCGCTCAGCTGCTTGTCGAGCTGATCGACCTTGACACTCATTTCCTTAATCTGCTTGCCGATTTCTTCAATCCTGGTAAACGCCTCCCAGTTGCGCTCGCCGGAAAGCTTTTGATACTCCCGGCGTAACACCAGCAGCTGGGTAAGCAGGGCTTCGCGCGACCTATCGAGTTCTTCCATCTTGTCGCGCGCAGCCTTTACCTCCCGAGCGATGCGCAGCTTTTCCTGCTCCTTCGCCGAGGGCTCGGGGGCAGGCTCCGATGCAGGCTCTGGCGTTTGTGCAGGCTCGGGCTCCGGCTCATTGTCAGGTTCGGGCTCTGGCACCGTCTCGGACACCTGCTCAGGCGACACCTCGGGGCTACCCTCAGACGACGTCTCGAGCTCGGGCTCAGATTCCCGTTCAACGTCGAACGTCTCCTCGGGTTCGGGCTCCACGAGAGCCGTTTCGCTCATCTCCAAAAACGCGCATATACCCGGCTCCGTCGCTGGCCTTGCCTCGAGCACCGTGGCAACCACGCTGCTGCTCAGCATCGCGCTCTGCGAGCAAAGTACCGCCCGAAAGCGCCGCATAAGAAAGCCAAACCCGGAAATCTGCTGCGCCAATCGCTCGTCATAGGCAACGCGGACCTCGCTTTCACTCGTCTGCCGCACCGAAAGCCAGTCGCCCACGCACATGAGCTGCACCAGCGTGATAGGCGTCAGGTCGCCCTCAAAGAGCAACTGCAGGCGGGGCGAAACATCGTCGCGGGGAACAACCAACTCAGCATGTTTCTCGAGCTCCACGAGCGTGGCGCCGGCGTACTGGCACAAATCGATGTTGCTCGGAACATCCGTAAAATGCTCGCGCGCACGGCTCAGGAGCCACTCGCTTTTGTCCGCGTTGATACGAACGCGCTTAAGAACATGCGACGAC
Organism: uncultured Collinsella sp.; assembly: GCA_900550205.1. GTDB lineage: Bacteria > Actinomycetota > Coriobacteriia > Coriobacteriales > Coriobacteriaceae > Collinsella. Next base: position 14,516 of record URRJ01000012.1, on the reverse strand, counting down.
CCGTCCCAGGTAACATCGGAATGCTCCAAAAATAGCCAGCCGTCACAAAACAGCTCCATAACAAAGATGGGAAAGGCTTTCTGCATCGTTACATCTCCTTGGGTTCTTGCATATCGTCCGCGATGCTTTGGTCGCTGACCTCATTCCGCTGGCCTTCGTCGTCAAACAGGCCCTTAAACACCAGTTCCAGATCGCGCTCGTCGGTATAGCCGGGCTCCAGCGTGCCGCGGTCGATCGAGTCGAGCATGACCTGCTCTTTGTACTGCAGACGCTCGTAAATGTTGCGGTCAAGCGACCACGGTCCGTCGCGGCGCTCGTACACGGCGCGCAGGTAGTGGTACTGCGCGTATTGCTCCTGAGACAGGCCCAGGCGGTGAATGCGATCCTTGGACTGCAGCAAGTGCACCAGGTTGTAGCTGCACTCAAAGTAGACGGCGTCGTGGCACACGCCGTGGAGCGAGACCGATTCTGCCAGTGTGTGCGGGTTGGTGACAAGCACGCTCGTCTCCCCCGCCTTAAACGAATCGATGACACGGGCGCGCGCGGGCATATCGGTCGACCCACTAATAGCACGGGCCGTAATGCCACGCTCGTGCAGCTCGTGCACCACGTTGCGAATACTGCGCTTAAAGATGCACCACACGATAACCGACTTGCCCTGGGCCACCAGCGATTCGACCAGGTCCAGGCAGGCAAGCATCTTAGCCGTCGGCCGGTCGTCCACCTGCAGGCCTTCCAGCGCTTTGCCCGCACCTGTCTGCACCTCTCCGTCAAACAGGTCGGCATAATCGCCGGCACTCAGGTCCTCGCCCAGCATGCGCGGGTCGGACGAAAGCTGCAGCAGGCGAATGATCATCTCGAACGGCTCGCCCGAAAGCGTACGCAGCACCTTTTGGAACAGCTGCTGCTCCCAGCGGTCCACCGGCACATCGACCAGATGGTCCTCGTTGGCCTGGGGCACGCCCAGCTGATGCTTGTTCGTACGGCAAAAGAACGGCGCGATGGACTCGTTGATGTGTTCAACGTCATCCTCGCTCGTCGACTTAAGGGCATTGGCGCTCATGCCAAAGTACCAGTTGTAGTCGCGCGGCCACAGGCAATGGAGCAGGTTGTACAGGTCCTCAAACGAGTTGGGGATCGGCGTACCGGTAAGCGCGATAAAATACGGCGCCGCCGCGGCAATCTGCACCGCACTTGCCGCACGCTTGCCGCCCACACGCTTAACCTTATGCACCTCATCGAATACCACCAGGGCGCGATCGGCCGCAATGCGTGCGGCCGCCTCCCCCAGCGCAACCGACTCGTAGTTGAGCAGGATCATGTCGTAGCGCTTGTAGTCGAACAGCAGGGCGCTGTACTTGTCGCGCGTGGAACGGCCACGAAACTCGGGGTCGTGAAAGCACAGCGAACGCAGCGGGCGGGCGGCTCCAAAGCACGCTGCCCATTCGTCGCGCCACGAGCCAAAGGCGTTTTTGGGCGAAAGCACGATGATGCGGTCGACCAGGTCGCGCTCGCGCAGGTAGGCAAAGGTGCCCAGGACCGATGCCGTCTTGCCCGAACCGGGAACGGAGAAGTTGGCGCTGCGACCCATGGCACTCATAAAGAACGCGTCCCACAGTTGACGGTCCTTGAGCGGGCGCTGCATCAGGATATCCTCGGCGCGGCGGAACTCATCAAAGCGATCGGCCACTGACTCATCGTGCGCCTTGATCAGCAGGCCCACGCGCGCCTTCTCGCGCAGATAGTCCTCACGCGCCGTAAGGCCTCGCAGCAAGTCCGGGTCCACCTGGCACTCCACGCCAAAGCTTGCCGCCCGCTGCAGCAGCTCGACGATGCGCTTGGCGCCCGGGTCGTCAATCGGCAGCGAAAAGAGTACATCCGCCTCTCGATAGCTCGGCGCATAGCGGCGCAACGCCGAAAGCCGAATCTTCCAGATCGGCTCGCGGCGCAGCTGCTCAACCGTCATGTCGAGCGGCACGACGGAAATGCCGTCGCTATACGAGAGGCGCAGCTTCATTTAGGCTTCCTCGCCGCCCATCCTGTACGAGATCTTGTCCTTGATCATATGCACCCTGGCCTCGAGCTTAGCGACCTCGGCGGCGATATTGGCAATCTCGTCCGCAGGCAGCAGGCCAAAGGTGGACTCCTCCACTTGGTCGAGGTCCTTGATGGCGCGAATGATCGAAAGCGAGGGCGACTTGAGGGCCTTCGTCATCTTGGTGGTGTTTTCGGCAGACTCCATGACCTCGCGGAAAGCCGTCGACAATTGAGCATCGTCGCGAATCTCGGCGATGTCGGTCGAGGTTACGATCTCTTTGTTCTTCAGGCGCTCGGCGACCTCAAAGGCCAGCTCGTTTTCGCGCTCGATAAAGCGATCCGCGTCGGGGCCCTCCAAAATCGGCTTGATCTTACGGACAAAACGCACAATGTCGCCCTGCGGCTCGGTAATCATGTTGGCGAAGACGATGTTCTTGACGTCCTCTTCTTGATCGTCGCTCTTGCACTTTTTAAGGACGCCCTGCAGTTCGTTGATAACGCCGGCGACCTTGAGCTCGCGTGCCAGGTGAAACTGGTCCTTGGCGTTGGCGAACTCCAAAAACTCGTTCATATACCGAGCTTTAATGATCTCCTTCTCGAGCTCCTTGGGCTCAACGCCAATGCACTGGGCATACTCCTCCTTCGAGAGCAAGTTGGAGCTAATGATGTCGTTGTAGATGCCCACCAGGCGGTCGACGGGATCATAGCCGACCTTCTCTTCCTCGCCATGCTGAATCGAAAGCTCCAGCATCTTGATCTTCTTGGAATCGTTACCCAGACTCTCAGGCAAAATGACAGCCTCGAACCAGCCAAAGCTAGGATTTTTGGCAGCAAGACGGCGCAGGCAGGTAAAGCGGCGGTTGCCGTCGACGATCAGACCATCTGCCAGCACCACGCCGGGGCGCTCCTGCGAACGCAGGGCAATGCTGCGCTGCGTCTTTTCGATGGCGTCCTTATTGCTGTCGACGATAAAGCCCTCGATGATATCGTTGCAGGCCGCGACGTCCAGCTCGTTAAACGCACCCTCGCCATGCTCGGCCTTATAGCGGCTAATCCACGAGGCGATGCGGTCGTTTTGCACGTTATAGCGCAAGAACTCGAGCTTAATGCTGTAAACGGGATACATCTCGGGCTTGCCGTCGATCACGATCTTGTGGTTGGCACCGGTCGGCTTAATGTTGACGCCATCATCGATCATCTCGAGCAGGTTCATGTTGGTTTCCTCCTATTGGTTATTTTTGATATACAGCTCGCGCAGGTACTCTGCGTTCATCCTTTTGCTGAGCATGACCATGTCAAGGTCCTCGTTGTAGAACAGGCCCTTGTCCTGGACCGCTCGGTTAATATCGGCTGCGGTTATGACGACGCCGTAATCATCCTGGAACGCATCGATCAGGTCCCCCACCTCGATAGGCCCCTTTTGCCTCACGACGTATTCGACCGCGTCGCCCGACGAGAACGTCCCCTCCTTGCGACAGAACATGTAGACGCCGCTAAAGCGGGTACGCCTTATTTGCTCATGAGCCAAACCGTACAGAACGATTGAGTCATAAAACGAGTTGTCAAAACCGCACTCGTCGACCACGGCATCGAGCTTGTGCATAAAGCCCTGCTTACGCAGGCTCGTCACCGTAAACGGCACGTCGCGCTCTGTGCGGGCAAACAGGGAACACGCGTAGCTGCCCAGGTCAATGCGGCGAATACCTGTCGATTCGCTCAGGCGCTTGAGCGAAATATACGAATCGTGGTTGCACTCGATAAAGGTAAAGTTGCGTAGCAGCGGCGTAATGGCATTCCTAAATTCCGGATGGTTGATGACCTCGTCGCCAAAGCCCGGAGAACCATAGGCAAAGCTGTCGCGCGACATAAGCAGGTTCGTAAACGACTGGCGCAGGTCCACGCCTTCCTTGACAATGAGATCCCTGGAGATTTCCAGGCCAAGGGGCGCCAGCGACTGATCGTTAACGAGTCGATCGGACGCGGTACCAAACTTGGCGGCAAAGCTCGCCGTGATGTACGGCAACGAGACGTAATCCTCGATCACCATATCCTTGATGAACTGCTGCTGTTCGTCCGTAAGGCTGCTCTCGACATACGAGTAGCGGCCGTTACGCAGATATGCGTTCATGTCACGCAGGTAGTTGTTGCGAACCGTCTTCATTTCTATGCAGTACTTTTCCGCATAGCGCTGGGCAAACTCCTCGCGCGATAGCTCGGTGCCCGCATCTCGCAGTACATCGACCATTTGGTTTTTGCGATCCGTTTTGCCCAGGCGAATGAGCGGCGTCGAGCCCATCTCCAAGCCGGGCACGGAGCCCGGGCGCACAAACGACCGGATGATCTCGTAGAGCTCCTCGTCATCGTGGACGTCATACAGGTCGCACAGTTCCTGATTCTCGCGCATGATAAGACCCGCGCCGCACTCGATGTTGCGCCCCACGGCGAGCGTCAGGATCTGACGCAACTCGGACGTAAAGCGACTGTCGACCTTGTAAGCGCGGATCTTGTTGGCGCGCGCCACCAGGAACATGTGCGTACCGCGCAGCTCGTTCAGGCATCGAATGTCATCGGGGGGCAGTGCGAGCGTCATCTTATAGCCGCACTTGTTCTCTTCCAAAAACAGCTGGTACCTGTTACGGAAATCTTTAAGGTTGTGGTATTCCTTAACGGCCCCGGACTCGGCAAAGGCACGCAGCGCGACGCTGCGCGTGGAGAGGTTGCCTATCTTTTTGCGTGCAATCTGCTCGAGCTGAGTAGCGTTGCTCTCCTCGGTGCTTGCGGGCGACCGAAGCGCATCGGTAGCAGGTCTGCGGTTGAGCTGCGCTATCCTCTCGCGCCATTCCTGCGGCAATGTACGATCGTTGGCGGCAAGGCGCAGGCTAAACTTGTTCGATACCTTAACGGCTTTCAGGTAGCCAAAAGTCATCGGGGATGCCTGTGTGATCTTGCAGAACGCGTCCTCGGTAAGGTCATAGCGCTGGTACAACGGGGCGAATTTGTCCTCGTCGAGGCGCGGCCGGTTGCGCAGCAAATCGGCACGGCGCTGACGAAGCGGGCCAAGACCGGCGGGCTTGTGCGGGTAATCCATAAGCGGCTTATCGCTAAAGATCCAGCGCAACAGGTTGGCATCGTCGACGGGCAGCAACGCCAGCCACGCATCGATGGACATGGGGCCTTTGCCGGTGAGGTCTTCGACCTTGCTGGTAAAGGGCTTTGCCGGCTGTTCCGGGGCCGGAGCAGGAGCCGGGGCGGGGGCAGCAGAGGGAGCGGACTCGGGTGAGGGCTTGGATTCGGGCTCGGAAGCAGACTCGGGCTCAGGCGTCGACGCGACTGTCTGTTCTGCAGGCGCGGACTTCTCCTCTACCGGCTCGTCGGCGTTTTCGGTTTCTATGCTCGCCAAGTATGCTCGAACCACATCGCAAACGGTCGACGCAAGGTCCTTATCGACAATTGCATATTTAAGCGGAATGGTACCCTGCCCATACACGCGCTTCATATACAAATAGGAAGGCTGCGCGGTGTTCGTCAGCTGGTAAAAATCCTCGGCGGTCAGCTTATACGCATGGAAGAGCGGACCAAAGGTATCGATGTCAAACGTCGGACGACCCGCCATAAGAACATTGTAGCGCTCGCGGATTTTCCAGGCAGACTTAGCAAGGCTATCCATCCAGCGAGCCGGCTTGTCTTCGGTGAGCATACAGCCCATCAGGGTGCGGTCCTGGCATGAAAGGTCAGCGAACCACCTGTTGAACTTTGCGGCATCCGGGTCGATGGCAAACTTGAGCGCCTGCCCAACCGTAAGGTCCTGAACCTGCGGCCGCTTGGACTCACACGAGGATTCTTCCCCATGCGCATCCGCTTGGGCATCCAACTGGTTATCTGATAGAACCTCATCGGCCGTTGCAATAGCGTCGACCGCGCCACCATAATCTCCGCTGGCAGAAGCTGGACCAGATGTATCAATATCCTCCCGATCTTGAGGGAGTTCAAAGTTCAGACGTTTGAATGTTTTTACGGCAGCGTTATAAGCGGGGAATTCGTTCTTAAGCTCGGCGAGCACCGAATAGACGGAATGCCTGTCGCTGTAGCCTGCCGCAAGTTTAGCCGCCAACCTGGTACAAAAAAGTAAGCGGAATGAAGGTTCATACAGAGACAAGCGCTCCCCGCGCAACTGCAGGACAGCTTCGCCAGCAAGCCCGTTTACTCTTTTGACGCGCTCAACAGGCGTATTGACCGGAGGATACCAGCCCCCTATCACCGCCTGACGGGCAAGCTCCAGTTCAGATTTGGTTCTCCCCAGCAGCAAGCGCCCCGCAGGCCAATCGTTCAATGCGGAAACGGTTGAACACATCTCACCCGAGGTAAGGCCCTTTTCTTGAAGTACCTTCCAGCTGCACGCGAGCAACTCGGGCATGTTGTGAATTTGGCAGTTCAATGTCAACATGCGTTGCAACGCCGGAGAAATCGAAAGATTCCACAGCGAGAGCGGTTCGCCGCCACTTGAATAAACACTACAAAGTGGTTCAATCGCCGGCCCCTTAGCGTCCGCAAACGCACAGCATTCGCGCCCGACCTTGCGCAAATTGCCAAACACGTCAAACACAAATCTCGCATTACCCGAGAGCTTGCCGAGCTCCGGCACCTGTGCGCGATACTGCGGAGATAAGGGCATCGCGTAGGTCAAGAGACGCAACTCGAAGGCAGAGCGCACGTCAGAATTCTCAGCCTTGCCGAGCATACGCACGAGGCAAAACATATCGTGAATCCCCTGCTTGTCGAGGAAGGCGGCCTGGGTCTCAGTATCAAACACACAGTGCGGGTCGTCCCAACCGCTCAGGCACCTGGGACGCTCGAGCTTGTTGACGGCGGCTTCAACGGGCTCAGCCTCTGACTCGGGTTCGGGCTCGGGCTCGGGCTCGGAAACAGGCACTTCAACAAACGCAGGCCCTTCAACGGGCATGCGCCCATTTGCGCGCTCGAGCTTGGGTTCGAGCGCGAGCCCAGATTGCACGGGCCCAGAGGCGGACTCGGGCTCAGCGGCAGCCTTCGCAGCCTCAATGTTGTCAGAGAAGGAAATGGCCAGCTGCTGAGGCTCGGATGATAGCGGGAGTTCGGGACGTTCGGGCTGAACGGGCTCCTGTTGCTCGACCCGTGCCGGCTCCTGCTGCTCGTCCGCCACCCCTGCAGACTCTGCCGGCAGTTCGTATCCCATAAGCGACAAGCCGTCGGCCGGCTTCTTGTCATACGAAACACCCACGGCAACGGGAATGGGCCAGCTTCGCTCATTAACCTTCAGCTGCGCAAGGGTCGAATCTGCACGCAACGAAATGGGACCAAAAGCCATTGGTGCAGGGTCCTCAGGAGTAACGGATTCAACGGCCTCGGGCTCTTCGGCCGCGGGCTCCACCGCCTCGGCTTCCGTCGCGTCGCCTGCGGTGGCTTCGAGCGTGGTGGGCTCAGCCGTCACGGGCTCCTCAGCTGCGACCTCGACAGCCTCAGGTTCCGCGGCATCGCACTCAACGGCATCGAGCTCTGCAATATCGGCCTCGTCGGCCCAGGGCGCCGCCGCGCGCTCAAGTGCCCCAGTCTCTGTGGCTTCGGGCTCTTCGACATCGCACTCAACGGCATCGGGCTCAACGGCTTCGGGCTCTGCGGGCTTGGCTGCGTCAGGTGCCAGACTGTATTCGCCGTTAGCGTATAAAAGTTCACCATCTATAACTAGTTGGGCTAGTGCGCGCTCGTATGACTCATTAATGGTGCGATATACGCTCGAGCGCACCAATGCCTCGTGCAGTGGAGCATCAGTCTGCCCGACCGCATCCAGAATGAGCGACTCGAAATACGCGTCTATGTTCATCGAATCGTTTGTTGCACTCGTGCCATTGTTATTCATACAGAAACGACCCCCAAGAATCCACGCCGCAACCCACCGGCTACGTCGGGAAATAAGGAAGATGATTGTTTATGAATACTTCATACGCCACTTGCGAACGTTTTTGTTTAGCAACATTTTGTTGTGCAACAACTCAACTGTGCATATGCAGATGAGCGGTAGTTTTAATCGGTGAACGGCAATTGCACGCCCTTCGAGACCGTTCTGTTTTCCACGGCTTCACGGCAATTAAATTGGACCCGTCGCGCGCGGTCACGCCGCGCGTCATACACGTCTTTCTGCCACCAGATGGGACAAGCAAGGCTGCTCGCTCATTTCCTTATTTGGCTTTACGCTATAATCAACATAAAATTATACATATGATTCTATGTAAGGATTTTCATATGCCTATCGTAAAGCCTATTTCAGATCTGCAACGCAACTTTGGTTCCATAGCAGATAGCTGCCACCAAACCAAAGAACCCGTCTACCTAACCAAAAACGGGTCGGCATCGCTTGTCGTCATGGATGCCGAGGCCTATGACGAGCAGACGCGCGCGCTATCCGCCATTCAGGAGCGCGAAGAACGCATCCAGCGAGCCATCACGCGTGGCTACGACGACTTAGTGAACGGTCGTGTGCGGCCCTGGAAACAGGCCAAGGCAGATGCGGATCGCATCAGGGCAGCTCGCCATGAAATTGGATAACGCAGACGTCGAGTTCTTCTCGGAGCTCGACGAACTTGATAAGCCTTTTGATGTTGTCATGACTGACGAGGCACTCTATGCCTATGCCGAAACTCCTTCGGAGCGAGTCTACGCCAGAATCGGCAACCTCATCGACTTTCTAGCCGAGCATCCTTATTTTGGCGAAGAATACGACCCCTACTATCAGGCGGCCTTTCCGCCCATTGACTGCAGGGTCTTCTTTTGCGCGCACTACGGCGTGTGCTACCACGTGGATGTTGAGCAGCGAAACATCAGCATCCTGGCAATCGAGGACCATCGAAAGAACCCTTTGAGTAGATTCAACCTACTCAAGTAGCCTCCCCCCCATGTAACCATCCTGTAAATCATAGCGGTGTAGTCGAGTTTTACCGTGATGCGGTCGCGCCCGGCGCTCCACTGTGCTAAAGTATCCCGAACATTCAAACGACTACGAGGGGAACTAGAAGATGGCACGTGTGCACAACTTCTCAGCTGGCCCGGCCGCGCTGCCCACAAGCGTGCTCGCCGAGATCGCCGACGAGATGATGGACTACCGCGGTTGCGGCATGTCCGTGCTCGAGATGAGCCATCGATCTAGCATGTACCAGCAGATCATCGACGACGCCGAGGCAACCCTGCGCCGCCTGCTGAGCATCCCCGACAACTACCGCGTCCTGTTTTTGCAGGGTGGCGCCACGCTGCAGTTCGCGGGCATCCCGATGAACCTCATGCGCCGCGGCCGCGCCGGCTACGTCGTGACCGGCAACTTTGCCAACAAAGCGTACAAGGAGGCCGCCAAGTACGGCGAGGCCGTGCTGCTCGCGAGCTCCGAGGACACCAACTTCGACCGCATTCCCACCATGGCCGACATCAGCGCGCGCATTGCCGCCGAGGCCGCGGGCGACGGACTCGACTACGTCTACATCTGCCAGAACAACACCATCTTTGGCACCATGTACCACGAGCTGCCCAACTGCGGCGACGTGCCGCTGGTCGCCGATGTCTCGAGCTGCTTTCTGTCGCAGCCGCTCGACGTTGAGCGCTACGAGCTCATTTACGCCGGCGCACAGAAAAACGCCGGCGCCGCGGGCGTGACCGTGGTCATCGTGCGCGACGATCTCATCGCAGATGGCCCAGCCTTTGCGCAGACGCCGCAGTACCTGGACCTTAAGACCCAGGCCGCCAAGGGCTCCATGCTCAACACGCCCAACACCTTTGGCATCTACGTGTGCGGCAAGGTGTTCCACTGGGTCGAGGAGACCGGCGGACTTGCCGCCATGGCCGAGCGCAACTGGGCCAAGGCCAACCTGCTCTACGACCTGCTCGAGCACAGTGAGTTGTTCCACGGCACCGCGCAGACCGACAGCCGCTCCATTGCCAACGTCACCTTCCGCACCGGCGACGCCGAACTCGACGCGGCCTTTGTCGCAGGCGCGGCCGAGCACCAGATTCAAAACGTCAAGGGCCATCGCCTGGTGGGCGGCATGCGCGCCAGCGTCTACAACGCCGTGACCATGGAGGACGTGCAGGCGCTGGCCGCGTACATGAAGGACTTCGAAGCGCAGCATAGTTTGAGCCCGCGATCTAACTAGCCCGCAATCCGCGGGCCGACCAGCCACCTCAGACCACCCTGTTTAGATCAAAACCTGCTAAGGAGTTTTTCCATGCGTAAGATTAAGACCATCGACGACATCACTAAAGACGGCAAAGTCGAGTTTGGCGAGGGCTACGAATTTGTAGGCACCGCCGAGGAGGCCGACGCCATCCTGATGCGTTCCACCGACCTGCACGGCTACGAGCTGCCCGAGGGCATCCGCGCTATCGCCCGCTGCGGCGCCGGCGTCAACAACATCCCCGTCGAGGAGTACGCCAAGAAGGGCGTCGTCGTCTTTAACTCCCCCGGCGCCAACAGCAACGCCGTCAAGGAGCTCGTCCTGGGCATGCTGGTGCTCTCGAGCCGCGGCGTGGTGCAGTCGATGAACTGGGTGCGCGACAACGCCGACGATCCCGAAATTCAGGTCGACGCCGAGAAGGCCAAGAAGGCCTTTGTGGGCCGCGAGCTCAAGGGCAAGCGCATCGGTGTTATCGGTCTGGGCAACGTGGGCTCCAAGGTCGCCAACGCCTGCGTCGATCTGGGCATGGATGTCTACGGCTATGATCCGTTCATTTCCGTCGAGCACGCGTGGGTGCTGAGCCGCGAGGTGCAGCGTGTGGGCACGCTCGAGGACCTCTGCCGCGGCTGCGACTACCTCACCGTGCACGTGCCCAGCAAGGCAGACACCATCGGCATGATCAGCACCGAGCAGATCGACCTGCTCGCCCCGGGCGCCGTGCTCATCAACTACGCGCGCGAGACCATCATTGACGAGGACGCCGTCGACGCCGCTCTGCGCGAGGGCAAGCTCAGCTGGTTTAGCTGCGACTTTGCCACGCCCAAGACGGTCAAGATGCCCAACACGTTTATCACCACGCACTCGGGCGCCGGCACCGGCGAGGCCGAGGCCAACTGCGCCGACATGGCCATCAGCGAGCTCAAGGATTACCTGGAAAACGGCAATATCGCGCACAGCGTTAACTACCCCGCCTGCAGCATGGGCAAGGCGCGCGCCGCAAGCCGCATCGCCTGCCTGCACGCCAACGTGCCCAACATGATCGGCCAGATCACGGCCATCCTGGCCAAGGACAACGCCAACGTGCAGCGCATGACCAACGAGTCCGCCGGCGAGAACGCCTACACCATGTTCGACACCGACGAACACCTGAACAGCAGCACGATCGAGGCGCTTAAGCAGATTCCGTCGATGTATCGCGTGCGCGTGATTAAATAGCGGCGGCGCCAAGCCTGTCAGACAGGCCACGAAGCCCATTCGGCCCCCCGTTTTCACGAAACGGGGGGCCGATTTCGTTACTCCGGACGGCTTCAAAATGATACCCAGAACAAGTTTTTTCGGATAATCGACGGTAAGACCCAAATCACTCAGCGCACCCGCTTTGATAAACAGCTTTATCAGGGACTTTAGTAGGTAAAAATCGATCTCTATGTGCCGAATGTAAGTTGACTGTCTATTTTCCGAAACAACTTATTCTAGATGGCATTTTTAAGACCCCTCCAAGGCAAAATTGAAGCTTTTTGCGACCAAAACTCTAGTTCACGCGACCGTTTTCCACCCGCGCGACTACATTTCCGCCCAATTGATAAAAATCTCCTCACGAAGCCGCCGTTCGAGCTCCTGCTGCCGCGGCGTCTTGTCTTTCAGCGGCATATCGAGATAGGACATGATGAGCTCCATCACCACGCGGAAGGCATCGGAGTCGGCCAGCTGACCATAGGTCATCAGAACGACGGGATATCCCATCGCTTGCAGCGCCGTCGTTCGATCGGAGTCCGAGATCTTGGATTCTATGGATCCATGAATGGCTTTACCTTGGCATTCAACCAGACACTCTCGGCTGCCGTCCTTATTTGCCAGCAGAATATCGGCATAGCGCCTATCGAGCCCCGAAATCAGGCGGGCACTGCGCGTCATGCGAATCTCTACGTTATTGGTAAGGCTCAGCCCTTCGCCGCCGCGCAATCTCGTAAGGCCAAACAGCATCGAAGCCTGGACCTCGAGCGGCGATGCCGCCACCCCCGTAATGCATTTCGCAGCACGTGTGAACGATTTAGCGCCGCGGAGCCCCGGGATCTTATCGATGTACTCGGTAAGTTCAGAGAGCTCAATCAAGGGAGGTCGTTTCCACAAGTCTGTTGGATTCCCTGAGGTATCCTTTACGTTTTCCCAGCCCGACCGCGCGTCACCCCACCGGTCCCCATATGCCTGCTCAAGTGCCGACTTTACCTGAGGCGCAATCTTGCACACGGCAAAGGTGCCGCACATCTCAAACATGCACATGATCAGACGCTCGTTCGAGACCGAGGAAGCCAGGGTCAGCAGGGTAAAGAGTGGGGATGCGACATCGAGGCCAAACTCTGTCTGCCGCGTGGAATCAAACGGCCTCTCCCCGTTCCAAACATGCCTGACAATGCGATCGCCCTTACGTCCGCAGCCGCCCTGCGCCAACACGTGTAACGGAGTGCCCAGGAAATGCTTGACGAGCGGGTGTTCACAAAGATGCTCCCTGCGCGGATCGTCCGCAGAATCGGGCAGGTCCGGCATTATCGCCAAAACCTGTGGGGGTATCCGGTGATACCGAAAGGCAGATATGTCGCACAGCATGTCGTCCATGAAGGGTACGTACCCACTGCGTCGTTTGCAAACCCGCCTGGACGGCAAACGCGCTGGCTCGGCCTGCGAACGGTAAATACTGTTGCGCGCACGTCGCGGATTTCTTTGGAGGCTTACAATCGGTTTGGAAAGCAAACTGATTGTGAGGTTGCATATGGTTGACAAGGACTTTGCCTGGCGGCTTGCGCAGGACCTTGTGAAGATTGACAGCTCGGACCCCGGCGCATATGAGGGCGAGATTGAGCGCTTCATTAAGAGGCTCATTGAGCAGCGGCTGGCACAGTTTGATTGTCCTGCGCTCGATGCCGCGCAGATTGAGGAGCTTGAAGTACTCCCCGGGCGCCGCAACCTTATGGTCACCGTGCCGGGACTGAGCGACGAGCCGCGGCTGGTCTATATCTGCCATATGGATACCGTTACCTTGGGCGATGGCTGGAACGCGGACACGCCGCCGCTTGGGGCGGTTGTGCGCAACGACAAGCTCTACGGCCGGGGCGCCTGCGACATGAAGGGCGGCCTGGCCTGCGCCATTACCGCGCTTGTCCACGTACTCGAGCGTGTAGCGGCAGGGGGCGAGCTGCCCCACCGCGGCTTCTCGCTCATCTGCTCGGTCGACGAGGAGGACTTTATGCGCGGCTCCGAGGCGGCCATCGATGCCAGTTGGGTCGGCTCGCGCGAATGGGTGCTGGACACCGAGCCCACCGACGGGCAGATCCAGGTGGCGCACAAGGGCCGCACGTGGTTTGAGATCGAGATGGCCGGCGTCACGGCGCACGCGAGCCAGCCTTGGAAGGGCGCGGATGCCGTCGCCGCCATGGCCGAGGTCGTCTGCGCACTGCGCCATGCGTTCGCGGCGCTGCCCGTGCATGATGAGCTGGGGCCATCGACCATCACGTTTGGACAGATCGAGGGTGGCTACCGTCCCTATGTCGTGCCCGACCACGCCAAGGTCTGGGTCGATATGCGCCTGACCCCGCCGACCGATACGGCCGCCGCAACGCGCATGGTAGAGCAGGCCATCGCCGGCGCCGAAGCCGCGGTCCCCGGTTGCCATGGAAGCTATACCGTGACAGGCGACCGCCCCGCCATCGAGCGCGATCCGGTCTCTCCCCTTCTAGCCGCACTCAAGCGCGCAGCAGACGATGTGACGGGCGCGGACACGACCGTCGGCTTCTTTACCGGCTACACCGACACCGCCGTCATTGCCGGCAAGACGGGCAACCGCAACTGCATGAGCTATGGCCCAGGCTCGCTCGCGCTCGCCCACAAGCCCAACGAATATGTGCCCCACGCCGATATCGTTCGCTGCCAGCAGGTGCTGGTCGCGCTCGCCGACAACATGCTCTGGGGCGCGGATAGCCAAGTTGGGGCATAATAAGCCGCGAACAAACCGACTCGCGCGTTAGGACCGTCCATGAAAGCTCTTCCGTTTCCCTGCATCCGCCCGGCTCAGGACCGCGTGCTCGAGGCGCTGCCTGCGATGGGCAGCATTCTGAGCAACAACGAAGCCCTGCGCGGCGCGATTGCCGATGGGCTCATGCTCAAGGATCCGGGTGCGGCATACTACGTGTACGAGTGTTCGGGAGAGCAGGGACGCGTAACGGGTGTCGTGGTGATCTGCCCGGTTAACGTGCTGACGGGCGGCGACGAAGCTGCCGCCGAGAGCGTCGACGC
>URRJ01000011.1 GCA_900550205.1 uncultured Collinsella sp. | reverse complement strand
GAATGTTCGGCCTCGCTATCATCTGGATGGGCTTCAGAGCTCTTTGTGGTAGATGCTTCCATATAGAAACCCCGGCATGCAAGGCAAGCCGGGGGGGTCATTTGTCTTCAATTATGTGGTTTTACGACTGGGTGCCGGCGTCGGGGCCGTCCCAGACGATGCCTTTCAGGAGGGCGTAGTGCATGGGTTCGCCGACCTGTTCCTGGGTGAGGTCCTTCAGGGCGAAGTTAGCCTTTCGGAAGGTGAGGGCCGGGCTGTAGTACGGATCGCCGTCGCGGAGGATGTCCTTCCAGGTGGTGCCGAAGGTGAGGATTTCCGAGTGGAAGCGAGCGAGCTTCTCCGGGGTGTCTTCCATGCCGCGGGACTTCGATTCGTAGTGGTAGAACTTCGCGTATGGGTTATACACGACGAGCTTTCCGAGGGCGCGGACCTTCATGCAGTAGTCGACGTCGTTGAAGGCGACGGCGAGCTTCTCAGTGAAGCCGCCGACCTCGTCGAAGAGGCTGCGCTTCGTGAGGAGGCAGGCAGCGGTGACGCAGGAGTAGTCCTGGATGCACTTCGCACGGTGCATGTAACTGAGATCCGAGTCGTGGGTGCGTACAAAGGCGGCACCGGCGATGCCACCCATGCCCATGATCACGCCGGCGTGCTGGATGTCTTCGTCCGGGTACAGGAGGCGTGCGCCGCAGATGCCGACGTCTTCGCGCTGTACGTAGCCGATCATCTCATCGATGGAATCCGGGTCGATCTCCTCGATGTCGTTGTTAAGGAACAGCAGATACTGGCCGTGCGTGAACTGAACGCCGTAGTTGTTGATCGCGGAGTAGTTGAACGGGCCGTCCCACTTCACAACCTTCACAACCGGCTGCGGAAGAACCGATGCCGATGCGCTGTGATAAGCCGATACCTGGGCCGGATTCGATACTGCGGAGTTCGATTCCGCAGTCGAAGCAGCGGATGTGGTCGAGGTTTCCGAAGTGCGCGTCGCACCGCAGGTCGCCGAATCGATAAAGTCTGCCGGAAGCTCTTCCGGGAAGCGGTTCTTCAGTTCCTCGTAGTACTTCCAGGTCTCCGGCTGATCCGAGTTGTTCTCGACGATGATGAACTCGAGGTTTTTATAGTTGCCGGCGGCGAGTGAGGTGATGGCCTGATCGAGGTCGGCGCTGTGGTCCTTATTCGGGATCACGACAGAGATCAGCGGCTGCTGATTTTCGTAGATTGGGTGGTAGAAGCCGTAGGTGATGCCCTGCTCGACCTTCTTTATCGGGAGGCCGATGCGCTTACAGTGATCGTAGACAGCGCGGGCGCCGGCTTCGAAGGCGTAGAGCTTCGCTTCCGGGTGCTGCGCGGTAGACGCCTGATGCGCTCGCCAGTGGTACAGCACCATCGGGATGTGGATGATGTTGCTGCTGGTGAAGCGGCCCTGACGGAGGAGCGCCTGATCGAGCGGGTTCAGTGCCGCGGCGAGAACCGGCTGCGCACTCTCCTTCGGCTCAGCATCGGCCTTCGTAGCCGCTGTCTGGCCATCGACGTCCGACGCAGCTCCGGTCGGTGTCGATATATCCGCAGCCACAGCGGATGCATGATCGGTGCCGCTCGGCTGTGAACCCGTGACTGCGTTATCGGCGGAAGCATTGGCGCAGGAAACGAGACGGGCACGCTCCATGGCCTGGGCTTTTTCGGTGGCGCGGAGGATGAGGTCGTAGTCCTGGGCACCGTCGTAGGCGCTACGCTCGTAGATCTTCCGGCCGTCGGCAGCGGTCTCGGCGATGGCGTCAAGGAGGCTGCGGCGGGCGACGAAGAGGTGGCAGATGTAATTCACGGAACGGAGCAGGTCCGGGTTGAAGTCGGTCTTGAAGTGCGGCTCGAAGTAGTAGATGTCCTCGAAGTCGACCTTATCCTCGTCGGAATAGAGGACCTGGACGTCCGGGTGGGCGTTGATCGCGCGGACACACTCATAGAGGGCCTGCGGCTCGAGCTCGTCGTCATGGTCGGCGACGACGATGAAGTCACCGGTCGCCATGCGGATCGCGGCGTTGGTGTTCTCCGCGATGCCGAGGTTCTCCGTGAGAGTCGCATAGCGGAAGCGGCTGTCTGCGGCGGCATACTCAGCGAGGACCTCCTGCGGTGTACGGCCCTGTGCCGGGTCGTGCTGGATCTTCGCGTACGGGGTCGCGTCTACGAGGCAGACCTCGAACTTCGGGTAGGTCTGCTCACGGATCGAGTCGAGCATGCGGCGGAGGAACTTCTCCGGGGTCGCGTAAACCGGGATCACGATGGAGAAGGTCGGCTGCATCGCGAAATCAGCGGCACTCTCCCGCTGCTTCGCGAGCTCCTCGTCGGTGATGCGGACCTTCTTATACCACTCGTTGTAGTCGTAGTCGTCCTGAATGTTCTGGATCTTGTGGACGGATTTCTTAAAGAGGGCGCGGAGGCCGTGCTTCTGGAAGTACTCCCAGGCCACCTCGACGGTCTCCCAGTGGAACAGGGCGAGGAGCTTCTCGCGTTTCCGGTGGGCGACGGAGTTGAACTCCTCGAGGATGTGGTCGGTGAACTTCACGCGCTTCGTCTGGCCGTCGGCCTGCAGCACGAGGATGCGGGTCTCGCCCTGCGCGTACGGGGTGTGGACGTCGAAGCCGAGATCGCGGCGGAGCGCTCCGTGGGCCTTCACATAATCGCCGAAAAAGGCATTGACCACCTCATCACGGCGTACAGAGGACACGGTCGTGCCCGGGACAGGGTTGCCTGCCTGATCCACGACCGTGAGCTTCACTTCTTCTTCTGGATTTGAGCCGAAGGCCCAGCCCTGGAGCATGAGTTCGCCCTCACGCGCCAGCGCGATATCTACTTTAAATCGTAACATGATATTTCCTTTATCTATGCCGGCGACGCTGCGTCGGATTCATTCAATGCCGTCGGGCGGCAGGCGGATGGCCGTTCTTCACTGTCCCGGCAGCGGAGCCGAGGGCTGCATCAGCTGAGCGGGTGGTCCGTTCTCTCAGCATTGGCCTCGGTGCGGGAAGCATCCGCCATGCCGCCGATCATCGCGTCCTCCGGGAAGTTCAGGCGTTCCTCTTCGACGACGAGCGTGCGATGGTCCGCATCGACATGTCCGAGTACATGGAGAAGTTCAGCGTCCAGCGTCTGATCGGTGCGCCCCCGGGATACGTGGGTTACGACGAGGGCGGCCAGCTCACTGAGGCCGTGCGCCGTCGTCCGTACTCCGTGATCTTGCTCGACGAGATGGAGAAGGCCCATCCAGATGTCTTCAACGTGCTGCTGCAGGTGCTCGACGACGGCCGTCTGACCGATGGCCAGGGCCGCCAGGTGTCCTTCAAGAACACGATTATCATCATGACGTCCAACGTGGGCTCCAAGGCCATCGCCGATCTGTCCGGTAAGGACGAGGAGGAGATGCGCCATCAGGTCGACGCCGCCATGGCTCAGACCTTCCGCCCCGAGTTCCTCAACCGTATCGACGATATCGTGGTGTTCCATCCGCTCGGCATGGCGCAGATTGAGAAGATCGTCGACATCCAGCTTGCCGACGTTCGCGCACGCCTGGCCAAGGAGCGCATGACGCTTGCCATCACCCCGGCGGCCAAGCAGATGCTCGCCGTGGGTGGCCTGGACCCCGTGTTCGGTGCCCGTCCGCTCAAGCGCCTGGTTCAGCGCGAGGTCGTGGATGCCATCGCCGCCGCTATCATCGACGGCACGGTGCGCGAGGGCGATCAGGTGACGGTCGATGCCGGCAAGGACGGCGGCTTTGCCGTCGTGTGCGACAACACGCCGGCGGCCACCTACGAGGTTCCCGACGCCGAGTAGATTTTGGGACATGCCTTAAAATCTACCAGCCGTCTCTAAACACCAAGGGCGGCGGATCCAATTGGGTCCGCCGCCCTTTTTCGTGCGACAATCGATGATGTTGAACGGATGCGATGCGAGGAGCTATGCAGATGAAAGACGAGATCAAGACAAGTGCGCCGGCGACCGATGCCGCACTCGCCGCACCCAAGCCTGTGCCTAAGCCGGCACCCAAGCCGCGCGACCCCTACATCCGTGCCGAGAACGAGGACGACGACGGCTACGATCCCTACAGCGATCGCCGCCCCGAGCGCGAGCCGCTGTTCGAAGCCGACCCCTGGCGCTAGTTGCATCAAGTAGCTAATTTGGCGATGATTTTCTGGGACGGGTAGTCAAAAAAGTCCCGTCCCAAATCGACTGTCCAGGGAGTCGCATTCGAGCTTGGTTGTCCTCTCAGCCACTCGGCATCCTTCGAGCAGTAATAGTGAAAAAAACTTGCTTAAGTGTTAATCAAGCTACACACAATCTTGCTCTCTAATTAATCAATAATCAGTATAATTTTGATTAGCTAAAGAGCAAGATTGGAGAATCATGGCATTCAACGACTTGATCGCCCAGAAAATAAAGGACTTTGAACAGCAGGGGGTTCCGCAGGTCTTTGAGCGAGACCTTGATCTGGGAAACCCACAGGAGCCAAAGCGCGACAACATCGTAAATGTGGTTGTGGGGGCCCGCCGTTGTGGAAAGACGTATCGCCTGTATCAGGAGATGCAGCGGCTTCAGGGCCGGGGCGTCGAGCTTGACCGGATGCTTTACTTTAATTTTGAGGACGAGCGCTTGCGCCCGTATGAGTCATCGCTGCTGGCGGACGTGCTCGACACGTTCTATGCGCTGTATCCTGCTGCTCGAACCGAGGGCGCTTACATTTTCTTTGACGAGATCCAGGAAATTCCCGAATGGGGTGCGTTTCTGCGGCGTGTAGTCGATACGGAGAAAGCGACCGTCTATGTGACGGGATCTTCTTCTAAGATGCTGTCCTCAGAGCTTAAGAGCGAGTTCAGGGGTCGTTCTCTTACACGGGAGCTTTTTCCGTTGAGTTTTTCGGAATACGTTCGATATAAGACGGGGAGCGTTTTCGAGCCAGATGCGACCTTTTCCCCAAGCGATGCAGCGCTGCTTCGACATCATCTGATCGGATATCTTGAACGAGGGGGATTCATCGCGACGCTTGAGCAGACGCCCGCAGACGCGATTCAGCTGCTACAGGAATATGCTTCGCGAACGGTCGCTATGGACGTCGTTGAGCGTTACGACGTCAAGAACCCTCGCCTGGCATCGCTGTTCCTAACGCGGTGTATGGCATCTTCGGGACGAGAGCTGTCGGTGAACAAAGTGTACAACGAGTTCAAGAGCAGGCAGATACCCGTCAGTCGTAATTCGCTCAGCGACTTACTTGAGTATTATGAGGATGCCTACCTGCTGTTCTCCGTGCCGGAGTTCACGCGTTCACTGGCAAATAACATGCGGTCTGCTTCTAAGGTCTACGCTGTCGATCCTGCGATGTTTGGAGCATTCTCTCCCGCATCGGCATTGGACCAGGGTCAGAGGCTCGAGACCGCAGTGTTCAACGCGCTAAGAAGAAGGACTCCCGCGGTGAGGGTCGGATCGGTCTGCCGCCTGCTGATCAAAGAGAAGAGCAAAAGCCATGAGGTGGACTTTGTGGCTGGGGACGCACTTCTCATGCGGGCTTATAGCCTGATTCAGGTGAGTGTGGATATGGCAAGTGAGAAAACGCGCGAGCGCGAAATTGCCGCGCTTGATGCCTCGATGGCCCAGTTCGATCTTGGCGAGTCGGCAATCGTTACCATGGATGAGCAGGCCGATATTCCATGCGAGCACGGTGCGGTACACGTTGTGCCCGCATGGAAGTGGCTCCTTGCCTAATCATCTACGGATCTGTGGGGCCAGGACCTCCTGGCCCCTTCATTACGGTTGGGGAGCACCGTGATGCGCCCGGCTAGTTCTGGGCCTTGATGCTCGGCATCAGAATCTGGGCGAGGTAGTCGGTCTCGAGTTTGGTCGCGGAGTCTGCGTTGCCGTCTTTGCCGACCAGCACGTTCTTGATCTGGCTATAGGTATAGCGGTTGCCGGTCGTTAGCTCGACAAGCTCAACTGCAGTGTCCATGGGGTAGGTCGACACGGGGTCTTGCGTGCGTCCGTTGACGGTCTGAGGCACCACATACGGATAAACGGGGCCGCTGGCGTAGACGGTGTAGCCGTTGCCGAGGTTTGCCGCACCCAAAACCGCGTCGCCCTCATCGGGCGTAAAGCTCTCGCCGTCGCGCACCGTGACAAGTGTCACAAGCGGCGTGTTCGTGTCGCCGGCAAGATAGATGCACAGCGTGCTGCCGTTTTGCCAAGTCGCGACTTTGCCGTACCACTCAACGGGAATATCGAGCTGATACAGGTCCGTTGCCTTATGTCGAGCATCGGCGTCGCGGGCGGACTGTGCCTCGCTTGCGCTTACGGCGTTGGCGGCGGCATCGCGGCGCGTAATTGCCGCCTGCTGGAGTATCTTTGCCGCGGCGGCAGAGCTCGCGCCGCCTTCCTCGGCATACTTGGCGGCGGCATCGATCTGGTCGTCAGTCACCGTGTCGGCCGAAGGCACCTTGAGCTTAAAGGTGGCCTGGGAACTCAAATCCTGCCCATCGCTCTTGACCGTAACTTGGGCCTTGGTGGTCGGGACGGTGTAGATGGTGCCGTCCGCCGCGATGGGGGAGGCGGCGATGGAGAACGTGTAATCGCCGGGCAGCAGCTTGATGCCGCGACCGTGCTCGTCAACGTAGAGCGTTTCGCTCACAGAAGAGCCGTCGGAGTCCTGGCCACTCACCTGCACGGGAATCTTGGAGCCAGTTGAGCAGTCGAGGCCCGCGGCATGCACGCCAATTTGCACCGACATCATGGTATGGGCGTTTGCGGCAACTACGGCGGCCTGCTCTTGCTGGTATCCGTTCCAAGCCGCATAGCCCGCGCCGCCGGCGACGAGCGCGACGGCTATGGCGCCGGCGACCATCAGGTTGCGTTGCTTGGGCGACATCTTGCGGTGACGGGCCTCGGCCTCATGTGCCGAGGGAACGGACGGCAGGGGAATATCGCCCATGGCGATGGTCTCGTCCACGGCAGGCGCGGAGCCCAGGCCGGGAAGCTTGCGGGTCAGCGAATCTTCGGCCGGTAAGCTGTCGAGCAAGATGGTTTCCTCGCTCGTGTCGGATTCGGGCTGGTCGTCGGCCTCGCATTCGGATTCCTCGCGCTCCGCCTCGTCTTCGGTGGGCGCGGCGCCATCGGCTTTTGCATCCCGATCATCGGGCTGCGCCTCGATTTCCGGCTCATCCTGCACATCAACGCTCGAATCGTCAAACGCAATCTCGGCCAGCGCGATCTGGTCTAGGCTCTCCAGGGCCTCGGCACACGCTTCTGCATCCTGGGCCGCGTCCTCTTGGCCCATCGTCTCATCTTTCATATATCCCCCAAGCTCAATATCGGGACAACAATGTACCCAAAATTGGGGTCACATAGAGCTGTCGGGCGGTTGGAAATCTGATTTTATCTGTGAGAGAGGTTTTGCATATGTGCGTGAATGCGCGCAACAACAAAATGCCCCGGAAAGCGGGCGAATCGCTTTCCGGGGCTGCGCATGACGCGCGATTGCGGCGTCGGCTAAGTTTGCCTACATCCAAATGTGGACGGAATAAACGCGTTACTCGGCGTGTGCGTAATCAACCTTGGCGCGGCGAGCGGTGGCCTTCTCCCAATCGCTGGTGCCCTCAAAGACATCCTGCTTGTAGGGGTTGCGGCCGAGCTTCTTGGCGCGGTAGGCGATGTAGATGATCGCGGCGATGTTGGCGACCAGCGCGGCGATCGAGACCGCGGTAGCGGCGCCGGGGTCGAGCGTGGAGTGGGTCACAAAGATGGACTCCTCCTGGAAGTACGGGAACACCTGGGCAAACATGCACCAAATGGCCAGCGTAAAGGCGCGGTTCTGAATCCAGCCGCCCTTGTTCCAGATAAAGGCGGCGACGGTGGGCGCCAGCAGCAGCGCAAAGCCGCAGAACCAGGAGTGGGTGGGCAGGCAGTTGTAGGTGTAGCAGAAGTTCCAGATATCGTAGGCGATGATGTAGACCCAGGTCATATCGGGCCACAGCATGTCGGTCTGATCCTCGGAGGCGTAGACGCTCCACCAACCGGTCATACAGAAGATGTTGATGATACCGGCGATGCCGTTGAACACGTTGTTCCAGCCGGCCAGCTGCGTGGCACCTTCGGAGGTGACCCAGGTGGACTGGCCCAGGACAAAGAAGTGATAGGCGCTCTCAAAGTCGGACACGACAGCGATCATGATGTTGATGGCGACGATCACAAACGGCCATGCGCGGAACCAATGCGCCTTGCCGATCTTGCCCCACTGGTACTTAATGGCAATGAAGCCCCAGCAACCGGCCAGCGCCGCGTATACCTTGGCGTAGTGGAACCAGCTGTTCTGGTACACATGGGTGGGGTTGGTGAGCGCCCAATCGGCGCCTTGTGAGACGCCCACGGCGATGGCGACGCAGTAGATGGTCATGGCCAGCGGAGCCACGCCAAAGATGATGGCCGCGCCCAGCTTGGTGCGGCGGCCGACCTCGTTGAGCACGATCAGGCCAATAAAGACCATGGCCCAGCCGGCCCAGTGGATAAGGGTATCGCTACCCCAAACATCGAACAGCATGCTGCTCTCCTTTCACACGCCCGCGGCCCCTCTTCTGATCGCGGGCAGTTTGGCCAAATGTCGTCAGTCCTGGGGCTTGCGCTCCGGATACTTGGCGGTATAGCCCTCGATGTGGAGTGTCGAGGCGATGATTTCCTTGACTGTCTCGTCGGGCACATCGGGGTGCGTGCGGATATACATCAACAACCCCATGATGAGGGTGTAGAACGTCTCGTAGACATGGTCGATGCGTAGCTCATGATGGGCGACAAAATCCACCACGGTGGTGTCGCAGATATACTGTGCCACGCGTTGGACCACGTTGTGTAAAAAGCCGCCGTAGAGCGCGCCGCTGCTTGAAGTGAGCGTACTCGGCAGCTCGTGGCCGCTGGCGACCAGACGCTTAAAGAGCGGGGCGACGGTGTCGAGCGCGCCCTCGATATCACCGACGGTGCGGCCGGCGTTCCACTGCTCGAGCTCGGAGATAAAACCGTCGATCGCCTCGTCCATAACAGCGGTGACGGCGGCGTCCATATCGGCAAAGTAGTGGTAGAACAATGAGCGCGTACAGCCGGCTCGCTTGGTCACGGCCGAGACAGATAGATGCGACACGCCCAGCTCGGAACTCACGGTGCGCACGGCGGCGAGGATTTCGCGACGGCGTTCGTCGCCCGTCAAGCGCTTTGCCGCGCTGTTGGTCGTGGGGACGGCGTCGGCCACAGAGATGTTCACTGTGTTATCGCCCATGCGCTTGCTGCCTTTCATCCTCTTTTGCCTGACCGTTCGCCTAACAGTCTTGAATATTGTTGACGGTTCGTCAATACTATTTTTGACACAATGTCAACAATGGCGGGTGAACGGCATGGGGGCATGCCCGGCCTGCAAAAAAGAGGGGCGCTGCGGCCTCGTCGCGCTGCGGCAAGAGAAGGGACAACCATGATTCTCAACGGACCGGGAATTAGCTACACCGAGCCTGACATCGGTTCGGAGTTCGTGCCGCCGCTGCCGGAGCATCCGCGCGAGGCAATCGTCAAGCTGTGCGAGCACTGCACCAACCGTCTGCTGCATCGCGACGAGCTGCTGGGCTACGAGTATTGGTCGTTTGCCGAGGCCGCAACCGACGAGCAGGCCGAAGTGCTCTGCAAGATGAAGATGCGCCGTCCCTATACGCTGCCCGAGATGGTCAAGCTCACCGGCATGCCCGAGGCCGATATCGAAAAGATGCTCGACGATATGAGCTACACGGGCCTGCTCGAGTACAACTGGGAAAACCCCGAGCGCGCCAAGCAGTGGGTGCTGCCCATGCTGGTGCCGGGTTCTGCCGAGTTCCTCAACATGCGCGTGAGCCAGCTCGAGGAGCACCCGGTCTACGCCAAGTTCTTTGAACAGGCATCCAAAGGCCCGCTGTCCAAGGCCACGCCGATGGTGCCGCCCGGAGGCGCCGGCATCGGCATGCATGTCATTCCGGTCGAGAAGGCTATCGATGCTTCGAGCACGTCGGTGCCGATCGAGCATATCGAGCATTGGCTCGACAAATACGAGGGGAAATATGCCGCCAGCACCTGCAGCTGCCGCGCGAGCCGTCGCGTGATGGGAGAGGGCTGCGCCGACGACCCGGCCGATTGGTGCATCGCCGTGGGCGATATGGCCGACTACGTGGTCGAGACCGACCGTGGCCATTACGTGACGCGCGACGAGGTCTACGACATCCTGAGCCAGGCCGAGGACAACGGTTTTGTGCACCAGATCACCAACATCGACGGCGAGAACAAGATCTTCGCTATCTGCAACTGCAACGTTAACGTATGTTATGCCCTGCGCACCTCTCAGCTGTTCAACACGCCCAACCTGTCGCGCTCGGCCTATGTCGCCAAGGTCGAGAAGGACAAGTGTGTTGCCTGCGGTCGCTGTGTTGAGGTGTGCCCGGCCGGTGCCGCCAAGCTCGGCCAAAAGCTCTGCAGCAAAAAGGCGGGCGGACAGGTGCCCGAGTATCTGCGCCAGGAGCTGCCCGACGCCACCAAGTGGGATCACACCAAGTGGTCGCCCAACTACCGCAACGACAACCGCATCGAGACACACGAGTCCGGCACCGCGCCTTGCAAGACGGCTTGCCCTGCTCACGTTGCCGTTCAGGGCTACTTAAAGCTTGCGGCGCAGGGCCGCTATGACGAGGCGCTGGCGCTCATCAAGCGCGAGAACCCGCTGCCCGCTATCTGCGGCCGTGTGTGCAATCGCCGCTGCGAGGATGCCTGCACCCGCGGTCGCGTGGACGAGGCCGTGGCCATCGACGAGGTCAAGAAGTTTATCGCCCAGCGCGATCTGGACGCCGCGACCCGCTACGTCCCGCCCGTGGTGACGCCGACGCGCGCAGGCGGCTTCGACCAAAAGATTGCCATCATCGGTGCCGGCCCGGCCGGTCTGTCCTGCGCCTTCTATCTGGCCGAGAAGGGCTACAAGCCCATCGTATTCGAGAAAAACGAGCGCCCGGGCGGCATGCTCACCTACGGCATTCCCAGCTTTAAGCTGCAGAAGGATGTTATCGAGGCCGAGGTCGAGGTCATTCGCCTGATGGGTGCCGAGTTCCGCTATGGCGTGGAAGTCGGTCGCGACGTGACACTCGACGAGCTGCGCGCGCAGGGCTTTAAGGCCTTCTACGTGGCCATTGGCTGCCAGGGCGGCCGCCTTGCCGGTATTCCGGGCGAGGATGCCGAGGACGTGACCGTGGCCGTCGACTTCCTTCGCGAGGTCAACAGCGGCAAGATCGACGCGCTGCCTGGCCGCACCATCGTGGTGGGCGGCGGCAACGTGGCCATCGACGTTGCCCGCAACGCTTGCCGTCTGGGTTCCGAGCACGTTGAGATGTTCTGCCTGGAGAGCGAGGCCCAGATGCCCGCCAGCGAGGAGGAGCGTCGCGAGGCCGTTGAGGACGGCGCTCACATCAGCTGCGGCTGGGGCCCCAAGGAGGTTTACCTGGACGAGGCCGGTCGCGTATGTGGCATCACCTTTAAGCGCTGCACGCGCGTCTTTGACGACGAGGGCCGGTTTGCGCCCGAGTACGACGAGAATGACCTGCGCCGCGTCGATGCCGACCGCGTGGTCATGTCGATTGGCCAGTCCATTGTGTGGGGCGACTTGCTAGCTGGCTCCAAGGTGGAGCTCGGCCGCGGCCAGGGAGCCCTTGCCGATCCCCAGACCTACCAGACCGCCGAACCCGACATCTTTGTGGGAGGCGACGTCTACACCGGTCCGAGCTTTGCCATCGACGCTATCGCCGCCGGTCACGAGGCTGCGGTGTCCATCCATCGCTTTGTGCAGCCGGGCTCCACGCTCACCATCGGCCGCAACCAGCGCCGCTACACCGCGCTTGACCGCGACGACGTTGTGATTGAGAGCTACGACAACGCGAGCCGCGAGGTGGCACATGTCGACCGCGAGCGCGAGAAGGCTGCGCCCTTTAGCGAGTATGTTGAGACCTTTACCGAAGAGCAGGTGCGCGCCGAGACCGCCCGCTGCCTGGGCTGCGGCGCATCGATCGTCGACCCTAACAAATGCATCGGCTGCGGCCTGTGCACCACCAAGTGCGCGTTTGACGCCATCCATCTGGACCGCGATCGCCCCGAGTGCTCAACGATGGTCAAATACGAGCAAAAGCTCCCAAGCCTCGGCAAGTATGCGCTCAAGCGCGCTATAAAAATTAAATTTGGTAGGAAATAAGTAGCCATAACGGGAACGGCGAAAGGACTAATAGTGCACGAGCTCGGGATTGTGTATCACATCATTCGCGATGTTGAGAACGTGGCGCGCGCCAATGGCGTGCGTCACGTTTCGAGCGTGACGTTACTGCTGGGCGAGGTCTCGGGCGTCGTTCCCGATCTACTACTCGACGCTTGGCGCTGGGCGGCAGATAAAAAGCCTATCACCGAGGGCGCGGAGCTTATCATGGAGCCAGTCAACGCCGTGACGCATTGCGAGGCGTGCGGCCACGACTATGCGACGGTCGAGCATGGTAAGACCTGTCCCCATTGCGGTAGCGGCGATACCTATCTGCTCCAGGGCCAAGAGGTCATGATCAAGCAGATCGAGACCCCCGACGAGGATCCGGCAGACGCTGCTCCTGACGACCTCTCCGACGTCCCCGATGCTGTCGACGCCGCCAACCCTCTCCACATCGCCTAGCCCCTAGCCGTTGGGGACGTTCTTAAACGACTAGTCAATCAAGAACGTCCCCAACGACTAGTCGTTTAAGAACGTCCCCAATGACTACTTGCGCTAGTGCATAAGTCACGCTAATAGTCAAGTTATGTCTGTTTAAACAAAATAGCGGCAGTACAAGCGCATTCGAGCTTGCCTAAAATCGATATTAATGAACAGCCTGCTTGTATCTGTAAAATGAATGGCTTGATGAGCGACGCTTTGGCGGGTAATGAGTCGAAAAGCAGCAACGTAACCAACTTGTAACAAACCTAGACGTTTAAACAAATAAACCAACCTTTTGCGAGTTTAGCTATAATTCCACAAACTAAACAGGTATACTTCCTTAATGTCGTGTAGGGAATACGTAGACAAAAAGGAGGTTATGTGATGGTAAGTATTGTTCTTGCTAGCCACGGGGACTTGGCAGCTGGAATCAAGCAGACGGGCTCGATGGTCTTTGGCGATCAGCCGTCTGTTGCCGTGGTCTCGCTCGAGCCGAGCATGGGCCCCGACGACTTCCGTGCCAAGGTCGAGGAAGCAATCGCTTCCTTCGAAGACCAGGAGCAGGTGCTCTTCCTCGTTGATCTGTGGGGCGGCACGCCGTTCAACCAGATTAGCGGGCTCATCGAGGGCCACGATTCCTGGGCTATCGTCACCGGTGTCAACCTGCCTATGCTCATCGAGGCATATTCGCAGCGCTTTGATGCAAAGAACACTGCACATGCGATCGCAAAACATCTCGTGACTGAGGCTAAGGCTGGCGTGCGCGTCAAGCCCGAGTCTCTGGAGCCCGAGGAGAAGAAGCCGGCTGCGGCCGCTGCTGCTCCCGCAGGCGCCATCCCTCCGGGAACGGTCATCGGCGACGGGCACATCAAGATTGCCCACGTCCGTATCGACACCCGTCTGCTGCATGGTCAGGTGGCCACCACGTGGACCAAGCAGATTAACCCCAACCGCATCATCGTGGTTTCCGACGGCGTTGCTCACGACGAGCTCCGCAAGACCATGATCGAGCAGGCTGCCCCTCCGGGAGTCCATGCCAACGTCGTGCCCATCAAGAAGATGGCCGAGGTCGTCAAGGACACGCGCTTTGGTGACACCAAGGCCATGCTGCTCTTCGAGAACCCGCAGGATCTGCTCAAGGCCATCGAGGCCGGCGTCGACATCAAGGAAGTCAACATCGGTTCCATGGCTCACTCCAAGGGCAAGGTCGTCGTCACCAACGCCGTCGCTATGGGCGATGACGACGTCAAGACTCTCGAGGCCCTCAAGGCCAAGGGCGTCAAGTTCGAGGTCCGCAAGGTTCCTTCGGATTCCTCCGAGGATCTCGACGCCATGTTGAAGAAAGCTAAGGCCGAACTGGCCGCTCAAGCATAGTAAAGGAGGGTCCGATACATGTCTGCAATCACTATTCTGCTTGTTGCGATTGTCGCGTTGCTTGCCGGTATGGAAGGCATTCTGGATGAGTTCCAGTTCCATCAGCCGCTCGTGGCATGCACGCTTATCGGTCTCGTAACCGGTCACCTTCAGGAGGGCATCCTCCTGGGCGGTTCGCTCCAGATGATGGCCCTTGGCTGGGCTAACGTCGGCGCCGCCGTCGCGCCTGACGCCGCTCTGGCCTCGGTCGCCTCTTCGATCATCATGGTGCTCGCCCTCAACGGCGGCGCTACCGATCCGTCGAAGGCCGTTACCGCCGCTATCGCCGTCGCTGTCCCGCTGTCGGTCGCTGGTCTGTTCCTGACCATGATCTGCCGTACCCTGGCTACCGCTATCGCTCACGCCATGGACGGTTGCGCCGAGAAGGGCGACTTCGCTGGCATCGAGCGTTGGCAGTACATTGCCATCCTTATGCAGGGCCTTCGTATCGCCATCCCGGCAGTACTTCTGTGCATCATCCCGGCCGAGGCTGTTACCAACGCGCTTAACGCTATGCCCGACTGGCTGTCCGGCGGCATGGCTGTCGGCGGCGGCATGGTCGCTTCCGTCGGTTACGCCATGGTCATCAACATGATGGCCACCAAGGAGACCTGGCCGTTCTTCATCCTCGGCTTTGTCCTTGCTGCCATCCCTCAGCTCACGCTGATCGCTCTTGGCCTCATCGGCATCTCCCTTGCCCTCATCTACCTTGGCCTTAAGGATCTGGCCAAGCAGGGTGGCGGCATGGGCGGTGGCTCCGGTGACCCGCTCGGCGACATTCTGAACGATTACGAGTAGGAGGGGAGTGATACATATGGCAGAGAACAAGATTCAGCTCACCAAGGCTGACCGCAAGAAGGTTTGCTTCCGTCATCAGTTCCTTCAGGGCTCGTGGAACTACGAGCGTATGCAGAACGGCGGCTGGTGCTTCGCAATGATCCCTGCGATCAAGAAGCTCTACACCAGCAAGGATGACCAGATTGCCGCTCTTAAGCGCCACCTGGAGTTCTATAACACCCACCCCTATGTTTCCGCCCCCGTCATTGGCGTTACCCTCGCTCTCGAGGAGGAGCGCGCCAACGGTGCTCCGATCGACGACGTCGCCATCCAGGGCGTCAAGGTCGGTATGATGGGCCCGCTCGCCGGCGTCGGCGACCCCGCCTTCTGGTTCACCCTTCGCCCGATTCTGGGCGCTCTGGGCGCTTCCATGGCCCTGTCCGGCAGCATCGCCGGTCCGCTGCTGTTCTTCTTCGCGTGGAACATCATCCGTTACGCCTTCCTGTGGTACACGCAGGAGTTTGGCTACAAGGTCGGCTCCTCCATCGCCAAGGACCTCTCCGGCGGTCTGATGGGCAAGGTTACCGAGGGTGCTTCCATCCTGGGTATGTTCATCATCGGCGCCCTGGTCGAGCGCTGGGTGTCCATCTCCTTCACCCCGGTCGTCTCCAAGGTCACGCAGTCTGCTGGCGCTTTTATCGACTGGGCTAGCCTGCCCTCCGGCTCCGAGGGCGTCAAGGAAGCGCTGACGATGTACAACTCCATCGGTGCTACCGCCCTTGATCAGGTTAAGGTCACCACGCTTCAGGCTAACCTCGATCAGCTCATCCCCGGCCTTGCCGCTGTGTGCCTGACCCTGCTGGTCTGCAAGCTCCTCAAGAAGAAGGTCAGCCCGATCGTCATCATCCTGGCTCTCTTCGCCGTCGGCATCATCGGTCGCGTCTGCGGCTTCATGTAAGCACGCTTCGGCTTAAGACCGAGAGTTGCTAGGCAAGGGCTTTTGAGCCATTGAAACGGACCGCACCCGGTGGGTACACTGGATGCGGTCCGATTGTTTTTTATTGGAGGGCGAGGCGCGTATGGCGCAATCTCAGAACAGCACGGTCGATCTGGCAACGCCGGCAACCTGCCTGATGGGGCTTACCAGTCACGGTAACGTAATGGTGGGCAATAAGGCGTTTGAGTACTATAACGAGCACAATCCCGAGGATTATATTCAAATCCCGTGGGACGAGGTCGACTATATTGCCGCCGAGGTTTTACGCGGCACCAAGAAGATCACGCGTTTTGCCATCTTTACCAAGGACAACGGTCACTTTACGTTTTCGACGCGCGACGACAAAGAGACGCTTCGTGCGGTCCGCAAGTACGTCGACGAGGATAAGCTCGTGCGTTCGCCCGACTTTATCGATGTGACCGCCAAGGGCGCCAAGAGCATCCCTTCCGTCATCAAAAGCCTCTTCCACAAAGGCAACTAGTCTCCTGCGACGTTCTTAAACGACCAGTCATTAAAGAACGTCGCAGATGACTATCTCGAAGAGCGGCTATGCGCTGCATGGTAGTGGCGTAAATCTGCTACACTAGTACGACATGCCTCCGTAGCTCAGGGGATAGAGCACCGCTCTCCTAAAGCGGGTGTCGACGGTTCGAATCCGCCCGGGGGCACCAGAGATTTATCGAGCCCGGTACCGCCATGGTGCCGGGCTCTTCTGGTTTAAAGTCGCGTTCATCCATGGGCGGCAATCCCACATCAAAAGAAAAGCGCCCGCTTGCTGGGGGAGCAAGCGGGCGCTTCTGAGCGAATGTGTTTGCGGTCTAAACCGCTCGGAGCAACAAGCGATTGACGTTAGTTGCTAGACTCGGAGTCGTCGCCGGAACCGGAGATGGAAACCGTCAGCGTGATCGTGCTGTCGGTGGACTGCTTGCCGGTGGGGGAGACGCCCGTAACGGTGGCGTTTTCGTTGCCGCTCACAGGGTTACCGTTCTGATCGCAGAATGCGATGTTGTAGAAACCGGCGTTGTTGAGCGCGGTGACGGCGGCGGAGATGCTCTTGCCGTACAGGTTGCCCGGGACGCTGGCCTTGCCGGACTTCTTGGCGATGACGACGGTGATCGTGGCACCGGGCTTCTGCTTGCCGCTGGGGTTCCAGCTAATTACGGTGCCCTCGGTAACCGAGTCGTTTTCCTGGTAGCTCACGTCGACGCCAAAGCCAGCCATGTCGAGAGCGTTGCGCGCCTGGGCCTCGGTCATGTCGGTCAGATCGGGCACCGAGGTGGTATCCGGGCCGCCAGAGACCTTGTACGAGATGGTCGTGCCCTTCTCGACCTCCTTGCCGGCAGCAGTGCCCTGCTCAAAGACCTGGCCCTCTTCGGCCTCATTGGCTTCCTCCGAAGCGCTGCCCTTCAGGCCCACGCTTGCCAGTGCGGCCTCGGCCTGGTCCTTGGTCAGGCCGAGGAGCTGCGGAACCTCGACTTTCTCGGAGGGCTTAGGGCCCTTGGAGATTACCAGGTTCACCCTCGTGCCCTTGGCCTTCTTGGTGTTGCCGTTGGGGGTCTGCTCGGCGACCTTTCCCTCGTCGACATCGTCGTTGTAGCTCTGGTCGACGGTGCCAACCTCAAGGCCTGCTTCCTTGATCAGCTCAATAGCGGTTTCCTGGTCCTTGCCCAGCACGTCGGGCACCGTGACCTGTTCGCCACTGAACATGCCTGTGGCAAAGGCCACTACAACACCAATTACGGCGACGGCGGCAATCACGGCGGCGATGATCTTGTTCTTGTTGGACTTAGGCTTCTCGACCTCGTAGGAGCCCGTGGAGCCCGAGACAGCGCTACGGGCGGTGTTCTGACCGCTCACGCCCGAGACGGGACGAACCATAGCGCGCGTTGAGTCGGAAAGCTCGCGGGTCTTGGTGGCACCCAGGTCGCCGGCGGCACCGATGATGCGCGTGGGCTCCGAGACGTTGACGGCTCGGCCGGACAGGTAGCTGTTGAGCACCTGACGCAGCTCGTCGGCCGTCTGGAAGCGGTTTGCCGGGTCCTTCTCCATGCACTTGAGGATGATGCGCTCCAGGTCGGCATCGACGCCGGAGTTGATCTGGCTCGGCGGGATGGGGAGCTCGTTGACCTGCTTGAGCGCGACCGAGATGGCGTCGTCGCCGTCAAAGGGTACGCGGCCGGTGGCGCACTCGTACATGACGACACCCAGCGAGTAGATATCCGAGGTGGGGCCGAGGTCCTGGCCGCGGGTCTGTTCGGGGCTTACATAGTGGGCGGTGCCCAGCACGTTGTTATCCTGCGTGAGGTGGCTGTTCTTGGCGCGTGCGATGCCAAAATCCATGACCTTGATATTGCCGTCGGGCAGCACCATGATGTTTTGCGGCTTAATGTCGCGGTGGATAATCTCGTGCTTGTGTGCGACCGAAAGCGCGGAGCTGATCTGCGAGCCGATCTGCGCGACCTTCTTGGGATCGAGGGCGCCGTGGCTCTTGATGCCGCTCTTAAGGTCGGTACCGCGCAGGTACTCCATGACGATGTAATAGGTGTCGCCATCCTTGCCCCAGTCGTAGACGCCCACGATATAGGGGGAGGACAGGCCGGCCGCTGCCTGGGCCTCCTGCTTAAAGCGGGCGGCGAAGGTGGCGTCGCCGGCATACTGCGGCAGCATGATCTTGACGGCAACCGTGCGGTCGAGGACCTGATCCTGTGCACGGAAGACGGTCGCCATACCGCCCGTTCCCACCTTATCCTTGAGGAGGTATCTTCCCCCGAGGACCCTCTGTTCCATTCCTGCTCCTAACATAACTATTCGCTCAACGATGTGTGTAGTACCAAATGTATGGCCGCTGGGGCCGTGTGGCGCGTTGTCGCTAGCTCATCGGCCGCGGCGCGTCCCAAGTATCCGCTTTGATCACGGGCATCACGCTCCCTGTGCGGCGAGCGCCGCGGTCAGGACGATGCCGGCGATCTTGGCCGCCTCGACGTCGTGTTTGTCGTAATCCTCCAGGGCCACCGAGATGGCAACCGTGGGTGAATCGTAAGGTGCAAAGCCAACAAACATAGAGTTGACGTTGGTGCCGCCGGTCTCGGCCGAACCGGTCTTGCCGGCAACCTTGACGCCCGGAATCTGGGCATCGGTGCCGGTACCGGACTGGACGACGGCGAGCATGGCCCGCTTGACCTGGTCGGCCGTGGCAGAGCTGACAGCCTGGCCCAGCGAGCGGGACTGCGTGGTCTTAACCACGGTTCCGTCCGGGGCGAGTATCTGGGACACAAAGAACGGGTCCATGACCACGCCGCTGTTGGCGATAGCCGCAGCGATCACGCAATTCTGCATAACGGTGGTCTGCGGGCCAGGCGTGTGGTCCATGCCGACGGGCTGTCCGGCGCCTGCCCAAGCGGTCTCCCATTCGGTCATAAGCGACGGGTCGGCCATGATGGAAGCCGCGGTGGTCAGATCCTGGCCGAGCTTTTGACCGTAGCCAAAGGCGTTGGCAAACTGGACGAGCGAGCTGGCGCCGACCTCGTTTGCCACCTGGCCAAAGACGACGTTGGACGACACGGCGAAGGCCTGCTGCAGGCTGATGGTGCCGTAGCTCTCGTTGGCATCGTTGGTGACCGGCGCGTTGCCAATATCCATGGAGCCGGGCGCCTGGTACGTGCTGGTAAGGCTGGCGGTGCCGGTCTCGAGCGCCGCGGAGAGTGTGACGACCTTAAAGGTCGAGCCCGGGGTGTAGAGCGCGTCCATGGCGCGGTCGTACATGGAGCCGTCCTCGCCGCCGCCCGACTGGAGCAGCGCATCGATGTTGGTGTTGTCGTAGGTAGGCGAGCTCGCGCACGCAAGGACCGCACCGGTGCGCGGATCCATGACCACCACAGCGCCCTTAAAGCCCTTGAGCGCCTGCTCGGCAGCCGTCTGGATGCGCGAGTCGATGGTGAGCTTGGCGGTATTGCCCGGCTGGGTCTGCCCCGCGAGCGACGCGATGGCGTTGTTCCAGCTGGAGTAATCCTTGGAGCCGGTGAGCGTATCGTTCATGACGCTCTCGATGCCGGCGGTGCCGTATTGCTGGCTCACGTAGCCCACCACGTGCGCGGCCATGTTGCCGTTGGGGTAGGAACGGGCGTAGGTGCCGTCCTCCTGCTGCAACGACTCGGCTAGCGTCACGCCGTCGGACGTGATGATGGAGCCACGCTGGATGTACTTGGAGCGGGCGATGGTGTGGTTGTTGGTCGGCATGTCCTGATAGTCCTTCGCCTTGATGACCTGGACATAGGTGAGGTTGCCGATAAGGATGGCGAACAGCGCCGTGAAAGCAAACACGGCACGAGTCAGACGGTTGGCAAGTGCCACGCGGCCGAGCACGCCGGACTCTGGCGTGTCGAGCAGGCGACGACGCATGCGAGAGCCCGCGGAGTGGTTGCCGTGGCTGTAGGAAGGTGCGCTGGCAAAACGCGTACCGGTCGGGGCGACGGCGGATGCGACCTGGTCATCGGTGATGGCGGCCATGGTGCCGGTGCCGGTGAGCTCGGCTTCGCGTCCGGTTGCCTCGTCGCCGGCGCGCAGCAGTAGCGCGACGATGATAAAGCTCGCCAGCAGCGAGGAGCCGCCCTGGCTCATAAAGGGCAGGGTGACGCCAGTCAGCGGGATCAGGCGGGTTACGCCGCCAACGATTAAGAATGCCTGGAAGCTGATGGCCGCCGTAAGGCCGGTCGCGCTAAAGGCGGCAAGGTCGGACTTGGCGCGGGCGGCCGTGGTGAGGCCACGCACGGCAAAAAGCATAAACAGGATGAGCACGGCGCCGCCGCCCAAAAGGCCCATTTCCTCGCCGATGGCCGAGAAGATAAAGTCGGACTCGACGACGGGGATGTTGTTTGCCATGCCGTTGCCGATGCCGACGCCAACCAGGCCACCGTCAGCCAGCGAGTAAAGTGACTGTACGATCTGGTAGCCCTGGCCCTGGGCGTCCTTAAACGGATCGACCCAGACCTGAAAGCGCACCTGCACGTGCGACAGGAACTTGTAGGCGCCCACGGCTCCAACGGCCAGCAGCGCAAGGCCGATGATGACGTACGAAAAACGTCCCGTGGCAACATAGAGCATCAGCAAAAAGATGGTGTAGAACAGGACGGCCGAGCCCAGGTCGCGTTCGAAGACGACGATGAGCAGGCACACGCCCCACACGGCAAACAGCGGCAGCAGCAGGCGGAAGCGCGGAATCTTGAGGCCCAGGATCTTGCGGTTGGAGATGGAGAGCAGCTCGCGGTTCTCGGCCAGATAGCCTGCCAGGAACAAGACGATGAAGACCTTGGCGAACTCGCCAGGCTGGATGGTGAAGCCCGCGATGCGAATCCACAGCTTGGAGCCCGAGATCGTGGTGCCGATAAAGATCGGCAGCATCAGCAGGATGATGCCGATAATGCCAAAGGTGTACTTGTAGCGCATGACCACGTCGAGGTTCTTAACCAGTGCGAGCGTTCCCACCATGAGCGCCATCGAGACAAACAAGATGATGAGCTGCGAGATGGCGAGGTCGGGGGCCAGGCGCGTCACGAATGTGATGCCGATGCCCGAGAGCACAAAGACGATGGGCAGGATGGCGGGGTCGGCGCCGGGCGCCAGGATGCGCACGGCGATATGCGCCGCGGCGAAGGCGGCGAACAGGCCGATCGGCACGGCGAGCGTCTCAAAGGAAACCGTGGCACCCGCGGTGAGCACGTACATCGCATAGAGCAGGATGACGGGGAACGCCGAGGCGATGAGCAAGAGCAGTTCGGTGTTGCGGCGACTCATAAGCGGCACTCCCTTTCTAATTCTTATCGGAGGCTTCGGCCTCGGCTGACTGTTCGGCGGTTTTCTCGGAATCTGACTCGGATGTGGATTCCTGATCGGTGTTGTCGCGAATCGTTTGCGCGTCAATCACCTGACGGGTCTGCTCCTCGTCAATCTGATGGCGGTACTTGGAAATGGTGTCCTGCGCATCGTCGACGCTCGTTTGTGGAATGCCTGCCTTCAGGCGGTTTTGCGTGTCTTCGGGCAGGTCGGACAGCTTGATGCTGGTTTCGCTCTCGAGCCAGTGGAGCTCGACCCCGAGCGTCTTGCCGGGTAGGCCGCGCCAGACGGCGACATTGCCGTGGTAGGTTCCCAAGTAATAGGAGCCGGTGACGCCCGTGTATGCCCAGATGCCTGCTACCAGCACAAAGACAAGGGCCAAGATGGAGGCGATGGTGACATTGCGGCGTCGGACGCGTTTTGCCTCGCGCATGACGCCGTCGTCGACCAGATCGACGACCACCACGGTCACGTTGTCGTGGCCGCCGGCGGCGAGCGCCGCGTCCACCAAGTTGTCGACACAGATCTGTGCGCTCGAAGACTGCGTGGCGATGTTCTCGATATCGCTATCGGGAATCATGCTCGAAAGACCGTCGGAGCACAGAATCAGGCGGTCGCCTTCCTCGATGTGCAGGGTAAAGTGGTCGGCATACATGGCGGGATCCGAGCCCAGCGCGCGGGTGATGACCGAGCGGTTGGGGTGGCCGGGGGCCTCGTCGGCCGTAATCGCCGGCATCCACGAGCTCCTCCACGTAGGAGTGGTCGCGGGTCACGCGGATGAGCGTACCCTCGTGGAGCAGGTAGGCGCGCGAGTCGCCCACGTGGGCGATGGCGAGCGTGTCGTTTTCGATGTAGGCACAGGTGGCCGTGCACCCCATGCCGGGTTTGCCCAGGCCGTTGAGGGCGGCCTCGATCACGGCGGCGTTGGCGGCCTCAACGGCTGCGG